>CAYSJO010000032.1:0-9842 GCA_964431285.1 uncultured Planctomycetaceae bacterium
GAAGCCGCAATCACCTGGATCAGTCGGCGGATGTCGCAGTCATGCTGTCGGAAATCGTCAGCAAGAATGTCCAGCACATCGCGCTGATCGGATTCAGGTGGATCGCCCATGTCGTCAACCGGTGCGATGTAAGGGCGGCCAAACATCAGGCCCCAGACACGATTGGCAATCGCCCGGTCGAATCGACGGTTCTGTTCGTGCGTCAGCCAGACCGCGAACTTCTCGCGCGGTGAGCCTTCGCTGGGAAGCAACTCCGGATGAAACGGAACGGACGGTTCCACATCTCGATCATTCAGAGTTTCGCGATCCTGCAGCGTGTATTTGCGACCCGGCTTGTCATGCACGCCAAGACCGACTTCGACCTCGCCAAACTGCGCTGCCAGACCCTCGAACTGCGATTGCGTCCATTCGGCGAAAAAGTGGTCATGGCACTGAGCACAATCCAGACTCTGTCCCAGAAATGCCCGCCCGGAGCGGGCGGCCAGAACGTTCAGATCGAGCTTGCCGTTGGCCTGAGTCGCTGTGATGAAGTTCGAGGCCGGGTCACCTGTCCACAGTCCTTCGGCCGTGACCATTTTTTGGACCGTGCTGTCGTACGGTTCGTTCGTGGCCAGTTGATCGCTGAGCCACTTCACGAAACGGTCGCGACGAAAAATGATGAACGGCCCGTTCTCAACGCCCACGAAACATCGAGCCAGCCGTTCGGCAAAGTAGTCGGCGTAACGCGTGTCTTCGAGATAGCGCGCGGTCCAGCGTTTCATTCGGTCAGGACCATCATCACGCTCGAACTGCCGGATTTCTTCAAGCGAGGGAATCGTACCCATCAGAGACAGTGACAGACGCCGCAGCATCAGCATGTCGTCCGCTCGGGCAGCGGGCTGCAGTTCCAGGTCGACCCAGCGAGACTGAAAGAACTCGTCTACCTGTGTGACGACTGGGCTGAGATCGTTCTCGACGTAAACGTTCGCTGCTGGATTCGCGGCGAGGTCGCTGGCTGGCTGGATGGCCCAGAAACACAGGGCCACTACGGCTGCCACAATGATCGCAGGAACGACTCGAATTCGCATGGGGAGCTCCAGAGCCAGAGAGCATTCCAGCCGGCAGCAGGTTTACTCGGCTGGAGAAACAATTGTTTCAGGAATTCCCGTTGGTTCAAGCGCCTGCGGCAACATCCCCGTTGGCAGACTGGGGAATCGGCGCTGAGAATTCCGATCGAACAAGCCGCTGACGCTGCGCAACAGAATCCTGCCGCGCAAAGCTGAACGTTCAAACGACAGATTCCGGCCAGAGAAACCGTAACCCCTCCAACGCCGACTCTTCGAGCTAAGCCGCGTACGCCGGATATCGCGTTGACGATGGTTGTACGGTCGGCCCGATACATTCGAAGCCGGTTTCTCAGACCGGTTGTTCCGGCGGTATCGATTACATGACTCGTCCTCACCCGGAACTTGACGCAGCACATCGACGGGTGGCACGCGGACTCACTGCGTGGATTGCCGCGGCGCGGATTGAGCGACGCCAGCACAAAGGATTTTGAACATGCTCGTACAGCGGATGGCTTTGATGACCCTGCTCACTGTGTTCGCATGGAACACGTCGCAGGCCCAGGTGGTGCCGGGAACGGGCATCAAGATCAATGATGTCGGCGACAACTTCGAGGACCCTGATTGGGTCTACATTCCCAACTGGCCGAAAGCCAGCCAGAATCTGGACGGGAACACTCGTCCGAATCTGGGCGTCTCGAAGAATAACCGCTGGTATGAGAGCGGCTACCGTGGCCAGCCGGACATCATTCGCCGAGTTCCGACGCCGCCCGGCGGCCTGAAGGGCAGCAAGGGTTCTCTGTTGTTGCGGACGCGATTTGCCGGCATCCCGGAGATGATCACTCGTAAGCAGCAGCAGGACGACTTCCTCGCCAACGTCAACGGCATCGTCGGAGCCATCCCGGTGCAGTACTCGCCCAGCTTCGTCGTCCGTGTTTATCTCCCACCATTCGATCAGTGGGAGCAGCGAACAGGAGCCACCTTCGGAATCCGCGCTGATTGCGAAGGTCTGATGAAGGACGGAAAAGCCCGCCGCGGACTGTTCGGCATCAAACTTCCGGCCAAGCAAAAGGTCGACGCTTACTGGCCTGGTTTCTTCATCCAGTACAACTCGAAGAAGGACCCGCGGTTTGATCGCGACTCGGCACTTGTGCTGGTCCGCTGCGACGAACAGGGACGCGACCTGTTCGGTCCGTACATCTTCGAGCCGGGCTGGTGGACGTTCGGCATGTCCTTCACACCGGACAACCGTGTGCACTACTACGCGAGTCCTGGAGTCGACCGGCTGACCAAAGCCGACTACATCACCTCGCAGCGACCGTACGGTGCGAAGACTCAGAAGATGGTCACGTTCTTCATGAACGTCGTCACGATGGACAACGGCCGTTCGTGGTCAACTCCCTGGATCATCGATGATCCCGAGGTGTACGCCCTGCGTCGCTGGTGGTAAGCCAACTCGCTGGCGTTACTTAAGAAACCAAGCCCGGCTGGACGCTGTGTCCAGCCGGGCTTTTTTATTGATCCGTCTGGCGGTCAACGTCAATGATTGAACAGGAACTCAGGCGTGTTGATCAGTGCCCACGTCAGGTCCTGAGCTGTGGTCAATCGTAGACTCACAAGCTGTTTGTCACTGGATTCGACATCCTTGCGCAGTTGCAGCAGTCGCGGATCATCCGGCACCGGCCGACTGACGAATGCCAGTGATTTCTTTCGCTGGGTCACGCCCGGATCTTCGGGAACGGGTGACTTTGCGGTGGCAACGGCTTTCTGCTGGTTGACCAGCCCGGCATCTGATTTCTGGAACCAGGTCCCCACAGTTTTCTTCTGCTCGTCGGTCTTTTCTTCCTCTGGAGTCGCCGCGATTGTCTGCAGACTCTGCGGTAGGCTCAGGCCCGGCGTCTTCTGTGTCGTGGCTGAAATGCGGAATCGACCCAGCAGATGTTCTTTGGCCGAATGGTTCTGATGGATGACGAACTTGAGCACTGTGCCTTCATCCGAGCCAACTGGAGCCTTCGCCTCGAACGTTGCCCAGTGAATCACACCACCAGCATTGGCGATAGCCCATGAATTCTGGTTGCCTGCGTTACCGTCGATCGCCAGAGCGACATTGAATCCGGTCTGCAGGAAGTCGGCCCTGGCATTTTGCAGGGCGACCTTCTTCAGATCTTTGGACTCCAGCAACGACGCAGCCTGAACTTCGAATTCTGTTACGACAAAGTTGCCATTCTCCGGAATGCCCGGGCCAATGCCCTTCTCTTTCTTGTAGGGAATCGCTTCGACTCGAAACGCGGTGATGCCTTTCAGAGTGGTCTCCATCGTGATCGTGTACGACCCCTGATTAGCCTTGCCCGTCGCCTGGATGGAGCCGTCTTCCTGTTTTTCCAGCTTGACGTTCCCGGTCGCAGCCAAGGTGCCCGGTTCCAGTACGTGCCACTCAACATTGCCGTGCTTCTTCAGGAATGCAGCCGACTTCACGGCCAGCGCTTCCTGGTACTTCTTCAAGCTTGTCTCTGCGGCGGCAATCTTCTGCTCCCGCTGCTTTGCAAGTTCTGCCAGCTTCGGTTCGATCTGTGTCTGATACGCCGCCAGATCGGATGTTGCCGACGCAATGGCATCCTCTCGCTGTTTTTCCAGTTTCGGTTTCTGCTCAGTCCACCATGTTTCCCGGTTGCCGCGTTGCGCCACAAGCTCTTCGTGGTCGCCCTTCACAGCCGCCATGGAAGCCAGCACGAGATCGATTTCCTCGTCGCTTGCCTGCCGGTTCAGAACGCGCAGGAAGATGGCATTCATCAGCTTTCGGTCATTGGCTTCGGCAGAGACCAGCTTCGTGAGCGCGTTGGCCGGATCGGAAATGGCATTTCCAAGCGTCGGTCCGCTAACCAGTGCCATGACCGGACCAAGAGCCACTCCGGCGGAACGTTCGCATTCACAGGAACTCTCACGAGCCGGACGTCCGAAGTTGGCCAGGAAACCATCCGGAAGTTTGACGCCCGCATCCGGAATCTGAGCCGCTCGTGTTCCCGGTGGCACGCCGGGAATCTTCGGTTGCGAACCGGTTACGGCATGAATCGCGTCGAACAGGACTTCAGCAGTCAGCCGTTTCGGAACAGCGTGTGAGTAATTCGTCTTGTCGTCGACATTCCACTCGTTCGTTGCCATCGTCAACTGGTAAGTGCGTGATCGGCAGACGGTACGCATCAACTCACGGACGTTGAAGCCGCCTTCGACAAACTGCTTTGTCAGGTCATCCAGCAGTTCGGGATTTGTGGGCGGGTTTCCAGCGCGGATGTCATCAAGCGGTTCGATGAGTCCGATGCCCATCAGATATCCCCACACGCGATTCACATAGCTCTTCGCAAAATACGGATTGTCCGGAGACGTGATCCACGCGGCCAGTTGCTGACGACGTGATGCATCCTCCGGGGCTTCGAAGTCGCACTCGAACGGAAACTGCGGGGGAGTTACCGCGCCGGTGCGGTCGTGAGTGATGTCACCAGCCTTCTTGTCGAACACCACCTCGTACAATGGCTTGGCACCTTCGACCGCTGTGCCACCAATGCGGTTCTTGCCGGACGCGGGATCCGCTTTCAGTCCGAACTGAGCGAAGAACGCAGCCGTTTCGTAGTACTGATCCTGAGTCCAACGCTCGAACGGGTGATCGTGGCACTTGTTGCAGTTGAAGCGGACGGCCAGCCACAGATGGGTGGTGTTCTCCATCGTTTCGGCTGGCTTGCGCGTGATCTTGTAGTACGCCGCCGGCGGATTGTCCTTGTTGGAACCGCTGGCAGTCAGAACCTTGCGAGCGAACTCGTCATAGGGTGTGTTGGACGCGATCTCGTTCCGAATCCAGTCGCGGAACGCCTTCGATCCCTGCGGTGCCAGGAATTTCCGATTCACCTGCAGCAGGTCGGCCCACTTGTTTGACCAGTGATCGATGAACTCGTCCGTGCCGATCAGCTTGTCGATCAGAGCGTATCGCTTTTCCTGCGTCGCGGTCTTGTCTGTGATGAATGCCTGGACGGCTTCGGCCGACGGTGGCAGACCGGTCAGGTCAAGATAGACGCGACGGATGAATTCCGAATCGTTGCACAGTCCGGAGGGAAGAATCTTCATCCGCTCGAGCTTGCGCGACACGTGTCCGTCAACGAAGTTCCACTCTTCGGGTGCCTGCCATGTGAATCCGCTGCGGTCACCCATCACGGTGACCGTTGTGGCGTCATAGCGACCTTCGAAGCGGGCAAGAACCGGAGCTTCGCCACGTCGTTCGGTCGTTACGAGGCCCGTCGAATCGGCGGTGGCAACGTCACTGTTTCCACTGTCGATGAACGCCTCCGCCGTCACGTCGACCACGACTCCGTCGCCATAGGTGGCCAGCACCTGCATCTGCTGAGTGCCACCGAGTTTCTGGACCACGGGATTCTTCGGCTTCAACTCGATGGACACGACGCGTGCGGCATCGAGATTGAGTTTCGCACCACCGCCGATCCAGTCAGCAATGACCCTGTAGTACTCGGAACCATGCGGAGTGACCTGTCCGCCCACATGCGGAATCGCTCCGGTTGCCTTTAGCAACATCAGGCTGCTGTCCGGGTCGGCGATGTTTGCGCGGCGGGACTTCAGTTCGTCGGTGAAAGCGCGCGTGTCGTACAGCGGGTCGTATCCGCGGAGCGACAACTTGAAACCGGCTTTGCCGTCTTTGGCTCCGTGACACGTTCCCGCGTTGCAACCCAGCTTCGACAGAACGGGCATCACGTCACGGATGTAGTCCACCTCGGCGATCTCTCGCGTTACTTCTTCGAGCGGGACGGAAACAAATTCGGTCGTTGGCTTGCCGCTTTCCGTTTCGTAAATGCGGACCTTTCCGTTGGATCCAGCTGTCACAACATGCTTGCCGTCTGGTGTAAATCGGACTGCATAAATCCCGGAATCTTCAACTTCGATTTTCGCCACGACCGGCAGTGGTTTTTTCTGGTACGCAGCGAGCTTCTTCTTTTCCGGGTCGGACTGAGACATCACTCGCTTCTGCAGGATGGCCTTGATGTCCGCCGGTGCGTTCGTGTCGACGTCGGTGTCATAGACAATGATGTCGCCTTTGCCATCGAGACTGCTGCCGGCGACTGCGCGGCGTCCATCGGCGCTGTAGTCGACTCCGAAGACGCGACCACGGAGTGGTGCCAGTTCACGGATCAGATTCGCGTTGTCTCCGATGACCCGTTTGGTGATCCGGAAGATACGGAACAGTTTTGGCACTCCGTCCGCCCCACCGACAATGATTTCGTCGCGCGTCGGGTGCGTGTCGACTGTTGCCACGCCACCCTTGAGTGCGCCTGGAGTAATCGACGTGACGTTATCGATGAATCGCTGCGTCTCGACGTGAGTCAGTTTGGCCGTGCGATCGCGACCAACGGAGATGACATGATCTCCTGACGGGTTCCAGACGGTGTCCAGAATCCACCCATTGGCGGCTCCGTTGAACAACACCTGCTCGCCGGTATCGGCTTTGATCGCTCGCAACGTGTTGTCCGCACATCCGTAAGCGATACGTGTCCCATCCGGCGACCAGCTCGCACCATACAGAGTGTCAAAGGTGTTGCTGTGCGACAGGAGCAGTTCCTGCTTTGCCACGTCCCAGACCTGAACCTCACCCATGCGACCCGGCTTGCCACCGGCAGTCGCCAGCTTTGTTCCATCGGGAGAAAAACGAACGGATTCGATTCGCTCGGACAGACCAATCAATCGGCCAACCAATTCCGACCCATCCGACTTATGCAGAAGGACTTCGTTGTAGCCGGCGACCGCGATCAGCGCACCGTCCGGTGACACATCGACCGATGTGACCACTGGAGGCAGCGTATACTTCGGCGGGTTGTCTTTGTCGTATCGGACTTCAGCGTTCTCAGGTGTGTCGTTCTCGGCTCCCTGTTCGATCCACTTGCGGACGAGTTCGATTTCGCTGTCATGCAACGGCGACTTGCCCTTGGGCATTTCAGCCTTGCCGTCTTCGGGTGTGATCAGCTGCACGAGGTAGCTGTCGTCCGGCTTACCGGGAACGACTGCTGGCTCTTCACTTTCACCAGGCTTCATCAGCAGTTCGAACGACGTCATCTGATACGAGCCGCTGGTCTTGGCAGGCTGATGACATCCCTGGCAATGTGCCTGAAAGATGGGTCGCACCTGTCGGTAGAAGCTGACCTTGTCGGAGTCGGCATCTGGGGCATCTTCAGCCAGGACAGGAATGGCGACACTCAGCGCGAACGCAGAGACGAGCAGATGAGAGAATCGAGCGTTCATGGCGTTACCCTGTGACGTCCCCGAGGCACACACGGTGCAACGTGAACTGGTCAACGAGCATATCGGAGTAAGTCTGGCCTGCAGGAAGGAGTCGCTCGGTGCGACATGCAGACCTGAGAGGGAGGCTCAATCCCTGAAGCTACCACTTCGATTTCGGAACCGCAACCTCCTGTCGGCGCAGTGCCACCAATGCTGGGCAGCGACGGGTCGACGCAACCGGATTCGGCCGAGAATGTGGAGTTCTGGCCGGCCCGCAAACAGTCCTATTCGTCGATCGGACGTGAGTCCAGAGGCTGATCCGCCGACGCGTTCCGTGGGGGCGGAGACTGGGCATTCTGAGCAGCCCGGAATGCTTCCAATGGACTGGATTTGCCCGTCACAATCGGGGGAGGATTGCAGTCGCACTGGCCGTCCTCCATATCGATGAATCCAAACGCGGCCGGCCTGCCGTGAAGCTGATTCACTGTCGATGATGAAACGGCGGAACGAACGTCGGAGTGCGTCTCCGATTGAGAACATCCAAATGGAATGATGATTGACAGGAGCGCAACCGTCAGAAGACTGGGTAATCTCTGCATTTGGGTGGCTCCACGGTGAGAACAATGTCGTCCTCAATGCTACCACTGCAGGTTGACGGTTACCACATTGTGTTCTCTGATCTTGTGGCTGACGGGAGCGATACATGGCACGCGTTGAATCCGATCGGGAAGACCTGATTCGGGAAGCGACCGCACTGAAACAGCGTGTCGAGTGGGACGTGCCGAGCGAGTCAGAACCGGTCGTTACCGGGTTCAAACGTGACGGCAGCCTGTCGGTGTACTTCGGGCAGGATCCGGTCTACCAGTTCAATCCGGTGGGACAACTGCGGCGGGCTTACGTCGGTAATTTCCTGTACCGAACCCAGGGTGACACACTGGCACGTCTGCACCGGGAGCGAACGGCCGACGAGACAACACTCATCCGGCACGATCTGGCAGCTGAAGCGCTTGCCGAATTCGTAACCGCGATGCAGATACGCCTGTCGCACCTGCGAGAGAGCATCACCGACCAGATCGCCACGATTCTCCGACAGGTCATTGAGTCCGACTTACCTGATTTCGCTGCCGCACTTGAGGTCGCCCTTAATGCCGACCCGTGGCTCGCACCAACGATTCCAACGCGACGAACCTGATCGAATCAATTCAGTTCTCGGTCAATGCAGATTCCTCGCGTTACGTTAGCGAGAGACGATTCGGCCTAAGAACCACTGGCACATGTTCGTTAAGCTCGTAAGTACGCAATCCCGTCCGGAGACGACTGATGAGCGGCCAGATGACAAAGGCATCCGTGAATCGACGCATGGTCCTCAAGCGCCTCGCTGCAGGCACGGCACTGGCAAGCGGTGGCTGCACTGTGCTGGAAGAACCCGGTCAGGAAGCGAGCGGTTCCGGTCAAGGCGGAGGACAGGCAGGGAAACCGGATTCGCAGCCGGCTGAACCACGTGCACCGGCAACGCCGATGCCGGCTCTGACACGCCGCCTGTTCGCCTTCGATATATCGAGAGTGGCACAGATTCACGATCAACTGGCAGCGACCATCAAGACCCGAGGAGGTGTCGCCAGCCCGGTTCAGCTTTCGACAGATGGTCAGGAGGTGCGCCTGTTCGCGTGGATCGAGCCGGGAACTGCGGTCGAGCTTGGTAAGAGTCCCGGTGTTGTGCGGGTCGAACGCGCCAAGCCTGGCGAGCCGACCGACTCTACGATTCCACCCTTGCGCCGCCAGATTACAAAGCCGGCGGAAAAGGGCCACAGGCAGTGCTTTGTGGTACTCGGACCAAATTCCTGGCCGACTTCAGTGGACGCGAAGGGGTTTCATTCAACCGATGACATCGCAAAGTTCTGGGCGCAGCAGTGGAAGAAACACGCGGGCGTTGAAGTCGAAGCGGTGAAAGCCGAAAAATGGTCAGTGATCAATGCGGCGGGAATTCACATCGGGGCAACACCCGGGCAGATTCGCGTGTCGATCCCAAGTGAGAAAGTGCCCGCCGACGTATTGAAGACGATTCAGTCGCACCCACAGGTATTGCGATTGCAGTGGGATCACGGGGACGTCATCTACAACTGCCCTCCATGCGGAATGGGATAGTGACCAGACGCATCGAAACCGGTCTGTCGCTGATGCTGGAAGACGAATTCCGCATCGCCGTTCGGCCGTTGCTGGATGCTGGAGAGGTCGAAGTCCTCGAATGGAGCTTCGACATGGCCTGGGGCCGGGCGCTCCCGGGATGGTGGGAGCGGCTTCTTAAGGAGTTCAGTACGCAGGACCGGCTGCTGGGACATGGCGCCACTGCTTCGCCGCACTCCGGATGTCGCCAGTAATGGGTGGGAATACTAGGCTCTGTTTGAAAACTGAGCTGGCCCTGATTTGCCATGTCAGCGAAACTTCGTCTTCCTCAGCCCGCTAGCCAAGGAAGGCCAACGATGCGACATGAACTAACCGACGAACAGTGGGAAGCGATCGAAGATATCT
>CAYSJO010000033.1:0-8129 GCA_964431285.1 uncultured Planctomycetaceae bacterium
GGTCGGAGTGCATCGACTGGATGACCGTTGAAGTTGGCGCACAGCGTTCTCCCGTCAGCGCTCAACTTGATGCCATAGGTCCCGGCCGGCACATATCCGTATTCTCGTTCGAAGGGTTCGGCCAGAAACGCCAGGACTTTGCGGCGCCCCGTCTTGACTTCGTACTGCACGATAGGCGTTCCGTGCTGGTATGCCCTGCCATGCGCGCCCGGCAGATAGTAAGCAAAACGCTCATCTGGCGAGAGAACCATGACGGTCGTGTACTGCCCGGTCAGCCAGTTCGATCCCAGCATCTTGACTTCATTGCGTGCCACATCGTACTGGAACAGCTCATTCGTCTTGTGGGTCGATCCGTAGACGAATCCCGTTTTTGATTCCCGAGTCGATGCGCGCATCCCCGGGGCTTCTCCAAACGACGCACCAGTTTTCTTCACCGACGTTCCGTCGTACTTCCACACACCGCCTTCACCGTTGAAGAGAATTGAACCGTCCCTCGTAAGTGCAAAGTTGCGATTGAACACCAGCGCCATACCCTTTTCCGGATGCTCTGGGGGCAGCGGCTCCAGGTTGAAGTAGGTTGGGACTCTGTCCCGATCCTTCTGTTCGGTCGGGACGGAGTCCCAACCTACTTGCGTGATCTGGTTGAGAAACGCCCTGTTCTCCATTTCCTTCATGCCGTGCTTCTTTGTCCCCGCACGACCATTGGAGTCGTTGCGCGCATCGGTCTGGGCAATATAGACCCGACCCGTTGAATCGACCGTGATTCCATAGAGCAGCGTGCCCAGCGTATCGACAGTTTCGACAAGTTCGTCGGTCGTCGTATCGAAGATAAACAGGTCGTGATCGGGAACTTCCGGGTGTTTGACAATGTCCGTCACGTGTCCGAGTGAAAGCACGTTGTTGACGCGAATGGAATGCTCCCAGGCGTCAAACGTCACAAGGTCGCCATCGATGTCGTCCTTCGCGCCGCCGGAGAGCTGTGTCCTGTTGTTGGATTCGAAAGGAATTACGAACAGTCGGTCCCCATGAACGGCGATAGCCCGTGGATCCTTTGCGGGAATCCTGAGCCGTTTTGTCACCTCGCGTGAGGCAACATTCACGACAGCGATCTGGTTCTCAGAGGACAGGGCCACATACGCCTTGTCGTTTCCGGCGAAGGCGATGCCGATCGGCTCATCGAATGACGTTGCCCTAGTCTCCGGATCGAATGCCTGAATCGTCGCGACGACCTGCAGGTACGTCGTCTGTTCCGAGTTGTTATCAATCACGCTCACTGAGTCGGACACATGATTCGACACCCAGACCTCTTTACCATCAGGTCGAACTGCAATGCTGACCGGATCGATGCCGACATTTACGCGTGCCCTGACCTTTTTCGTCTCCCCATCAATGACGTCCAGCGTGTCGGCCGGAGTGTTTGCGACAAAAACGTCGTTGCCACTGACAGCGATCGGCGAAGCATGCGGACTCGCAAACGTGGGATGCCCCACCTCCAGTGGTTTGCGAGGTTTGACGCTTCCAGACGCCTGAGTCGGCGCCGCAATCGTTCTGCCTGATCCCGATCGACCCGGAACAATCACAGATCCGATCAGTAACACTGCGAATAATACGGCCGCGATGCCGATTGAGTGACGGCGTGTCATGAGTTGTGCCCCTCTTCGTATGGGAAGAAGAAATGTGCTTTGCTACTCCGGAACTGCCACGGACACGCCAGTATCCGTCGGAGGGACCAACTCGACTTCGAGAATCTCAAGACCACTCGGACTGCCTGTATGTGTGAACGCCCAGACGCCGTTGAGAACCAGGTCGTCGGGCCTGACTGCTAATTCCTCTTCCCGATCACGAACGCACGGATCGAGTGTAAAGTCGCGGATTCGATAAACGACTTCGAACTGACCATCCTCGTCTGGCTCGGAAATCGGTTGCTGGCCACCAAGGTCCCCGCGGAACTTTCCAGCGAATTCGCCATTGATATCCGACACCGCGATGCCGAAATGAACTTTGGCCGGTTTGTCCAGGCGACCGCGGACGACGAACTGCGATTCCGATCTGACAACTACCGGTGGACCATCGCTGCGGGGCACCGGAATTCCCAGGAGATACAACGTAGCGCTGGGGTTGTCCGGCGGTACGAGGGGGATCGCTTTCTGGGCAGCCGCCCGCTGTTCCGTTGCCGGCAGCCACTTTCCATAGCATCCAGGCCGCATTTGAAGCTGACTCTTCCAACAATTCACCGACTCTGGAACCGACTGGAGTGTCAGGTCACCGCCCCCCTCGGCAATTACACGATGCTTTGCCGGAACGTCCACCTCGCGACCATCGCTCTGCCGCTTCATTCGAACTTTGCCTTCTGTGACGTTCAGCACGGTGGAGGCCATACTGGCTTCGACGTCGAATTGTGTTCTCAGGGCCTTGAGCAACGTGGACGGCGTGTGGATCAACATCGGCTTGCCTGCTGATTGTGGGACGACATTGGCTGAAAAAATGCCTTCCCTCAGCCGCAATTCTTTCTGCCCATGGTCGGCAAACGTCAGCGTCGAAGTCCCTGAAATCATCACCGTCGAACCGTCGTTGAACTGAAGTTCAAACCACGAGTCGGCCCGACACCCTCAATTGTTCCGCCCGGCAGTTCGGTGTCGACTTTCAGTTCCCGCTGGATCTTTCCTTGATCACCGGTCCAGATTAGTGAGCCACTCAGTCCAACGACCTTCGCGATCGATGGTTCCGGTTTGGCTTCCGGGACACTGGCCTTGATCTCTGCGATTCGCCGCTCGGCCCGCGCCCGCTGTTGATAAAGCTCGACACTCAGCACGACGATCACTGCGACGGCTCCGGCAAACATCACCCGGAGTACGGTGTTCGTCGACTTCTGTTGTTAGAGATCGGAAGTTGCATGAATGCTCAATTGCTCAGGAGTTTCTTCGGACGGAACGCCGCGCAGCACTTCTGCCATGCGGGTGTCCCACAGAGCTTCCTCAACGAATAACTGCCGAGCATCAGAGTTGCTATCGAGATGCTCGGCCAGTTGTTCCATTTCCGACTCGGTCAGCTCACCACGTAAATGGCGTTCGATGAGTTCTTCCCAATTCTGGTTCGTGCTCATTGTGCACCTCTCGCACTGGTTTCCACGCAGGTTCGCACCTGCTTCTTCAAACGAAAGAGCGCCTTTCGAACGGCTTCGAGCGACATACCGACACGCTCGCCGATCTGCTGATAGCCGAGCCCATCGGCGAATCGGGCATCGAGCACCTGGCGTCCTCGATCCGGGATTCGTTGCAGACACCGTTCAAGTGCCTCGCGCCAAGTATCTGCACCGTAGCTTCGTTGAGTCTCCTGAAACTCCTCGAATGCCGCGTCAACGGCGTCGTCAAGTAGTCTCCGCGCCAGACTTCGGTCGCTCTGCTGCCGCTGCTTTTCCCGAAGCACCTCGATGCGGACGATCGACCGACACCACGCGAGCATCGAGGTGCCCTCTTCGAACTCTTCGTACTTCGTTGTGACGACCAGCATTGCCTCCTGCACCACGTCATCAGCCTGCGAGTAGCTCCCGAGCAGGGAACGTGCGTACGCCAGCAGCCCAACACGGCACTCCAGCGCCAGCTTCAGCACGCGATCACGTTTTGCTTCTGGTTGGTTCATCAGGACTCGTGGCCTCGTTCACTACCCTGAAATCAAGTTGTCGCAGCCCAGTCGAACGACTGTATCGGGGACACGACGGTCGTTCTCAAAGGCCGCCCGCCAACGATTGCGTCTTGCTTTGGAGAAACCAAGACACAGGAGTGCAGCGACCGGTCAGACTCAACACCACAGAAAACGGCCAATCGTGGACATGCTGATCCTGAAGAAAAACTGAAGTTGCTGAGTCGAAACAGGCAGGTGGCTTCGTCCGGTCCGAAAAATCGCTCAAGTCACCGTAACCGCTGCGACGATAAAGGTCGCGGAGAACCAGGGCGGTAGCGGTGCGGACCCAGAGTCGCCAGCTGACAGCTCAGTCGAGGCAGAAACTGGAGATGCACCCGGACAAATCCTGCTGGGATTCCCCATGCGCGCTGATACTGAAATCCGCATTGGCCGTCTCCTCTGCTGCCTGGCCGTACTGCCCGGGTGTTCGCAGACCGAGTACCGGCTGCAGGCGGATCGCGAGGCCTACTCGACGATCGCCGAGCGAAATGGCGACCCACGCTGGGCGACCGATGACTATTCCATCGATGTCGATCCGCGCAGTCGCTATTTCGACGCGTACGATCCAGATCACTCGCCGATGCCGCAGGATGATCCGACGGCCCACCAGTACATGCATCTGGTTGACGGCATGGAAGGCTGGGAGCACTGGCATGACAACGGCGAACGCCCCGATCTGGAGAATCCCGAGTGGCGAGCCGCTCTGGATGAGTATGTCGAACGTAATGACGACGGAGCCGTTCGGCTGGATGTCGATTCTGCGCTGCGTCTGGCTTATGTGCATTCGCCCACGCATCAACGGCAACTGGAAACGCTGTATCTCTCGGCTCTCGATGTCAGCGAGGAACGGTTCCGCCTCGACACTCAGTTCTTTGGTGGGAACAACATTCTTTACAACCACAACGGCAAGCTTGTTCCGGCGGGACTGAGTTTCGATTCGACGGCAGGCCGGTTCGTAGTGACGCCGCCATTCGAAGGCGCAGAGAACAACCGGCTTTTACCGGGCTCCGACCTGGAAGCTCGACGTCGTTTCGCGACCGCTGGCG
The DNA here is from genome assembly GCA_964431285.1 of uncultured Planctomycetaceae bacterium. Classification (GTDB taxonomy): domain Bacteria; phylum Planctomycetota; class Planctomycetia; order Planctomycetales; family Planctomycetaceae; genus CAUZFZ01. Next base: position 4,728 of record CAYSJO010000033.1, read on the forward strand.
AACTGCTGGTCGGATTCGCGAACTCGTTCGTTTTCGAGTTCACCGATGGCGACGCCAATCTCGCGACTTCGCTGGCGAATTTCTCGTTCATCCAGCCACTGCTGCGGGGAGCCGGACGGGATATCGCGCTGGAGCAGCTCACGCTCGACGAGCGGCGGTTGCTTGCGAACCTCCGGGCCTATGGGCAGTTTCGTCAGGGATTCTACACGCAGGTGTCGATCGGCGAGCTGGGTGTCAGCGGACCACAACGAAACGGCGGCGGCACAACGCTGCAGTCGTTTTCCGGTGTCGGCGGAGTGGGCGGGTATCTCGGGCTGCTGCAGCAGGCTCAGCAGATTCGCAATACCGAGGACAATCTCCGGCTGCAGTTGCGCACGCGTGACCGACTCGAAGCGCTCTACGACAACGAGTTGATCGATCTCGTGCAGGTCGACCAGTTCCGGCAGAACATCGAAGTCACGCGTGCCACCCTTCTCGACCAGCAGAACGCTCTCAAGCTGGCCCTCGACAACTACAAGACTCTGACTCTGGGCCTGCCGTCAGACCTCCCGATTGAGGTCGACGAGGCTCTGACCGAACAGTTCCAATTGCTGCCGCGCAAGGCGAATCCCATTCTGGAATCGCTGTTCGGACTGCAGACGCGCGTCGGTGATGTCGGCGAACTCGTCGTGCTCGCGCAACGGATTGGCGTGTTGCAGACTCGACTGGGAGAGCTGCCAGCCGATGACGATGTGGAAGCGGTTGACCAGACGCTGGGTCAGTTTCTGAGCCTGACTGAGGCGATTCATCGGCGACTGAAAGCACTCCCTGATGATGTCAGGCTCATGGATCAGATGAGCACGCCACCCGAGTTGAATCCGGCCGAGTCGTCGGCCGTGCAGCAACTGAAGGCTCGACTGGCGAATGGCTCGGAAGAACTGCTGGATGAATTCGCGAAAGCACAGACACGACTGAAGCAGCTTTCAGACGGCCTGACATTAGAGACGCTCGAGGCGACGGTCACCGAAAACATTGACTGGCTGACTGAAATAGTGACGCTCAGTCACGGCTGTGTCGTCGTGCAGTCGATTTCGCGCGATGTCGCCTCAGAGCCGGCCCCGGTTCTCGAACAGGCGGCGGCATTTGTCGAGCCGGTGCGTCAGTTGTTTGAGGACGCACGAGGTGATCTGGAGCGCATGGATGCCGCCGTGCCCATCCGCGAAGCCCGAATGCGTGAGGACGAGAAGCAGTTGTTTCTGGAGGATCGAGAGCGCCTGCATCGGCGTTTCCACGATTTGGAATCGGGTGCCCCGGGCCTGGAAGAGTCCGTCGATAGACTGCAGAACTTGCGTGACAACTTCTCCGACGAGACACGTATCGCGACGCTGCGTGGCCTCACCGGCTGGGTGCAGGGTTATCTGGGAGTCGTTGAGCGTCTGTTGCTCGTGCCGGCTCAGGCGCGACTTGAAGTGATCGTGGTTGAAGGGGGGGATCTCGACGCGGATGACGCGTTTCGCGTCGCGCTGACACATCGGCTCGACTTTATGAACGGGCGGGCTGCGCTGGTTGATCGCTGGCGAGCGATTCAGGTCAACGCTGACGCTCTACAGTCCGTTCTGAATGTTACGGCGAATGGTGATATCACTACCGCCCGCAACAATCCGGCCAGCTTTCGAGCCCCGACGGCCAACCTGCGACTCGGCCTGGAATTCGATGCACCATTCACGCGATTGCTTGAGAGGAACGATTACCGCGAGTCACTCATCTCGTATCAGCAAAGCCGCCGCGGCCTGATTCAATCGCGCGATTCTCTGCAGAAAGGGCTGCGTGCGCTGTTGCGCACGCTTGAGCAGAGGCGCCTGCAGTTGGAGATTCAGCGTCGTGCCGTTTCCATTGCACTGCGACTGGTTGACCAGACTCAACTGACGCTGATTACCCCGCCGCCACAACAGGGAACGGGTGCCCGAATCAGGATCAACTCCACGACCTCCTTCAACCTGTTGAATGCGCAGAGATCCTTGCAGAGCAGTCAGAACAGTTTTCTGGCGGCCTGGCTCCGCTACTACGCCGCGCGGCTGCGGCTGTATCGCGAACTCGGTATTATGGAACTGGAGCCGGATGGTCGCTGGATCCAGAACCCGCTGGATCTGGAATCCGGCGACGCTTCAGACCCCGAGCTCTACGAGCCTTTGCAGATTCCGCCCGCACTGCCTGAAGCGTTCATGGACTCCGTCAGTTACCGCACGGCACGCGCAAACAAGGAAGGCAGCGGCGACCCAGCGAGATCGAATGCCAGTAGCGAAAGTCGTCAAGACTTTCGGCAACCCGCATCCACGAACCGCTCGACAGGTTTCGCTACTCCAGCCCGCACCGCGCGCAGGACAGACCGGACTGACACAAAAGTCACCAGGCAGCGAACGGACGGCTGGGTCGCGACGAAACCAGAAAAGTCGCCGGAATGATGTCCACGATTAGCCCGTTCGAGTGGCTGTAGGCCGTGCCGTCGACGAACATGGAATGCCGTCGGTCGTCGTCTCCCCAGGTAGCGAAAGTCGTCAAGACTTTCGGCTTTCAACTTCCGTAGCCTGACTTTCCAAGTCGGGCCATGCACTGCCCGACTCGGAGAGTCAGGCTACAAATTGTTCCTCTACGCGTTCGTAGCCGACTCATCGAGACTCGTAACTTCGTCCACTACCCGACGGTCATCCGAAACTCTTGACCAGTTTCGCTACGGAATCCGACCACAACCGATCCGGGACTCGCCCTCAAATGCCCGTCAGCCCTCCCCACGCATCCGAACAGAGCAAGCTGCCCGACTCGCGGTCCGGCAGGGCACTGACTCTCGTCCTGTCGGTGATCGGAGTCGGTTCCATTCTGACCGCCGCCGCTGTCATTCTTCCAGGAGCAATGTCAGGGGCAGAAGAAGGACCAACACTGACTCATAAGATCACCCGTGGCGATCTCATCGTATCCGTGACCGAGCAGGGAACTCTCGAAAGCTCGAACAACACCGAGGTCAAATGCAAAGTCCGCGGCTTCAGTACAGTCACCTATGTCGTGCCAACAGGAACGGTCGTCGAAGCTGGAGAAGTTCTGGTGCGTCTCGACACAAAAGTGATCGAGGAGCAGCACAGTCTCACCAAAACCAACACCTTTATCGCACAGGCGACACTCGAAGAGACGAAAGCCAACGTCGCGAAAGCGAAGATTTCGATCGAGGCTTACGAAAAGGGGCGTTTTCGTTCTCAGCTTCAGGGTCTGGAAAAAGAACTGGCCGCTAACAAGCGGAACCTGCGGACAGCCCGCAAGATGCACGAACGCTCGGAATCGTTGTTCCGCCAAGGCTATGTCACGGAACTCGAAGTCGATGGCAATGCCTTCACCGTCACACAGGCGGAACTGGAACTCAAAGTCAAAGAGACT
>CAYSJO010000034.1:0-7620 GCA_964431285.1 uncultured Planctomycetaceae bacterium
CGGGGCCTGGTGAGGCACGCTCCGGAAAATCCGCTGCCGGCGTTCGCTGCGGCCGGCGATCTGGGCCTCTCGATCGAACTCGACGTCTACCAGACACGCGACGACCAGCTGGTGGTCATTCACGATCGCACCGTCGACCGCACGACCGACGGGACGGGTAACGTCAACGAGTTGACACAGGCCGAAATCCGCCGGCTCGATGCGGGAAGCTGGTTCGATCCCACGTTCGCCGGCGAGAAAGTTCCGACGCTCGAAGAAGCCTTCCAGCTGATCCGCGAGCGACAGCGCACTCCGGTGACCATCGCGCTGAACATGAAAGTCATCTCGCCCGGCATCGAGCAACCGATTGTGACCCTCGTCGAGAAGTACAAACTGTTCGACCAGCTCTTCGCCTTCGGCCAGCCGGATGAATCGAGCCGCCGCTTCAAACAGGCCAGCCCGAAGCTGCGCACGACGATCGTGAAGATCTACAACGCGGAGCAGTTCAACACGGCCCTGCAGAGCCCGCTCGCCGATTGCCTGTGGGTCGGTTTCGTCCCGAGCCCCGACCTCATTGAGCGGGCTCACCAACTCGGCAAACAGGTGTGGCTGAGCCTGAAGATCGGCGAAAACGCCCCCGAAATCTGGGACCAGGCCCGAGCCAGCGGCATGGACGGAATCTGCACCGACTGGCCCCTCGAATGCCGCAGGCACTGGCGTCGGAAGGCTGAGTAGCAGACACACCTGACCCGGAGCGAATCAGCGCAGCGACTTCGGATCGACCCGGCCGATCACCAGAGGATAGCGCTGAGCGTTCCCGCGCGGATGCTCGGGCGAAATGTTTCCGATCCAGCAGTAGTCGCCGCTGGAGTGCCGGATGAGCCGCGAGATGCTGCTCGGTGAAAAGAACAGTTCGCCGTCGTCGTATCGCCACACGTTCGCAGCGGCCCATGTGAAGCCGCCGTCTTTCGACACGCTGAACCACTTCCGGCCGCTGTTGGTGCGACACACCATGAGGAGCCGTCCGTCGGGAAACTCGGCCACGGTCGGTTCGAAGATGCACCGCAGCGATTTTTCCGGCGGAAGATTCAGACGCTGACTGAGTCGCCAGTCCAACCGCCCGTCGTCGCGTCACGTGCCGATCAGCATGGCCGCATCCAGATATGTGCTTCCTTGAGATTGAGCAGTGTTCGATTAAGTCCACTCGTACTTCTTCTGCTTACGGAATCCTGTCACTCGAATCGTTCCGTCCGCGAACACATCCATCGTCGAGTATCCGTTGTTCTCCAGACCGGAGCCCTCGATCATCGCGCGATGGACGCAGTAGTGAATTCCGTTGATGTCTTTCAGCTCGTTCTTGTGGCTGTGTCCCTGAAAGACTGCCAGCACTTTACCGGAGCTTTCAAGCACTTTGCGCACTGCCGCAGCGTTCTTCACACCGTAGCTGTTGCTGACGTCGAGTCGCTGGTGCACAAACACGATGACCATTCCGCTGGCCGCTATGAGATCATCTGCGAGCCACTCGACCTGATCCTCTGGGATATTGGGATCGGTCCACTCGAAGTTCTTACGGCCATACGGCTCCCCGTCCCTACGGAAGCATGCGTCGAGAATGACGAAATGAAAACCGCCCTCGTCGAATGAGTAGTACGACTTCTTCTGCCCGACACCGCCGAGAAACTCATCCTTGGTCAGCGTGTAAACGCAGTGATTTCCCAGGACATAGTGTTTTTCCCCCGGCAGCGCCGAGAACTCCCGATTGACGCGTTTGAGGTAACCCTTCTCCACCTCGACAGAATCAGCTGCGTCGATGAAATCACCCAGCTCGATTACGTGATCGGGCCGGTCACGCTCAAACTGACCGGCCGCTTCTTCCAGCTTGGCCAGAGTCTCTCGATAGTGCCGGCTCCCGGCCGGAGCTTTGTCGGCGTAATGCAGGTCCGTGACCAGCCCCAAACGGACCGCTCGTTTGGATTCATCTGCAAACAAACTCGATGCGTGCGACAGACTGAGGCCAGCACCCAGCAGGTAGAGTGATCCGTCGCGGACGAAGCTGCGGCGGTCAGGGTTCATGCGATTGGCCATGGATTCCCTCCGAGTTAACACCGGCGACCTGGAAAAGGCAAAGGCTCATTCAGGCCCTATTCGATCTCACGGAAGAATGAGTTGCGCACTCAGTTGCGGATGAGAGTAGGGCGACACAGCTCATTTTCAAATCATTGGGAGAGTAGCCTTCCCCGACCGTTCCTCAGCGTCATCCTCTGGTCAAAGGGCAACTCGCGCTGTACGTAACCCTTCGTGTGGCCTTCCCCCTCGCAGCACGAGGTCGGCACGCCGATGAGGTGCCCCTTCAATCAGACAAAGCGGGGAGATCAATACCTGGCCCGCGTTTTCCCCTGTCAACGCTTCAGCCACGCTGTTACCAGCATCGCCGCATGACTCGGGGTTTCGAGGTCTTCCACGCGGGCGAAGTGTGTGTTCGAACTGGAGTCGTGCTGCCGACTGTACTCCAAAAAAGCCTCGGTCACGCTATGTCCATTTTCTCCGGGCGGACGGTATTTCTGGATGATACGTGCTGGCCGCGACGAGCGACCTGGCGATCGCCAATGGATGAGTCGGTAGACCGCGTCCGAAGAGCCGCGACGAATCTTCAGGCATCCAGATCGATCCCGGCATCCCGCGTGATTTCATCGAGGAGCGGCCCCAGTTCGATCCGCAACCGAATTGTCATGCGTGACTTGGCATTACGGACCGCCGCACTCGTCATGCCCAGTTCGTCGCCAACTTCCGTCGCATTGAGTTCGTCGACCGTTGTTCGCCAGAACGCCTGCCATGTGCGTTCCTCAACCCCGTTGCGGGCCATTTCCAGCGCCTGGCGGAAGACGTCGCGAGACGCTTCGCGTTCACCTGCGTCTGTTTCCGCGTTACGAACGGGTTCGCTCAGTTGCGACAAGAACTGATGAGCTTCGTCACCGCCCGGACTCCTGGGCGAATTCGTTGTACGACGAACGAAGTCAGCGAGGCGGGCGCGTGTAATCGTTCGCAACCAGCCTCGGAAACCGTCCCGATGATTCAGCTTTTGAAACCGAACAATCGACTTTGCGACGGACGAGAAGACATCCTGACAGACATCATCCACGTCGTAGCCCTGCAAACCACTTCTCCGACACCAGTAGCTGACAAGCGGGCGATACATGCTCATAAACTGGCGCCATGATTCCCTGTCGTGGCCGCGAACACGATCGATCAGTGACAAGTTCGTGGTTTCGCCAAAGGATCGACGGAGCGTTGGCAGTTCGGTCACGGAATCATCAAATGGTGGACTCAAGGAATTCTCAGTTAGTGAGTGTGTACCTGGCAGTGGGCAGTGCGCTCGCGGCGAATGACGCATCGCTGACGGACCACGTAGTATGCAAATTCTCAGGTGTGATCTCAATCGTTCGCATTCGCCTGGACTGGCAGGCCAACCTGCAGAAGATGGCGGATCGCTCGCAGGCAGCCCTCAGTCACGTGATGCAGAAACTCCATGTCCAGCGTCTCCAGAGTGTCGCTTGGCTGGTGATAGTGGGGGTTACGCAAAAAGCTTGTGTCCGTAATCATCAATGCCGGATAGCCCACGTCCCAGAACGGACTGTGATCGCTCAATCGTGTCGCCTGTAAGGTCTCACCATTGGATGGCACCTGCAACGTTTCGACCGGAAGGCCAGACGTCTGTCGGGCTCCCTCGCGGAATCGCTCGATCAATTCGGTCGAATTCTGGTTGCCAATCACAGCGATGAAGTCACCTGTGTCTGGATACTGGCCGACCAGACTACGCGGCAGCGACTGACTGCCCGGTGTGTGGTCGCAGTACCCGAGCATCTCCAGTGAGATCATTCCACGCAGGTCGACATCAGCCTGCCGCGCCAGTCGAGCGTGTTCCAGGCCACCCAGCATGCCATTCTCTTCCAGGTCGAACGCGATCAACTCCAGGTCCAGCTGGGCGTCATCGAGTTGCTGGGGCGTGATCAGCCGTACGATTTCAAGCAGGGCCGCGACGGCACTCGCATTGTCGTCGGCGCCTGGCGTATCCGGTCGGGAGTCAAGGTGGGCGCCCACGACCAATCGTGGGCGCCCAGCGATCGTGCTGGACTTGCGTGATGCCAGCAGATTCACCCCGTGCAGGTTCTCACCCAGATTCAGGTCACCAGCATCGTTGAACACGTCAAACTCATGGCTGTACACCGTCCAGCCAGATGCCTCGAACAGCCCCATGACGTAGTCACGCGCCGCCTGCAATTCGACGCTGTGACAGGGACGCGGGACACGAGTCAGTTCCGAGATGTGCGTGCGAATGCGGTCGATGTCTGTTTCGAAATGGTCGTTCATCGCGTTCTGTTCTTTCGCCCGTTGACCTTGCGAGCGCCCCATGTAAGTCGAACGTGCCGCCGGGGCGTTAGAGTTTAGTTGGTCGAGTTCTGCTGCGAGATGAATTGGAGCGAAGTGGGTCCAGCCCGGTAGTGGGATTCGCCAGAATTCCCAGCCAGAGGGGGTTCTGGCAAACTCCACTACGAGCACTCCACATGCCGAACCTTTGAGATACGACTGTAATTTGTTTTGTTACTTAAACGCAGCGCAGCTGCATGTGCTGAATTGGCGAGAATAAGAAAACAATGAAACGACCCCACACATCCATCTTGATCTTCATCACCAGCATGTTCCCGCTGACTGCGTCTGCAGTCGATTGGCCGCAATACGGTGGACCCGATGGTCGCTGGGTCGCGAATGCTGGGGATCACGAGGATTTAAAAGTCTGGTCAAAAGCACGCCTGGTCTGGACCAGTGAGACCGCTGAGATCGGTCCAGGCCGCGGGCAGGCGCCGCGCTACGGTTTTCGAAATGCCGACCCCAAAGGCATCAACCATTGGGGCGGTGCCGCGAGCCCCATTATTGCCGACGGCACGCTCTATCAGGTCTACTTACGCCCGGTGGGCGATGTGTACAACAAAGCCGTCGTTGACAAGATTGCCAACGACAAGAGACACAGCGAGCGCGAAGGCTTCTCGATCGAACACTTGCGCCGCAATGTTTTCAATCGAGGCAGAGACTGTCGTGGTGCCATCGACGAGAAGACCGGAAAGGCGGTTTGGACACAAGCCATTCGTGGCGTGCAGTCTTCCGGGGATTACGCCACGCCGCGTGGATCCAACACCTCACCCGCTGCAGGCGACGGCAAAGTCTTTGTTCTTGGTTACGACTTCGTCCTTCGCGCCCACGATGCAAAGACCGGCAAGGTGCTGTGGCAGACAAAACAGCCCGAAGGGTATGCCAGGAACTTGCAGATCATGCTCAAGTCAGGGGCCATCGGTATCAGGACGCTCAATAGCAAACGTCAACCCACAACGAAGACAAGTGCCACGGCCTTATTTGCCCCGCCACTGCGCTACGCTGATGGTGTCGTGCTGTATTCACTCAATTCGAACACACTCATTGCCGTCGATGGCGAAACGGGCAAGGAATTGTGGCAGGCCAAAAACAGTATCGTTTCATGCGAGGTCGTTGCCATCTGGCGCCGCGATGAGAGCGTGTGTTTCATCGCTGTGAATCGAAGCGGCACGGTCGTCTGTCGCGAAGCCCGCAGCGGAAAGAGGCTCTGGGAGCTGACGGGCAAAGGTGAGACCTTCCATCCAACCGTCGCGGGAGACCTCCTGTTGATCAACGAAACGAACTCCGGCGGAGGGCAACCCGTCGCAACGCTCGGCTGTTACCGCATGAGTGACTCTGGTGCTGAACAGCTCTGGGTAAACGCAGAAGAGCAGGAACTCACGCACGCCGCCGCGAGCGTCCGCCTGTTTCATTCAGGCCGTTTCATCATCGGCAGTTGGGCCGGCCCCTTGTCATACAAGGACGGAAAGAAGCAGGGACGCGCCGCCTTGCGATTCTTCGACGCAAAAACGGGGAAGGTCGACGAACCGCTGCGGCTGCTGCCGGATGTGGATGACACGAGTCTTGCGCCGGATTCCATGGCGACCCTTGTCGGCGATCTGCTATACGTCGAGAACGACTCGCATCATCAATCCAACACGACCCGGACCATCATTGACCTGAAAACCAACAAAGTGCTCGCGCAGTACAAAGCTCCGTTCGTAACAGCGGGCGGCTACGGCGGCACGGTCATCAATCAGCCGATCCTCGACGGCCGTTTCTACCTGCGCTGCAGCGATGGACTCGTCCGCTGCTATGACGTGACGGCGAATTAGAAGCCACAAAACCCAATGACAAGTGTCAGATGACAAACACATCACAACTCTCAAGCGTCAAACACAGAGGCGGTCAGGCTCATGCAGTCGGTTTTGGATTTGCGCAACCACGGGTTGATTGTTTCTTTCGGCGCCGCCTTCGTCTGTTTTCCCATTGGTTCGCCACTGGTTTATTGGCAGTCTGGCTCACCACTCCCTGCTACTCGGTCGAACCGGATCATGCTCAGCGTATGCGCGAAGGTTTGTCGTTGTTCGATTCGACTGTGGCGCCGCTGCTGAAGGAGAACTGCGGCAGCTGTCACTGAGGTGATGAGGTTGAGGGAGTCCTCGACTTCGCTACGCGAGCCGGGCTGCTCAAAGGATGTTCGCACGGGAAACTCGTGATTCCCGGTGATGGGGCGAAGAGTTTGATGTATCTGGTCACGGCGCGGCGTAAAGAACCATTCATGCCGTTGGATGAGGCCCCCATCAAGCCGGAACTGGTTGAGGCTCTTAAACGGTGGATCGATCTTGGCGATCCCTACAGCAAGCCGCTCGTGGAAAAGCCGCGCGAGGTCAAAGACCGCAGTGTGGTCACCGGGGAAGACCGTCAGTTCTGGTCTTTCCGGCCATTGAAGACCGACTTCGGAGCCAAGAACAGTATTGACGATTTCGTTTCCGAAAAACTTGGTGAGAAAGGTATCACTCACTCCCCGGAAGCGGATCGCCGCACGCTGATTACACGAATCTCTATCGATCTCACCGGTCTACCGCCAACTCCTGAGGAAGTCGACGCGTTTCTCGCCGACTCGTCGTCCGATGCCTGGCAAAAGTTGATCAACCGCCTGCTCGACAGTCCTCACTACGGTGAACGCTGGGCGCGCCACTGGATGGACGTGGCCCGGTATGCCGACAGCGCGGCTTTGAGAATAACAATGACCGGCGCCATGCCTGGCCCTACCGCGATTTCCTGATCCGGGCCTTCAACGGCAATCTGCCCTATGACCAGTTTGTTCAATGGCAGCTCGCGGGAGATGAAATCGCGCCGAACAATCATCTCGCTTGGCAGGCGACCGGCTTTTTCGCGGCCGGAGTGAAGAACGGACAGATCACCGAGCGTGAAGCCGAACTCGAGCGCTACGATGTAATCGGCGACTGGGTCAACACCACCGGCAATGCGTTCCTCGGGCTCTCGCGTGGTTGCGCCCGCTGTCACGACCACAAATTCGATCCGATTCAGGCGGCCGACTACTACTCACTCGCCTCGATCTTTGCGACCCCGACTCGGAGATATGAAAATCTATTACTTCCCCAGACAGTGGAAAATCGTGATCGGATAGCGCCAGTTGCCAAAGCCACTCGATGGCCCGCTGTGTGGGAAACGTCTTCGTCGGCAACTCCCACTGCAGATTATGCCGTCTGA
>CAYSJO010000035.1:0-11344 GCA_964431285.1 uncultured Planctomycetaceae bacterium
CTTCCTTGCCCATAACTGTTCTCCTGACTCCCCCCGTCAGCAGAACGAAACCACAATACGCGGAACCTGTCAATTCGGGCCTGGTCAACCACTAGTCGCGAGAGCGTGTTTAAGCCAACGAACGACCAGACTCAAAGCAAGTTGAGCGGTCCAGGCGTCTCACCTCTCAACACTTTCAGTTCAATTGCGTAGAAATACTCCGACGACTGCCTGCCAGACTTCAACAAGGAGCAGAATTCCGATGTCGGGCCCGGATGTTGTGATTGAACCGTTCTTCCAGAATTCCAACGACCTGCTTTGCGTGGTTGACGCCGACTCGTACTTTCTGCGTGTCAACAAAGCATTCGCAAGTGCGCTTGGGTACAAAGGGGATGCACTCGAAGGTCAATCCTTCTTCGATTTGATACATTCTGAGGATCGAGATCACGCATTGGGCGAGGCGGCACGTCTGCAACGAGTCGAAGACACCGTCGACTTCGAGTCACGCTACCTCGCTCAGTATGGAAGCTGGAAATGGCTGGCGTGGTCCTGTCCGGCTGCACCACCAGGAAGCCGACTTCTATACGCAATGCAGCAGCAGACAGACGAAGCACTGAGCATTCGGAATTTTGTATTCGCATCAATGCAACACGGCCTGCTGATTACTGATCCGCGGCTCCCCGACAATCCCATCGTATATTCGAATCCCGCGTTCGAAGATTTGACTGGTTACCCGCTCAGTGCCATTCTCGGCAAGAACTGCCGATTTCTGCAAAATGACGACAAGGATCAAAAACCGATGGCAACGCTTCGGGGCGCAATCAGGGACGGTGTGTTCTGCCGTGTCCTGCTGCGAAATTACCGAAAGGATGGCACTCTGTTCTGGAATGAACTCACCATTTCGCCCGTCCACGACAGTAGCGGGCAGCTTACTCATTTCGTGGGGATCCAGAATGATGTGACCGATCTTGTTCAGTCCATCGCCGAAGACACGAAGAATCTGGCGGCTCGGATCGAGGCACTTGCCCCTCGACAAAAACAGGTTCTGGACGGCCTTGTCAGTGGGCTGAACATAAAACAGGTCGCCATTGATCTGGGCATCAGTGCCAAGATCGCAGAAATGCACCGCACGAAACTCCTGCAGAAAATGCAGGTAGATGACACATTGGAACTTTTTCGAACAGTTTTAAGCAGTCTTCCGTCCCGGTACTATTCTTAGCACGGCGAACCGCAGAGATGCTGGACCGATGATTACACAGGAATTCTCTGCGTCGATCGCTGTTATTCACGACCGATACTGAGGCTACACCGCGGTCGTGTGTCCCGCATCAGGAAACTCTGAGCAGCGGAAACTGGCCAGGAGGGACACATGGCTCGATCCTCAGACACTCGAATCCGGCAGCCCTTCCTCCGAGCAGAAACGGACCGGGGACATCGATCCTCAGGCAGAAACGGTCTTAGAGGTGGGCAGTCGGGTTTGGTGTCGTGGATTGAACGCAAGGCGCGTTGAAACCCCCGCTGAGCGGTCTGGGAATCAAATGACTACGCCAGCGCGATACACGGCCGCATGGGTCAGTCTGTCCTTTGTCCTCCTCCTTGCACATGCAGTCTTCCTACTGGTTTCCGAGTACACCGGCCCTTGGCTGATCGTCTGGTGTGTAGCAACACTGGTCTTAACGATCGTGGCACTCGTTACGACCCGAAACTGACGCCAGGGCAGCAGGAGCTTTATCTGTATCGCGTGCTCGCTTTTCTCGGGCTTATTCAGATGCCCATGACGTACCGAATTCAGGGAACAATGTGAGGCCCCCGTCGACGAACAGTGTTTGTCCTGTGATGTAAGACGCGTCGTCTGAGCACAGGAATGCCGTCACGGCGGCCATCTCTTCCGAAGTTCCCGACCGGCCCATCGGGATGTGGCTTTCGACGATCGCTCGCTTTTCGTCGTCGTCGATCCAGGCGTCATTCATTGGTGTGACGGTCGCTCCTGGGCCGAGTCCGTTCACTCGAATGCCGCGACCGGCATACTCGAGCGCCAGTGTGCGTGTCAGATTTCGCATACCGCCTTTGCTGGCCGAGTAACCGGCAAACATCGGCTTCGGAATGATCTCATGGACGCTCGACACATTAATCACGACGCCAGGCTTGTCCTCGATGAGCATGTGTCGAATTGCGTGTTGCGCACACATGAATGCCCCAGTGAGATTTGCCGCGATAACGTTAGCGAAATCTTCCACCGGCACGTCGTGAGAATCGCCGGAGAGTTGATACCCGGCGTTGTTGATCAGAATGTCGATGCCACCGAGTTCGGCCAATGTCGCTGCAAACATCTGATTGACATCGGCCTGCTGCGCGACGTCCGCCTGGACCAGCATCAGTTTGCCCCCGGAACCGGCGTCGAGAATTCGCTGTTCAGTATCTTTTGCTCCGGCGACACCGCGGTTGTAGTGAATCGCGACATTGGCTCCTTCTTCGGCAAACCGAATGGCGATGGCTTGACCGATGCCTGAACTGGCGCCTGTCACAAGTACGTTCTTATTTTTGAGGCCTCTCATTGGTCTCTGCCATCCTCGATCGCGGAGTTGTCCCGGTGAACCGCGTCGGAGTATCTATCGACCTCAGCAAGTGTCAATTGATGTGTCTCCGGCACCCGATTGCACTGAGGTATTCTGAATTGCAAGATTCCAAGGCACACGACGCATTCATCAGAATACCCGTCGCAGAACTACTCCATTTACTCCTGAATTGAGACGTCATGTCGAAGTCTGCTCTCTTGATTGCCATCGTCACATTTGGTCTGTCACCCTCGAATCAGATTCAGGCAGCAGACTCGCCGTTGAACTTTGTCGTCATCCTCGTTGACGACATGGGCTGGATGGATCTGTCCTGTCAGGGCAGCGACTACTTTCGCACTCCCAACATCGATCGACTGGCCAAAGAAGGCATGCGGTTTACAGACGGCTACGCCGCCTGCGCCGTGTGTTCACCGACAAGGGCTGCTGTGCAGACCGGTCGCTATCCGGCACGCATCGGAGTGACTGACTGGATCCGTTCCCGCTTCCAGCGAGGAAATATCGGCACACCCGCAAAGAATCCCACGAAGTACGTCGGCGGCCCCAATCGGAAACTACTGTGTCCACCCAATCCATTCTGGATGGAACACGATGAACTGACCATCGCCGAAGTGCTGAAGGACAACGGCTACGCCACTGGCTATGTCGGCAAGTGGCATCTGGGCGACGATGCGTGGTATCCCACCGGTCAGGGCTTTGTCGCCAACATCGGTGGCTGCGACTACGGTCAGCCGCCGTCCTACTTCGATCCGTTCAACCAGCCGAAACACCGGCACGAGATGATTCGTGCCGGTATCCCGTTCATGCCCGGTCGAAAACCGGGTGAGTATCTGACTCACCGCGAAGCCGACGAAGCGGTCGACCTGATTCGGCAGTGGAAGGACAAACCGTTCTTCCTGCAGGTCGCTCATTACGCGGTGCATACTCCGATTCAGGCGATCGATGCCGTGGCCGCGAAGTATCGACGTGAAGGGAAGAACGAGCAGAACGCGAAGTACGCGGCGATGGTCGAATCGGTTGACGATTCGACGAAGCAGATCCTCGATACGCTCGATGAACTTGGCATCGCAGACCGCACAGTTGTCCTGTTTACATCCGACAATGGCGGACTTGATCGCAACGGAGCACCGACCGAAAATGCCCCACTTCGCAGTGGCAAGGGGTATCCCTACGAAGGCGGCATTCGCGTTCCGTTTCTGGTGCGCTGGCCAGACGTAGTGACACCGGGAACGGTGTCTCACGAACCTGCGTGTTCAATCGACATTTTTCCGACACTGCTGACTGCCGCCGGTATCGACATTCCGGATGATCGGGCAATCGACGGCGTATCGCTGGTGGAACATTTGAAGTCGGCCGGAAAGAAACCGCTCGGGCGCGACGAACTGCTATGGCACTTCCCGCACTATCGCCACGCGCCCGGACCGTACAGCATCATCCGCAAAGGCGACTGGAAACTTCTGCGCTACGACGAGGGCATTACCAAGTTGTTCAACCTCAAAGACGACCTGGGCGAATCAAAGAATCTCGCGGCCGACATGCCGGAGAAAGTCAATGAACTCGATGAACGTCTGACTCAAATACTGGCCGACGTCGAGGCCAGGATACCTCGGCCGAATCCGGCATTTCGAGGCAAGACTCAGGGCTGAGTCGGGCAGGGCGATATCACGCGATCACGTCGTGGATCACTTCCCCGGCGACATCGGTCAGCCGAAAGCGACGTCCGTTGTATTTGTAGGTCAGCTGCTCGTGATCGATCCCCAGTAAGTGCAGGATCGTGGCGTGCATGTCGTTCAAGTGCATGCGGTTCTCGGCCGCCTTGTATCCGATCTCGTCGGTCGCTCCATAATCAACGCCGCCCTTCGCCCCGCCACCGGCGAGCCATGCGACAAAGCTGTGAGGATTGTGATCGCGACCTGGCTTCGCTCCCGTCTGAGCAATCGGCAATCGCCCGAATTCCCCGCACCACACGACCAGCGTGTCATCCAGCAAACCGTTCTGAGCCAGGTCGCTCAACAGACCGGCAACCGGTTTGTCGGTTTCGCCCGCGAACTGTCGATGATTACCGGCGATGTCGCTGTGTCCGTCCCACGATCGCTGATTCGCCATGCCGCCCGAATAGAGCTGCACGAAACGAGTGCCTCGCTCGACCATCCGCCGAGCTACCAGGCACTGCCGGGCGAAGTGGTCGCAGCGGTCGTCGCCGACACCATACAGCTCCTGAACGTGTTTGGGTTCGGCGTCGATATTGAATGCTTCCGGCGCGGCGGACTGCATCCGCCATGCCAGCTCAAAACTCTCGATACGCGCGGACAATTCACTTTCTGCAGTGCGTTCACTGCGATGCAACTCGTTGAGCTCCTTCAGCAGGTCCAGTTGATTTCGCTGAGCTCGGTCAGTCACACCGGCGACCCGTGACAGGTTTTCGATTGGTGGACCATTGGGTTTCAGATACGTGCCCTGGAAAACTCCCGGCAGGAACCCGGCACTCCAGTTGGCCGCATGTCCTTTCGGCAGCCCGCGCCCCTTGGGATCGCTCATTACGACGAACCCGGGCAGGTCGCTGCTTTCACTGCCGAGTCCGTAGGTCACCCAGGATCCGACACACGGAAACCCCATGCGGGGAATACCGCAGTTCATCGCGAACAGGGCAGGTGAGTGGTTGTTCGACTCCGTATGCCCGGACAGCAGAAATGCCATGCGGTCAACGTGCTCGCTCAGGTGCGGGAAGATCTCGGGCACCATCTTGCCGCACTCACCACGTGGTTCGAACTTGAACGGCGACTTCATCAGGTTCCCGACCGAGTTCTTGAAGAAGCCGGTCGTGTTCTTGAATTCAGCATCGAACTCGCGGATGGATTTTCCGTCCCACTTCGTCAGAGCTGGTCGGTGATTCCAGGTATCAACGGGACTCGGACCACCGTTGATAAAGATCCAGATTACCCGCGTGGCTTTGGGGGCAAAGTGCGGCTCCGCCGGAGCCAGCGGATTCAGCGATCGGTCGCCGAGCACGTCCGCACCCGTCGCTGTGTCAAGCAGGCCTTCATCCTGAAGTAGCCCGGTCAGACCGAGCATGCCAAAACCGCATCCAGCGTGGGAGAGCAAGGCGCGACGTGAGACCGTCGAATTTGAAAGATCAAGCGATGCGTGCGAACTGGTCATTCCATATCTCCGAAGATCCATAGACGACTACGGAAAGTGGTCTTTGAGAAAACATTCTCGTCAATCCACGTAGACAAACTCATTCATGCTGAAGAGTGTCTGGCAGAAGTCGGTCAGTGCGAGTTGCTGGGCATTGCCTTGGCCGGTCTCGCGGTAGAGTTCTTCCTGCTGTGAAATGAACTGACTCGTGACTTTGAGTTCGGTCTTCGAAGGACTGCGTGCAAGAGCCAGGCGATAGCCAGCCTGGATGGCATCTTCCGTCGAGTCGACTGGCAGACGACCTGCAAACGCGGCAGCATATTCACGCCCCCGCGGGCTGTTCATGAACATCAGTGCCTGCGGTGCGATCGTCGTGTTGGAGCGGGCTCCGATGCTGACAAGGTGCTCGGGCCAGTCGAACAGCATCATGGTCGGGATCAGGCTGCTGCGTTTGATAAAGAAGTAAATGCTGCGGCGCTTCATGTTCTGGTCGAGCGTTCCGGGGCCGAACATCTTTGTGTCGAGCTGGCCGGCGATCGACAGCATTGAGTCTCGGATGGCTTCGGCTTCCAGACGCCGCGGAGACCGACGCCACAGCGAGAAATTCTCCGGATCGACCTTCGCCCGCTTCTCGTCGTAGTCACCCGACTGCATGAAGACGCTGCTGGTCATGATCAGCTTGTGCAAACGCTTGAGTTTCCAGTCGTGGGCAATCAGATCGGCGGCCAGCCAGTCGAGCAGTTCGGGATGCGTTGGGCGTTCGCCGGGAAAACCGAAGTCGTTCGGGGTCGCCACAATGCCGCGACCGAAGTGCAGATGCCATAACCGGTTCGCGATCACCCTCGCTGCCAGTTGACCAGCTCCGGCTTCTGTGTCGGTCATCCAGTTGGCCAGAGCGGCTCGACGATAACTGGTGCGCGTCCAGTTGTCGGGCGGTTCGACCTTCCAGTCTGCTTCTGTGCGACCACCTGGCATCAGCACCTGCAGGAAGCCCTGCTTTGCCTCTCCGTCTTTCTGGTTGGGATCGCCGCGTTTGAGCACGTAAGTCTGCGGATAAAAGTGCGGAAAACCTCGGCCGTCCGCGTGGTGCTTCATGTGCGGGAAGCCCTCACTGCTGACCATCACTTTGGTGAGCTGCAGTCCTGTGTCCTTCTTCTTCCGGTGCTCGTCGATGGAATTATTCAGAGCCTGAAACTCCGGAACCGTGGTCGCGAACCACTTGAGTCCCGTCTTCCATGCGGCCGACGACTCGTCCGGCTTCTTTTTCAGATGAACCAGAGCTTTGACGACTTTCGGATCCCGTCCGGTGTTGCCGACCTCTGCTTTCGGACTCGCCTGACCAGAGACGGACAATCGGAATCGACCGAGCGTGTGTTTGGCATTCGGATGGTTGAGCGTCAGCGTGACAGTCAGACGTGTGCCCTGTTCGAAAGCCACTGGTTTTTCGAAGTCGAAAACGGCGGCCTGGTCTTTGCCGATCCCGCCCATGTCGACTGCCCAGCCGCTGATGGGGTCGTCGTCGATAGACGCCGCAACGGACAGGCTCGTTGTGTTCTGCTGATGTGTGGCCCGGGCAGCGACAAGTTTGACCGATACCTCAACGGGATCACCTTCCAGCGGCATCGCCACAACGGTGACGTTGCCAAGTGCAAAGTTTCCGTTGGCTGCTCGACCTGGTCCCTTTCGCGGCAGCGAAGCGTGGGTAAGTGCTTCCAGTCGGATTGCCTGGATCGCACTGCGTTTCGTTTCAGCAAGAACAGTGATGACTTCCTTAGCGGGAGCTGGTCCGGTCGCCAGCTGTGAGGCATCACCCTGCAGTTGAAACTTCGTACCGCCCGTTGATTTGACTTCCTTGACGTGTAGGGTTTCCCAAGTGCTGAGCTGTTTCTCCGGAGTGTATGTTTTCAGGAACTCTCGAAACCGGCCCGGCAATTCAGTTTGCTCAAACTTATTGACCTGAGAGTTCAGCTCCGCGAGTCGAGCTTCCCACGTCGCTTTCTTCTCCTGGTTTCCCTCGGGGTCGAGATCAAGATCGATCTCACTACGGATCGTCGATGTGAATGATGAAGCAAGTCGGTAGTAATCGCGCGTTGGGATCGGATCGAATTTGTGGTCATGACAACGGGCACATCCGATGGACAAGCCTAGAAACGCGACGCCGGTCGTGGTGACCATGTCATCCAGTTCGTCGTATCGCGCCGATTCGAATTCCGCCTCGGTGAGCTGCGTCGGAAACACGCCCGCACCGAGAAATCCCGTCGCCATCATGGCGAGCGGGTCGTCCGGAGCAAGCTCGTCTCCGGCCAGTTGCCAGCGGACAAACTGGTCATAGGGCATGTCGGAATTCAGAGCCTTGATCAGGAAGTCGCGGTAGTGGTACGCATGGGGCCTGTTGTAATCCTGCTCGTACCCGTGCGATTCGGCGAAACGGGCTACGTCCATCCAATGTCGGGCCCATCGCTCGCCGTAGTGATTTGATTCGAGTAGCCTATCGATGAGCTTTGACCAGGCCTGCGGGTCCTCGTCTGTGACGAAGGAGTCCACTTCCTGAGGAGTGGGCGGCAATCCGAGCAGCGCTGCATAGGCACGTCTGACGAGCACGCGTCTGGAGGCGGCGGAATTCGGTGCCAGCTGCTGCGATTCCAGCTTGGCCAGAACAAAGCGGTCAATCGGCGTGCGACACCAGTCCGAGTTCTGCACGTTCGAAAGCTCACCAGTCGCCAACGGAAGAAACGACCAGAACTGCCGATCCTCATCCGTGACCTGCATAGGCTGCGCGTCCGTTTGGCTCTTCTCGACCAGCGGCTTGTCGTACGGCGCACCCAGGTCGATCCATTGTCCGATACGCAGGATGACCACATCCGGCAGCTTTGGAGCCTTGAACGGCATGTGCGGCTCTTCGGCGTGGGTGATCAGCGTGAGCAGGCGGCTGTCCTTTGCCGTCTTCTCGACGAATCCGCTGCCCATCAAAGACTTGCGCGTCGCCAGATCAAAGTCACCCTTGACCGACTGCCCGCCGTGACATTTCAGGCAGTGCTTCGTCAGGTCCGCACGTATGTGCTTCTTGAACAGAGCGAGTCCCTTCTTGACCCGCTCAGGGTGATTGTCCGGCACAGGCTTTCTGTCGGCGGCGGGACCATCCACCGTGAGAGCAGCCAGAATGAATGCGGCGTGAAACAGGCGGGCCATGAGCAGCACCCTTGGAATACGGAACGAAATGGTGAAATCAAGTAAAAATAGCGTGGCTGTCGGTCAGGCGGCGGGCATCAGCACGTCGAGACAATACAGGACTCTTCCAAACTGCTTACCGAGCGGTTCGCCAGGATTGACGGCATCCACAGCTCGAAGTGCTTCCGGCAGTTCACCGTAGAGAAACACACGAATGCGGTCCGAGGACAAGTTGAATTCGGTCACATCAATGTTACGCCGAAGCCGCAAGTTTCGAGCCATCATCCAGACAGCGAACCGGTCAAGCCCGGCTGCGGGATCCTGCCGGACATTGGACTGGAATCGGCTGAACCTGCGATCGATCCGAAACAGCTTGTGGAACTTTATTGGTTCCGAATTGATCAGGTTGCCGGTTCCAGACGCAAATGTTTTGACATTCAGCTGATAGAGTTGATCGCAATAAACAACGTAGCCGAATGCAACCGGGCCGGGCAGTCGCCCCACGACGTCGGCATGGACTTTCGTGAGAGTTGGGAAGTCCGATTCGAATTTCGACTCCGACGCGGAGCCGAATTCCACGTCAGAAATCGTGACCGCTACGGTCGACATCTTCACCTGATTGCGATGAGCGAATGTGCGAAACGTGAAGGGAGGCATGTCGACTGAGAGAAACCCCGGCTGGCCGTTTTCAATCCGACCTTCGATCTGCTCATGCGCCTGCGTCGTGGAATACGCAACGGATTCTCCCGGATGTGCCAGGGAGTACTTATCGCCCGTCGTCACGAACAGGCTGCTCCATTGCTCGACATCCCAGCGACCGTCCGGGAGTTGGCGGACTGCCGCAGTGGTGCAGGTTGACGTCGTCTCGCCGTATCCACGTGAACCGATTGCCAGAAACATCCAGCTCCACAAACCGACGATTGCCACGAGCGCAACCATACCGAAGCGGTAATCCAGTCGCGTTCGATTCAGCAGCGCACCACCCGGATAGATCAACAGCAGGTACGCGCCGGACAGCAGGTAAATGAGTAGCCAGTTGTGCTCGGGAGTCACCAGTTCCCGCAAACGGGCCGGAATCACTTCCTCGGAATTCCAGTGAGCCTCGGCCTCGTAGAATTCCAGGTCGTTGAGTCGCGTGTAGTACTTTCGTGCGGTGGGATCGACATCCAGTGATACGTTCCCGGGTGCAGCGACGGAAACACTGTCACGGCTGGTTGAATAGATGTGCTCGTAGACGTATTCGCGACTTAACTCGATTCGCTGACTTTCGTGCCAGTAGCCGCGCCCGGCACCGTAACGGGAAAGACGCTCGGGTCCGTTGAGTGCCTCCACAGGCAGTGTGGGGAACTCTCCGGTGTTCTCGTGCAGGACATGCAGAACTCCTCCGAGGTACAGCCAGTCCTGGAAGGCCCGCCGCCGTGGTTCTTCCCAGCGAGGTGTGTGATCGAGCACGATCGTTCGCAACGTGTCCGTACCAGCGACCGTTGGCGGGAACAGGTCGTCTCGAAACCCCTTCAATCCAGAGATGATTCCACTCAGCAACTCCTGATCGTTCAGGATAACTCGATCACCATTACTGAGGGCCGGGCGTTCGACAACATACGTATCGTCGAGTGATTCTCCCCAACGCAACTCCCACTCGTCGGCGGTTTCCAGGATGTATGGATAGAAATGGACCAGCTTCTGTGAGAACGGCCCGATGAAAATGTTCTCCGCGTGCTCGATCCCCGTCCACGCACCAGCGGTTGTGAGCAATCGCCGCAAACTCAGTTTGCCTTCGAACTGCGTGTCACCGCTGTTCCGAACTTCGACGGACAGCAGATTGAACCGGCCTGGCACCGCTCGTCCGTCAAATCCCCACTCGGCGTACTCGATGTCGATCTTCGGAGCGGCAACCCCCTGCTGTGACAGCACCAGGAACATGAACAGGCAAAGGTAAGGGATGCGACAGTTCATTGGTCGTGGAGAGTTCTCGCGTCTGTTCGGTAGGCCGACTACGCGGAACGACCACGTCGCTGCCTGGCAATCTGTACGATGGCCCTCAAGGTCCGAATTGTCGAGCGTCTCCTGCCGACGCATCATCCCTGAAATGCGTGCGCCGGGGATCCCGACGGCATCAGGTTCGTGTAGCAGGCGCTTGGACTTTCCATGGCCAATGGACCGAACCAACATGAGCGGCAACGGGGCGCGAGCCTGGTGCACAGGTACGTCAGGCCGCTTCATTCCCCGAACTGTGGCGGGGTAGACGGCGACGCCTTCGGCGTGCCTCCGTGAACAGTACGATGGCCCCAAGACACGCTAGGCTCGACGGCTCCGGTACGGTTACCCCGTCCAGGTTACCTGTGACTAGGCTCTGTTTGAAAACTGAGCTGGCCCTGATTTGCCATGTCAGCGAAACTTCGTCTTCCTCAGCCCGCTAGCCAAGGAAGGCCAACGATGCGACATGAACTAACCGACGAACAGTGGGAAGCGATCAAAGATATCTT
>CAYSJO010000036.1:0-12855 GCA_964431285.1 uncultured Planctomycetaceae bacterium
GTACTTCGCTCCGGCCTCGCGCATACGATGCAGCAGAGTCACAGCGATGCGGGCTCCGCTGGCGCCGAGGGGATGACCCATGGCCACGGCTCCACCGCGCGTGTTGACCTTCTCTTCGTTGATGCCCAGCAACTTCAACACTGAAAGGACCTGCACAGCGAACGCTTCGTTGACCTCAATGCACTCGATGTCGTCGAGCGTCAGTCCGGCTCGTTTCAGAGCTCGATGAGTCGCTGGTACCGGGCCGATGCCCATTTCTTCCGGAGCGACTCCGGCAACCGCCATGGCTTTGATTCTCGCCATCGGCTTGAAGCCGAGTTCGTTCGCCCTGTCTTCGGACATGATCAGCAGGGCCGCCGCTCCGGCGCTGAGCTGCGAGCTGTTGCCGGCAGTGACCGATCCGCCCGCCGGGTTGAACACCGGCGATAACTTAGCGAGCCCTTCAGCCGTGCTTTCGCCGCGGATTCCCTGATCGGCTTTCACCAGTGCCTTGCCGGCTCCGTTACGACCCCAGATGGGAACGATCTCGCTGTCGTACAGTCCACTGTTAGTGGCCTCCGCACCCAGCAGGTTACTGCGGAGTGCGAATTCATCCTGCTGCACGCGCGGGATCTGATACTTCATCGCCAGGAACTCGGCCGTCAGGCCCATGTTCATGATGGCTTCGCTGTGACGACGGAACAGTCCTGGAGGCGGGTCGTAGTCCTTGCTCGCCGGAATGTGATGCATGTGCTCGACGCCACCGGCGATCTGAATGTCCTCGCACTCGGCGGCGATGCTCATCGCACAGTCGTTGATCGCCTGCAGGCTGGATGCACAGTTGCGGTTGATGGTGACTCCGCCGGTTTCGATCGGCAGGCCCGCCGTCAGCGATGCGATACGGGCGATGTCGAAACCTTGCTCGCCCTGCTGTTGCACACAGCCCCAGCGAATGTCTTCCAGGAGCTGCGGATCGATGCCGGTCCGCTCGACGAGAGCGTTCATCAAATCCGCGGAAAGCTCATCCGAGCGGACGTCGCGGAAATAGCCGGATTCCGGATGGGCCTTGGCGATTGGTGTGCGAATCGCGTCAACAACAACTGCCTGTCGCATCGTGGTTCTCCGAACCTGAGTGTCGTCCGTGTTGCTTGTGAGGAGTTGACCGCGCGGGATGTTCGCACACCAGGATTGATTGTCAATACCCGGATCCCAGCCGCCGACTGACGACGTAGACCGGGATTCCAACCGCCAGTGGTATCAGCGCCAGCAGAGCCAGGTCCCGGGCGTAGTCGAGACTCGCATACACCATGTACACGCTGCCCAGGCAGAAGATCACTGGCACGACGGGATACCCGGGCACTCGAAATGGCCGCTCGGCATCTGGCTGTCGGATGCGGAACACAAACAGCGAGAGGCCGCTCAGCAGAAAGAACATCCAGAAGACGGGTGCGGTAGCGGTAACCAGAGTCTGGAATCCACCACCGAACGTGTCCCACGGCAAAGCTGAGCGGCCGATCGATTTCATGATCACATCGACCGAGTCACGCCCACGCTGAGTACCGACCGAGATGACGAGCAACAGCGACAACGCTGCCTGAGTTCCCAGTGCGAAGACCGGCGATCCAAGTCCTGCGTGCCATGTTCCCAGTTTTGCAAACAGTTTGTGGTCGGCACCGATTGCGGCGCAAAGTCGCGAGCCGGTAAAAATCATGCCGTGCAGTGCACCGAGAGCGGACGTCATGACCAGCACGGTCATCAGTCGCGTGGCCCAGGCGCGCGACTCGCGTTCGAACAACTCCGACCGGGCGACAACATCGGCCGCCGGTGTGAAGGATTCGCGCAGTCCGACAAAGCCCAGTCCTCGGATGTATGCCAGATTGATCAGCAGATAGATCACGGCCACGAACAACATGCCCGTGATCAGCGATCGCGGCACATTGCGATGCTGATCACGGACTTCGGCAGCGACGAAGGCCGAGTCATTCCAGCCACCGTAGGCATACAGAATCAGAATCATGGCAAGGCCGAAACCCGGTGCGTCGTTGCTCACTTCGTGACGCACAGTCAGCGGTTCACCGGGATCACCGCAGAGTCCGACGACAAGCAGCATCCCGAGTCCAAGGAGCTTTGCGACCGTGAGAATGTTCTGAACCGTCTTCCCGGTTCGGACTCCGGAGACATGTAGCGACGTCAGTGCCAGAACTGCCGCGCACGCGAACCAGACGCCAGTGGACGCAGCCGATCCTGTCAATTGTCGAGCGTAGTCAGCAAACACATACGCCATCGCGCCGATGCTGCCACTGAAGACGCCGGTCAGTTGAGCCCAGCCGAACAAGAACCCCAGCCACGGTCCGTAGGCACGCGTTAAGTAAACGTATTCGCCGCCGAGTCGTCGGTGCATTGTGGCGAGTTCGGCATAGGTCAGTGCGCCGCAAAGTGCGACTCCTGCTCCCAGCAGCCAGGCGCCCAGGCCGATCATCGGACTCGCGACGTTGGCAAACACACCGAATGGCCCGCCGGGTGCTTTGAAAATCGAAACGCCTACAACAATCCCAACGATGATGCTGACCGCGTCCCACATGGTGAGCGTCTGTGGCGGATCAACTGCCGTGACGCTGCTTGCAGATTCCTCATTCAAATCGGTCATCAGAATCCAGGTTTGTGCGATGGAAAGTTCAACCTGCCCGTTCCGCCTGTTGCCAGTTCTTTGTCGAGCCACCTGAGTATTTCTTACGGTCGCTCCGACTTCATCAGACAGCACGCCCGCGAGTCAGCAGTATCTACAGTCACCGGAAGCACTGCACCCAGGTCAGGAAAACCTGTAGATGCACGAACTGAGCCGTGATCGGCGGCAGAATTCGGTCGGGCGTGACGATTGACCTCCGCAGCCATACGGTTGTTCGTGGTTGGCCGACGGATTCATGGCTTACTGATCGCCACTGACGTTGACTGAATCCAGCTCGGACAGCACGTAGCCAGAAGCTGTCCAGATGTATTTCTGTGCTGGAGGCAGTAGATCTCCGGGTGCATCCGGCCGGCAATCAGGTCGCGACCCTGTTGCAGTCGCAGCGTTCCGGCACGCTCCAAGTTCGTGTGACGGTCCAGCAGGTTACGGGCGAGCTGAGTGACGCGCTGATCGTCTGCAAGATCTGTAATCATCTGCCATGCTTCGTCGGTGCCGATGTGGCTGAGCATCAGGACCTTGAGCCGTGCCGATTCCTCATTCTCCGATGCTGTCACAGTCAGTTGTGGAACGAGCCACGGCCAGTCGGCTGACTGCGTTTGATGCACCAGTGTCTGCCACAATGGGCCGCCCCTGATCAACAACTCTTCGACAATGGCTCGGACTTGCGGTGAGTCATACGAGCTCAGGGCCACCAGCGATCCCCCGGCGTAATACTGCTCACTTGCCGCTGCACGAGCAATGTCGCTCCGACACTCAGAAACAACGTAGTCTTCCAGGAACGGATTCGGTGAATCCGAAAGCTGGTGCATGGCCGAATCGCGAACCTGGCGATTTGCCTTTCCCAGTTTCTGCAGAATAGCAGCGGTCGAGGGTGACCGAATCTGAGCCAGCAGGATTCCCAGAGTTGACTCATCCATCCCATGCTGCTCCGCGACCCACGTCGCGAAATCGTCCGACGCATCACCACGCTGGATTCTTGCCAGAACGTAGTCCAGAAGATTGGGTTTGAAATTGTTGCCATACCGTTCGAACATAGAACGGATAGACCCGTCGAGCGCCGGGTTTCGGAAATGCCGGCATCGCACAGCGATCTGATTCAACTCGGGCGGTACGGCGGAACGCATTCGGCTGCGGACAATGTCGACGGCCGTCTCGGTTTCGTACTGAGCGATCAGAACCAGGAACTGGTCTCGACGATTGAACCAGACCAGCCGGTCAAACAGCTCTGGCGGCTGGAGTTGCAGGTGTGTTATCGCAAACTCAAGCAAAGCCCGGCCACGAATGCGGGGACGCCTCAGTGTGACCTCACCCTCGGAGCGATGACCGTCTCCATACACCATGACATCGCTCAGCCTGCGGTCCATCATTTCGATGATCGGTTCCGGGTGTAGTCTGCCAACTCGCAGAATGGCCACCGATTCGAGCGACGGCACTGTGTAACTTCCGAGCTCGTCAATGCGCTGAACCAGGCGTTCGACGACACGCGCACAGTCTTCTCGCGTGGGCTCCGCGGGGAGTCCGTATTCCGTGTCAATCAGTTGCTCGACAACCGGCAGCAGATCTGGCTCCATCTCAGCCTGCATCGCAAGTGGAATGAACAGCAGGTCTTTGTATTTGAGAAAGTGCGTGAGCCATTGTTGATCCGGCTCCCCGCCGGAGTCTTTCAGCATATCCAGCAGTGCGGCCAGGTGCGAAATCACTGACGGAAACTCAACGCGTGGATTTGCCGAGAATCGGCGAATCCCGGTGTGCCATGTGCCACCCGTTGTGAAGCGCGTTGCCGAACAAAGCCCGATGCAGCCGTCCTTTTCGAAACGCCACCAGTGTTTCGTATTTCGAAACACTTTGGTCTGGGCCAACGGGCTCTGGGACTCCATGCGCTGGAAAGGCGTGTCAATGTCATCCCAGCCCGACACGTCGTACGGCGCCCAAGGCCACTGAGCCTGCTCCAGGTTTGGTCGGGCCTGCAACTGCATGTGTGCGTATTGATATCCGAGTTTCACTCGCGGCTGATCCGGCGGCGTATCCCACTCGGCCACGCGCGCGTCCAGGTCCGTGACAACCAGTGGTGACTCACCCAGATGGACTCCGTTACAGAAGACGTTGACACCGGGAATCGACTCGCGTTCAAAGAACGCCAACTCCAGCCGTTGGGCATCTCCAAACTCGGAGCTGAAGACCTGAGCGCCGAGAGACCAGAACACGAACATCATCGCGGTCGGGAATCCCCTGAAACGACGGGCAATCAGGACCAATACGGCTATGCTGAGACACGCGAGAAAAGGCAGGTCGTACAGAGTCACACCGTCCGACAGGAGCGCGGCGATTCCAAATCGCGGCATCAGCGTACACAGCGCGAACAGCGGAACGACGAGAGTCACACAGGCCGCACCGATCAACCAGCGGTTTGCAGAGATATCACGGTTCATGAGCTACTCCACGTCAAAGTGCTGAAACCCATTTCGTGCGGCAAGTCCTGTCAGCACGCACAGGCATATCGCAGCGAAGAGTGACGCGATCTGCAGCCAGACAGGACACTCGCCATCACTTCGGCCAACGGCCATTGCCGCAAATGGAACAGCAATGGCGAACATCACACTGAACCCAAGCAACGCCTCCACGGTCCGCCGTCCCGCCGTGCATCGACTACCGTGCGATAAACGCAACAGCACACCGAGAAGCAACTGAACGCAGAACCCGGTGCTGCATGCCAGCGCAAACGTCAGGGTGAGGTTCAGCTCGTACCAGCGCACAACCTGAAGTTCCGTCGCGTTGTTCGCATGCAGCAACGGGCGCAGGCCCAGTAATGTTGTTAGAAACGGAACAGCGACCGCTCCGGCGAGCAGCATGACGCCCAGCAGCAGGCGGTTGTTGAATAACTGCCTGCGTGTCAGTCCTCGTGTATAAATCCAGACGGTCGTCCCGTCGGAGTCTGTAAATGTCTGCACTGCGACGACCCAGCCAAACGCCGCACCGATGAGAATCGCAATCGGGTCCCAGGGACGAAACGGCGTCGCGGGAATCAGCACGTACGCGGCCCACTGAGTCAGTATCAGCGTGTAAATCACAGACACCTTGCGCAGGTCATATCTCAGTAGTGTTCGGTTCATACTTCCACCGCCTCTCGACCTGGAGAAGTCACTGCGTCCGGCGGGCTGTCCGCACCGACCAGTTCCACAAACATGTCCTCAAGATTGAGCTGCTCCGTCTGCACATTCGCTGCGTCCGACAGCTCCGCCGCGAACTGCGCGAACCGCTCTTCAGAGAAATCAACAATGGTCGAGACCGTGCGATCTGGCTTCGGCTGCCGATAGCTGATGGTGCTGAAGTGCCGGTCGAGTGCATCGCGCGGGACGTCGGCTTCGAAGTGCATTCGCCGTACGCCGGTCTTCAGCTCTTCAAGATTCCCCTGCAGCAACCGCAGGCCCTTGTGAATGAAGACGACTCGATCGACAACACGTTCCAGATCACTCAGCAAATGTGACGACACCAGCACGGTGCGTCCTTCCGAGCAGGCGATGTCGAGGACTCGGTCCAGGAAAAGCCGCCGAGCCAGAACGTCCAGCCCGCCGGCCGGTTCGTCCATCATCAGCAGGTCGGCGCCCTGACACAGTGCCTGCATCAGGACCACGCGCCGCTTCTGCCCGAACGACAACTTCTGAAACCGGTCCGAAGCGTTCAGCTCGAATTCCCGACACAGGGTGTCCGCCAGCGTCTGGTCCCACGTGGTGAAGAAACCGGCGTTCATTTCCATGACTTGGCCGACAGTCATGCCACCCGGTAAGTTCATGGTGTCCGACACACATCCGATGCGCTGCAGTGTCTGAGGCGAATGCTCGCGCGGATCAGCACCGAACACGCGAACATCGCCCGCTGACGGCGACAGATGCCCTGTCAGCATGCGCATGGTGGTCGACTTGCCGGCGCCGTTGACTCCCAGAAATCCAGTCACTGAACTTGGTGGAACTTCCAGATCGAGCCCATCGACGACCGCGCGACCATCAAACTTCTTCGTCAGGCCGGTTGTCCGAATGACTGGTTCAGTCATGGCGTGTTCCCCCGATGCGACGGAATTCGTCGTCAATGACCTTGTCGATTTCCTGACGCTTCAAACCCAGCCGCAATCCTTCGACCAGCATCGACTGGGCCAGTCGTCCGACACGCCGCCGGATCTCGGCCTTTGGCAGCGACACACTTTGAGTCGACACGAAGGCGCCCTGTCCCTGCCGCAGCGTGATGACACCGTCACTGGATAACTCGTTGTAGATCCGAGTGACCGTCGTCGGGTTAATCCGCAGTTCCTTCGCCAGCTCGCGAATCGACGGCAGTTTTTCACCAGGTTGCAGCTTTCCACCGACGACCAGCCGCTTGATCTGCGACACCACCTGGTGACTGATCGGCTCCCCGCTGTTGTAGTCAACCTGAATCAACATTCGCCGATTACTCCGACGCGTCATGTGTGTATGACATCAGATCATACAGTTAAGGTTGAAGCAATGCCAGATTCATATGGAATTGCGTTTCGGCGTTTGCGAACGAAAACAGCCCCTCACCGTTTCCAGTGAAGGGCTGTCGTTATCAGCAGGCACTCAAGGCCATCGGTAGCCGCGGGAGCAGGACGATGTTCGACTTAACTTTCAGTGGCCGTGAAATTCGTCGATGCGTCCTTGTGGGTGGTGGAATCACGCGTGGCCACGCGATCAAGAATCGTGGATGGCAGCTCGAATCGAGCTGGCTGTGCCAGCGACCTTGTCAGCCTTGATTGGAATTCCTCACGACTCAATTCGATTGCTCCGAACTGCTGCAGAAATCCACTGGAGTACTGCACGTCGTGAACGAGGAACCCATTGGCACGCAGAATTTCGAACAGCGTGGCAAAGCAGACCTTGCCAGCATGGTTCACTCGATGAAACTGGCTTTCAGAAACAAAGTACCTGCCAATGGCGAGCCCGTAGACACCTCCGACAAGATTCCCGTTCTGCCAGGCCTCGACCGTCCTGACGACATCCAATTCAGACAGCTGTGAGTAGACGTCCGCAATTTCCGGCGTGATCTAGGAATTCTCACGGTCGGCGCAACAGGCGATGACCTGGTCCAGTGCGGAGTTGAGTCGGATTTCGAATCGCCGGCTCCGCATGATTCTCCGCAGGCTCTTCGGTACACGAAAGCCGTCGACGGGAATGACCGCTCGCTGCTTTGGATTCCGCCACTCGATTTGACCGACCGAGTTCGCCATGGGAAAGAACCCCGACGACGTCGCCTGAAGGACTGTGTCCGGTGAGAAATCGCGCGACGCGAGAATTGCCTGTTCAGCGGCAATTGTGCCGTCTGGAGCACAACGCACACCGGCGCGAATCAGCCTTCGCAGTAACCCAGCGAACATGACGCCGGCCTTCTTAAGTGAAACAGACGATGGTCAGTCTCCGCCTGCGCCTGTTACTCGAGTTGTCGCGGCGGACGATCGATTAATCCTGGCCCACCGAATCAGCGATCACCGAGGATTCCGGGACTGGCGGTTGCATGTGCTGAGGGAGCTGGCAGCTGACAACTCTGTGCGGAATTGGGATCAAACAACGATTGCGACAGTATTCCTCGCTGCGATGGTTGTTCTGCTTGTGCCGACCTTGAATGGTGGGACGTCAACAGGGCGTCAGTGGCATGCATTCGTCCGAGTCGTCAGATGGCATCCGGCCCGCCGGTCATGGGAACGAATGAAACCGGGCAGACTTCACGCGTCTGGGTTGTTCCGTCTGATCGCATCTCGACAACCACCAGCGTCTGGCGTTCGCGACCGACCGGCATCACGAGCCGTCCGCCTGGCTTGAGTTGCTCAATGAGTCGCGGCGGAACTCTTTCCGGGGCAGCGGCCGCAACGATGGCGTCGAACGGCGCCGCTTCCGACCAGCCTTGCCATGCATTGGCGTTTCGCACCTGGACGTGCAAGTAGCCCAATTCGACCAGCCGCGACTGGGCACTCTTCTCCAACTCCGGCAGGATCTCCAGGCTGAAGACTTCCGCCACAAGTTCGGCCAGCACGGCGGCCTGATAGCCTGAACCAGTGCCGACATCGAGGACTCGAAAGTGTGACTCGGGACGGATGAGCTGTGTTGTCAGGGCGACGATGTAAGGCTGCGAGACCGTCTGGCCCTCGCCGATCAAGATCGGGTGATCGGCATGCGCCCGCTCCAGTGGCGTGTTCGGAACAAACTCATGGCGCGGGACCTTTCGCATCGCTTGCAGCACACGCTCGTCCGTGATGTCCCGTCGCAGCAACTGCTGCTCAACCATGCGACAGCGAAGTTCCGCACAGACTTCGTCGACCGGTCGATCAGGTTGCAGCGGATCAGAATTCATCACGGGCTGCCCAGCATGTCGACCAGCCGGTCGAAAGCGTCGTCAATAGATTCAATGGGTTCGATTAACAGACCGCGGCAGAAGTCCCGCACAAGGTCCGTCTGCCAGCTCTCTGTGAGATAGTCGACTCGACTCTTTCCGTCGACCCGGGCCAGCATGCACGCTGCCAGGTGTCGTACGCATTGGCGTTCGAATGTCGGCACGCGGTTCGGTTCGTTCCACCACATCGGAGCCGGTGCCGTCCCGATTTGAACAACGTACTCAGCCCAGAACTGTCGAGGCAATTCGATGATTTCGACGAGTCGATCAGCATGCCGAATCGCCTTCAACAATAGATGACTCAGGAAAAAACCGATGTCGAAACCGGGGTCGCCACAGTGACCGGTTTCGAAATCGACCAGCACCGGACCGCGACTGGTCAACAGGATGTTCTTTGGGCTGAAGTCGGCCAGCACGAGGCAGTCGCACCGTGTCAGTGTGTCATCGATCAGACTGTCGAGCGCCTCGGCGAGGCCCTCGATGTTGCGCGCCATATGTCTGTAGAACGGATCGAGACGCAGCTCGTCAAAATTGGTGCGATCAGTCAAGTGAGTCGGCAATTGCGAGACATCCGTTGAGCCACATTGGATGGTCGCCAGATAATTTGCGAGTGGCTTTGCTATGCCTGTGTCGAAACGGCCATCGAGCAGCTCAGCCTTCCAGACACGGTGATCGGCTTCGACAGCTTCCATCGCAAACAGATAGTTGTCTCGGTCTTCGAACAGGACACGTGGAACAGCGCCAGCGGGCAGCAATCGACCGAGCGTGCGCATGACATCGGTTTCACGCCAAATCCGCTCGATGCCGCTGAACCAGTCGATTTCCGTACGAAGCTGCTCGCGTGACTGCTTGACGACGAAGCTGGTGTGAGGCGCGTCCACTCGCAGCACGATGTTCGAGACACCCCACGCCAGCTCTGTCACGTGGGATTCGTTCAGGTCAGAAAGGCTCAGGCCAAGTTGCGGCAGGTTGGATTGCCCTGTCCTTCGGAAATACTCCAGGAGATTGGATGCGTCGATCTGGTCCATACGACTCTGCCGTGGAATCAGTAAACGAAGTTCAACTTCGCGGTTTTTAGAGCATTTTCAGAGTTGATCTTCAGTAGATCCATCCGACTCGAAAACCCCTCTCCCTGACCCTCTCCGAACGGGGAGAGGGAACCAGTCAGACGAGTTCCGTCTCCCCGCTGGGGAGAGGGTCAGGGAGAGGGGTTTATTCTGAAGACCAATTCTGAAAATGCTTTAGTCGCCCCCGCGACATCCATGTACGTACAACGAGAAAGAGCCTCGACGAAGCACGTCGAGGCTCTGGATGTTCATGCAAAAACGTCGTCAAGTTGACGTGTCCGTCGGCGTTCCCGTCGGTGCTTCCACTGGCGCGTCTTCACTGGGAGCGGCTTTGACCTTTCCAGCGAATTCTTTCACGTCGATCACACCCAGGTCCTGCTCGCCGCCAACGTACTCTTCCGACACGGTGATCTCGATCGGTGAATTGACCGGGGAGAAGGCTCCTTCAAGATTGTCCTCACCAGGACCGTTTTCATAGTGGTAAACAGCCAGCCGGTACTTGCCAGCCGGAATACCATCGCCAGGGCCCTCGAACATGAAGCTGCCATCCACTTCCGCAATCGTTGTCTCCAAGTCCAGGTTCTCGTTCGTGGCGTCGGCGCCTTCGGGAACCAGAGTCAGCTCGATGGAACCGAGGCCGACGTCGGGTCGCTCCATCCGCATCGGGCCACCGCCGTTATAGATCTTCCCTGTGATCGTCACGCCAGCCGGTGGGGCGTACTCATCACCACTACCGCATCCGATCGCGGTAAAAACAAGTAGCGCCGTGAACAGTCCGGGCATCGGACGACATGTCCCCGTTACCGGCATAACTATCTCCCTTAATGAATTGCGGGTCCTGCGAGGGCCCGGCCCGAGACGCTGCGTTGCGTTCTCTGCCTGGACAGGTCGGACGGCTACCATAGCCCCGAGACTGTGCGCGACTCGAATGCGTAGTTACGTCCAACAGTCAGGTGGTGTTGATCAGGGAACTTGAACAGCCTCACCATCATTCCGCGAGCCGAGCCGGCGAAAGACCGTGGCATCGATCGAATAACTGATGGCATGCACAGCGCCGTCACCGAATACGGCATTGAACGCGCCGGAATGAATCGAACCGAAGCGAAAGTCACCCGAGCCGCTGCGGGGATCCGGACGCGGCACTCGGTTGGT
The DNA here is from genome assembly GCA_964431285.1 of uncultured Planctomycetaceae bacterium. GTDB lineage: Bacteria > Planctomycetota > Planctomycetia > Planctomycetales > Planctomycetaceae > CAUZFZ01. The sequence goes on from CAYSJO010000036.1 coordinate 11,278, forward strand.
CCAGCGAATCACGTCATGGTCCCAGCCGGACGTGTAGCCTTCGTTGTCGTCGCCCTGGTACGAGTAGTAGTTGTTTCGCAGACGCTTCTCGCCAACAGCGATTGTGTTCGACGTGCCGTCGGACACGTGAGATGTGTTAAGGGCTACCTGAATGAACGCACCACTGGTGCTATTGGTACGTGCGACAAGGCCGTCTCGTCCAGACCCTCCGTCTGTGCCGCCGCATCCGGCATAGTCATTCATTGCGTGGCCAAAAGTCCGGCGGGGGGTGTACCAGTTACCGGTGGGTGGATGTGCCTGTGCAGGACGTCGACTCGGACAGAAATGCACGTCGACTGCCGTCGACATGATGGCGACCCGCCTGTCATCGTCACTCGTCTTACCAGCGCCCAGCCACAGATTCTGCTGCTCAACATACGGCAGGATCTGGTATCCCCAACCCGCGGCCTGTTCCGCACCGATGTAGGGTGTCCCGGCGTCAAAACGTGGTGGTGTCGACCAGTGCCAGCCGCCGGTCGGGAAAACCTCATGCACATCCAGGTGATTGTGAAACGCCAGCCCGATCTGCTTCAGGTTGTTACGGCACCGGGTACGACGAGCGGCTTCGCGAGCCTGCTGCACTGCAGGCAGCAGCAAAGCAATCAGAATGGCAATGATTGCGATCACAACCAGTAATTCGATGAGGGTGAAGCCCTCACGATCTGTGGACGATCTTCGCACGTGAAGACGTTGCATGACGGAACTCCTGACAGGGAAACGAGATGAAGAAAGAATGGAACACGTGACGCTACCAGGACTCAGCCGATTCAGCAAGCGTTTGATCAGGTCAGTGCGGTGATCTGTGACGGACCCGCCCAGGAAGCGAAATCAATCATGCGTGAAACCAGAGCCATGTCAGTGCATTGAGCTGAAGGGATCTCTACAAATCGCCTGCGAATCACCTCAGCAAGACACGGTTGGATTTCTGTATGGGATATCGAAACCTGAAGCAGTGTGTTGATGACCTCGAACGAGCTGGCCACTTGGTCCGCATTCACGAGCAAGTCGACGCGCATCTGGAAGCGGCAGAAATCCAGCGGCGCGCGTACGTGGCTGGTGGACCGGCTATTTTGTTCGAACGCGTGAAAAACTGTCAGTTTTCGATGGTCAGTAATCTGTTCGGGACATCTGAACGAACTCGGTTCCTGTTTCGAGATGCACTGGATCGAGTGCGTCGTCTCGTCGAGCTGAAGATTGATCCGACACAGCTCATGAAGCGTCCGTTCCGTTATTCTGGTGTTCCGTTTTCGGCGCTGCACATGTTGCCCCGCTCCATTTCGCGGGGGCCAGTGCTGGCCAACGAGACAACCATCGATCAGCTCCCGCAACTGCGGAGCTGGCCTGACGACGGCGGTGCGTTCGTCACTCTGCCCGAGGTCTACACCGAAAACGTCGACCGACCCGGACTAATGAGTTCCAACCTGGGCATGTACCGCGTGCAGTTGTCGGGTAACCGGTACACGCCTGACCGCATCGGTCTGCACTACCAGATTCATCGCAGCATCGGTGTCCATCATGCGAAAGCCATTGCCTAAGGTG
>CAYSJO010000037.1:0-13499 GCA_964431285.1 uncultured Planctomycetaceae bacterium
CCAGTCCTGAACTTCCGCGTCAATGGCCTGAGCCAGAAGCCTCCTCGCTCCGTCTCTGAGGATGTCCGTGAGTACGTCGCCCGCTTCCGATGGCGACTGCGCGGCGGCATTGATACGTTCCGTCATCGTGGCGTGCTCCTATGGGAGAGGTCTGATAACTCGTGATAACATCAGATTCATCCCTCAGCACGCCGCCGTCTTCAACTCCTCGTAAACACAACTTCTGACAATAGCTCTGGTAGGGTAGTTGTGAAGACACGTGTAGACCTCCTGAAGTTTCCCATTTGAACGGCGATAATGGCGGAAAACGGCCGCAGCTTTGTCAGCATAGTGCAGGTCGGTCACGACTCCGATTTTGCTGGTCAAGGTGTGCCTTGAGTTGGCTGGTCTTCGTGGCCTTGTGATAAAGTTGCCCCACACATTGACGAAGTTACGGTCAGGTCTGGTCGTGAGATTGTTTCTGCCAGACCAGGCAACCGTATTCGACGCCCGAATTGGCGCGGTCACAAGACGTTCTGATGTCGGCTGAGCATCACCTGGTTGCAGAATTGCTCTGGCTTAGAGAAAACAGTAGTGCTTCGAGTAGTCCACAACATGAACAAACCGACAACTCTGACCATCCACGAGAGAAAAACGAGGGCGTCTGATGGCAGTGCTTGAATGGCTTTCGACTCACGGAGGCACGTGCTTTCCGCTGATCGAGCCGCGGATGGTAATCGGACGATTCGCTGAGTGCGAAATCCTGCTTGACTGCAAACACGTGTCTCGCCGGCATGCATGCATTCACCGCGAAGAGGATACTTTTCTGATTGTGGATCTTGGAAGTCGCAACGGAACTCGGGTGAACGGGACGAAGATCTCCGGGCGACAGGCTCTGAACGACGGTGACTCGGTTCAAATTGACAAAGAACAGCTGCTCTTCCGTGTTGATAGTCCTGAATCGGAAATCGAGACCGCTTCGGAAGTCATGGGGACGTTATTTGTCGAATCGGGCAGCGCCGTCCACGGAGAGTCCAACCCTGAGGCCCGGCTACAGGCTGTGATGGACGTTTCCAGCAGCCTCGCGAGTTCGGTGTCCGAGGACCAGATTCTTGAAAGTCTGTTGCGATCCCTTTTCTCTGTGTTTCCTTACGCGGATCGCGGGCTCGTGCTGATGCCACGCCATGATGGCGACATTCATTTAAGAAGTTACCGGTGTCAGAAGGATCGCTCATTCCCGGCCACAATCAGTCGCAGCGTGGCGCGACAGGTTCTAAAGAATTCGGAGGGAATTCTCAGTTACGACGTGGCCCAGGATGACCGATTCGATACCAGCACGTCTTTGCAGGAGATGAATCTCAGGTCGATGATGTGTGCTCCACTTCCCAGTCGTGACGGTGGCTCACTGGGGGTCGTTCAGATTGATCGACTGAGTGAAGGAATGCCGTTCACGATGGAAGACCTGGAGCTGCTGGCGGCCGTGTCGATGTTCGCTGCCCAGGCCGTTGAGAATGGCCGTCTGCACACTTCATTTCTGAAGTCCCAACTTCAGGATCAGGAACTGCACGTCGCCGCCGAATTGCAGCGACTTCTCGTTCCGAAAAAAGTCCCGGAAGCCGAGGGCTACCGACTTGAAACTGACTATCAACCGGCTGTGGAACTCAGTGGCGATTATCTTGACAGTTTCAAGCTCCCCGACGGTCGTATCATGCTGGCCATTGGTGATGTCGCCGGTAAAGGTGTTGGGGCAGCACTGCTGATGGCTCGTGTCGGTGCAGCCATTCGCCTGTGTTTCGAAGACTCGGATGATCCGGCTGCCATTCTTGCCAGGACGAACCAGTTACTCGTTGCCCAGGAAACATCCCGATTCGTGACCTGTACGGTCATGCTGCTTGATCCCGCCAAACGCGTTCTTTCGATCGCTACAGCAGGACATTGTCCGACGCTGTTGCAGAACAGCGAAATCGTTGACATACCGAGTGCGGACCTCACAGGCCCACCACTGGGAATGGTTCCAGACCTGGATGCCCGGACGCAGACAGTCCAGCTTGAACCAGGTGATTGCCTGCTCGCGTATACCGACGGGCTGACCGAGGCGCAGAACAGCAATGGCGAACTGTACGGGGTGGAAAGGGTCAGGAATATCATGCTTCAACACGCATCGGACCAGAAGGACCTGACCCGGGTGGTCATCGACGATGTACGTCGCTTTGCCGGCAACGCGGCCCAGAGTGACGATTTGACGTTGTTGTCGCTGCACTGTCTGAAGTGATCAGCGATCGACCCGCGTCGGGTCAGCGAGCTATTCGAAACAGCCAAACCGTTGCAGATAACCGGCGCTTTCGACGGCCGCCTCACGCGGGCCCATGATTTCGGCATACGCCTGGTGGACAGTAAAGAAGCCGTCGTAACCAATGGTCTGAAGACCGGCGATGACCGATTCGAAGTGCACGCCACCAGGTTCCCAGATGTGAATATGCCGATAGCGGCGGACTCCAAGGCACCATGTCTCCAGAGCGACCGGACCGTCCGGATCCAAGGCGTGGTTCTGGACATAAACATTCATCAGCCATGGCTGGAAAAGGCGCAGAACCGATTCATCGTATTGTTCGCCGCACAACATCAGATTGGCCGGTTCGTAAATGAGACCGAAGTTGGGACGTCCAATCCGATCTAGTACTTCCAGAGACCGGTCGACCTGTTCAAACAATGTCGTCGTGTGACACTGGTGAGCCAGTCGGATGGTGCGTTCGGCGGCCTGATCGGCGGCTCGCTGAACGTCTTCAATATCCGCGTCGGTTTTCAGGCACACCCGAATCAGGTCGCAACCCAGCGCTGCCGCAACGTCCAGACTGGGGCCGATGTTTCGAAGGCTGTTCGGTCCATTGTCGTTGTTGAGTGGAACATCCGAATCAGCAGTCACCATGGACACCGACAATCCGGCGTCTTCAACGTCGCGTCGCATCTGTTCGAGCTGATCACGCGGCGTGTCGATGCCTCCCGCACTTGCCCGCATGCAAACGGCTCGGTAACCCAGTTCGCAGGCCAGGTCCAGGAGCTCGCGAAAAGGCACGTTCAGTTTTGTCTTGCAGGCTGCTTCGGCGATGCGAACTGACAGTGAGAGTTTCATGGTGCGGGCTCACAAACGGCGGCGGCGGGTTGACTGCCGCATATCATCCTGTCGGCGCCTGCGGTCGCAACCAATGCAGGAGGCAGATTCGATCTGCCGACATTACCGCTGCCCACGAAATCTCCAGCAGCCAGCCAGAAAAAACACACCCGAGAATGCACACAGCATTGCGCAGGATTGCGCGATGACAGCGAGACTCGGTGAGTCATTCGTCAATGCCTGGCCATACGCAATCAGTGCCCATGAATGCGGCGTCGCCAGGCTGACGTTCTGCATGGTAACCGGAAGCCAGTCGCGTGGCATGAAACAACCGCTGATACCCGCCAGTGTGATCACCAGAAAGTTGGCATACGCCGACACCTGCGAGTCTGTCCTGACCAGCGTCGCAATGAGCAGTCCCAGCCCCGTTGCCGCCAGCGACGTGCAGAACACGACCGGCAGCAGCAGCAAGGGTTGAGTACCCCACGACATCCCGAACAGCAGTCGCCCGAACAGAAACAGCACGATCGTCTGTGTGAGTGAGATAATCAGAAACGGCAACGTCTTGCCCAGCAGCACGTCGACCGCCGAGATCGGTGCAATTCGAAGACGACTCAGCGTGCCGAGTTCTCGTTCGGTAATGAACGACCGGGCCATGATGTTCACCAGAAAGAACGCGAACATGACTGTGTAACCCGGCACGATTGTCTGATAGACCGGATTGTGAGTGGGTGACTCCTGATTTCTGGTGGGTGCCCCGTGAGCTCCGTCGCCAGCATCAACTGGCGTCCGACGCGGCTCGTTGTCGACGGGATCATCGCCGCCGTTGCCAAGCAGCAGATTGCGGACTTTGTCCCGTGCGCCGGCGCGTCGGGCGGAATCAGGAAGGATCGCCTGCAACGCGACAAACAGGACAATCTGATCAACGACCGAACGCACCATCGCGCTTTCGGACCGGGCAAGAATACCGATGTCGAGGTCGGCCAGCCCAATCCGCATGCGTCCTTCGGTTGTGTCGAAGAGGTCACGGGGTCCCAAAGGAATGACGCGGTCTTCAAACTCGGATCCGATCAGTACGCCGACGGTCACGGTCCGGTCATCCACCTGCTGATCAAGCAGCTTCGAACTGGGGACTCGCGAGAGCTGGATCCCCTCAATCGCCTCCAGCCGTTCGATCACGTGATGCGAGGTACGGGAATCGTCCAGGTCCACGACTGCCAGCTTGAGCAACTGATTATCGTTTCTCCAACCGAGCAAACGACCGGTCGACAAACCAAGGATGGCGATGAACGCCATCGGCAAACCAACGAGCACAACCAGCGCCCGGCGGTCGCGAGTCAGTAGTCGCAGGTCTTTACGAGTGATTTCGAGAAAGCCCATCGGATCCAGTCGTTGGTCAGACGTCGTCAGTCGCGCAGGCGGCGGCCGGTCAGTTGGAGGAACAGGCGTTCGAGACTCGACTCCTGCGTCGCCACCGACAGCACGCGGCATGCGCTGTCGGCGATCGTTCTAAGGATCGCATCCAGCAAGCCCGTCAGATCATCATTCGCGCTGCTCAATCGCGTTGTGTGAATCAGCAATGTTCGTTCGTCGTCTCCGTTCGAACGCCGGACATCAACCCCCGTGACCGCTTCCAGTCCTCCGACACGTTCAGCCACATCGTCCCCGCCGGCGGCAATCTGGACTCGCAGATCGAGGTACAGTTGCCCCAGTAATTCGTCGAGTGCTCCACATGCAACGAGACGGCCGTGATCTACAATCGCCACGCGGTCGCAGATCGCCTCGACCTCGTCCATGTAGTGACTGGCATACAGGACGGCCACATTGTCATCGCGGAGTCGGCCGACACAGTCCAGCAAATGCGCTCGCGATTGCGGATCGACTCCGACGGTCGGTTCGTCCAGCATGAGCAGTTGTGGTTCGTGCAACAGGCCCGTGGCAAAATTGAGGCGTCGTTTCATGCCACCGGAAAACCCGCGGGCGGGTCGATCGGCCTGAGATTCCAGGCCAGCCATCTCTAATGCCGCGCCCAGACGCGAGTTCAATCGATCGCGCCGCAGCCCGTAGAGTCGACCGAAAAACGAGAGATTCTCCCGAGCCGTCAGGTCCGGGTAGATTGCCAGATCCTGGGGAACGAATCCCAGCGCACTCCGAAAACGGCGATCAGTTGCCTTCGCGGCCGAACCATCAAACTCCAGTTGTCCGCTGTCCGGGTCCAGCAGCCCGGCCACGATCGACATGCTGGTCGTTTTGCCGGCCCCGTTGGGGCCCAGGAGGCCGAATACCTCACCCGGTTCAAGCTGGAAACTCAGCCCATCCACCGCCACGGTGCGCCCGTGGTCGAAGCTCTTTCGGAGTTCTGACACCGCCAGCAGACTCAACGGTCAGACCTCCGGAATCAACGACTGATTGAACACATCTGATGGACGCACATTCCCCGCACTCGGAAGTCGCGACCGATGCATCGTGCATCGGCTTTCGAGCCGTATGAACCGAAGTGGAAACCATGAAAAGTCGGTGTAACCGGTAGAGTTGTGGCGATCATGGCAACCTGTCCCTCCCGGCGGCCGGTTTTTTCAGAGTTACTTTTTCGTGGCTGGTCGCCTCGATAGCATGGATGAACATCAGTCGGATACCCGCCGCAAAGTAGTCAGATCACGACTTGGACTTATGGCCATGGATTCTCAGTCAACGTCAACATCGACGGCGACGTCGGCTTTTCGATTCACTCGTCTGACGGCCGGCCGGCCGGTGAAACAGTCGTCTCTGGCCAGCGCGGTCGGCAGCAGCGATCTGAGTGACGATGTGTGGATGTTCGTTTCGCCACACGACGATGACCTCAGCATCGGAGCCGCCCTGTTGATTCAGGCGGCAGTCCAGGCTGGCGTGGACGTGGAATGTGTCATCGTGACCGACGGATGTCTGGGTTATTGCAGGTCGAGTCAGGCATCCGACATCGTGAATATTCGTCAACGCGAGACACTCAGGTCGTTCGAGATTCTGGGCGTCGGGGCTGATCAGGTGTCGTTTCTTGGATTTCCCGACGGAGGTCTGACGGACTTCATCGGCCGTCGGCCGGCTCGGACAGACGAACCTGAATCGGGTGGTTACACCGGATTGCAGAACGCGTTCACACGGTGCCTGCGCGAACTCCGGCCTGTCCGTGTGTTCGTCCCGACAAAAACCGACCTGCATCCAGACCACCAGATTACGCACAACGAACTGATGATCAGCCTGTTTCACGCATCGGGCAAGATCTGGCCGGAACTGGGCGATCCTCTGGAAGTTCCCACTGTCCACGAAATGGCCGTCTATTGTGATTTTCCGACCGACCCACATCTGGAAATCTTGGGGGATACAGCGGCGTTCGACTGCAAGTGTCAGAGTATTCTGGCCTATGAATCGCAGTTGCAGATTGCGGACCTGGTTGAGCAGATCAGCGAGGACGGCCCTTATGAATACGTCCGCGACGTCGAATTCCGGTTGTATTCCCCGCGGCGGTACAGGTCGTTGTTCACGGAAGAATAGAGTTCACCCATGTTCGACTCTTTGCGGGGACATTTCCTGATCGCGGGCACACATCTGCGTGATGGAAACTTCTATAAGGCCGTTGTGCTGATGCTGGAGCACAACGCAGAAGGTGCGATGGGACTGGTCCTGAACCGCCCGATGGACGCCAATGTGTCCGAGGCACTGTCCAGTCAGTTCGAGATGCCCGCGTCCGACGCCGTGTTGTTCAACGGCGGCCCCGTCGAAACCAATGCCCTGCTGATCCTGCACAACTCGATCGACTACGACCAGGAGCATGAACCGATCGTGCCTGGTGTGTTCGTGGGGACCAGTCCGGACGTATTCGACAAGGTCGCTGCGTGCATCGCCGATCCAGACAGCGAGTTTCGCTTCCGCATCTATGCGGGCTATTCCGGTTGGGGCGAAGGGCAACTGGAACAGGAATTGGCTCGCGGCGACTGGTTCGCGCTGTCGGCCGAGTCCGACACTGTCTTCCGGGACGATCCGTATGAGATCTGGGAAGACGTCATGCATAAGTTTCATGAGCAGCACCGTATCCTGCCTGGACAGCCACCAGCTCCCGATCTCAACTGACTGGGCGGTGCAATGCCGACTCCGCTTGAACAGTTCGCCCAGTTTCTTCGCGACAAGGGCCAGAGGCTGACACCTGAGCGGGAGATCGTCGTCCTCATCGCACTCTCAATCGACACACCTTTTGATGCAGATCGCGTCATCGAGGCAATCCTCTCGACCACGGTCCCTTGCCGGGTGAGTCGATCGACGGTGTACCGTACACTCACGTCGCTTGAAGAGTGCGGGCTCATTCACCGCAACCCAGGTGGTGAGGGTTACATCCGGTCTCTCACGCATGTGGGGGAGCCCCTGTCGGTTGCGGCTGATTGTCTGGGGGACGACGCAGGCGTCATGTCATCAGAAGCTTGCACTCGGGCACACGGCAACCTGATTGCGGGCACATGCCCGTGGTGTAACCGTGGAATCATCAATGGTGTGGTCGAGGAAAGATGAGCCCGACGATTGCTCTGGAACAAACTGAATTAGCGGCCATCCGCCCGGTACACGCTCCCCTAGGGGCAAAACACGACGGGATCACCAGCGAGCACAACGGATCGCTGAAAGTCTCCCAGCGAGCGGGCAGACGTCCATTCGAAAGAAGTTTCGGCTCACGGGATGGACAGTCAGACGATCCAGGAACGTATCGTTCATTTGCTCTGACGGTCGCCGCTGGACGATACAATCGAAAGGATATCTCGGTACGGTTTCTTTGGCATTTGCTCTTTGATACCTTCCCGCCGCTGACGCTGATTTGATTCGTTCCGCAACGTCGATAAGCGAGTCGCTGGCGGGCAGGTGTGGACTCGGGTGCCGTGGGCATTTGTGTCAAATCGCTCTGAAGCCCACACACGCGACGCTTAGGCCCCTATAGCTCAGTTGGCAGAGCATCGGATTCTTAATCCGCAGGTCGTAGGTTCAAATCCTACTGGGGGCACTTCTCAACCTGCTTGCTGCAGCACGTCAGTTGGGGCACACCAGCAGGTCAGCTCGCTTGGCACCAACGCTGCGTGCCACCAGTTGGGAATCCTACCGCCACCATTGCCCGATTCGTGCATTTGACAATCCACGAATCTCCAGCAGAATTGCTTTGAGCACTGACAACCACACCCCGGCCTGGCCGGGGTGGTGATCGGTCACTGGACGATTGGCGTTACCGATTTTGAGCCTGCCCGTCATTGCGCCCGCTTAACTACCAGAAGACGTGCCCGTGACCAATCGAGTCATCCGCCCTGCAATCGTGACTCCGTTTCTCGATTCATTGATGTGCGGCGGCCTGTCCATCCTGATGTGCGGCGGCCTGCTCACGTACGGATTCGTGTGGCCTGAATCGTATGATGGACTGGATTCAGACACCATCTCTTCGTGGAAGGTGACCCTTCTTCTGGTCGCCCTGATCAATTATCCCCACTTCGTTGCCTCGTACCGTTTGCTCTATTCCTCCCGAGAGAACATGAAGAGATTCCCCTGGGCCGCACTCTACGTTCCCGGGTTGCTGATTGTTCTTGCGGTAGTCGCCAACTCACTGCTTATGGTCGGTGACAGAATGGGTGGGGGTGCAGACCGCTTCGCGGAGGTGATGGGGACGAACGGTCCCGCCGAGGCGATTTTGAATAACACTTGCTGGGCAATCGGGTCCGGGATCGATACCGCACTTATTGCCGTTTCCATCATTTATCTTGCCTGGCACTACAACGGCCAGGCATGGGGGATGACGGCTTCATTTGCCTATATTGGGGGCGTACGCTTCGACGCGACGGAGCGGCGGATGATTCGGGCCGCGTATCGTGCGATGCTCGGAACTCACGTGCTGTGGCTGGTGCCGGGATTCCTGTCGGACGTGGAACGAAATACCGGGATGGACGTAACGAGCATCAGGGTCAGTCTCGAAGCCATCTCATACATCTATTTCGCGATAGCAGCGCTGGTGACCATTCCGAGCGGTCTGCTTGGTTTCCAGCGAGCCGCACGTCGGACAGGGAAACAGATTCCCTGGAGATCCGTGTTGCCCTGGGTTTCGATTTATTTCTGGTACCTGCTGCTGTATGTGCATGTGTACTTTTTCCTTGTTATTCAGCTCGCGCACGCGTTCCAGTACCTGAGTTTTCCACTGCGGGTCGATCTCAATCGGTATGATCGTGCGGCTCCACACTCGGCCGCGATACGAGCGTGTCGTGTCACAATGGTCTATCTGTTGTTATTCGCTGGCGGTTTGATTCTCCTCTGGCTACCCGGCGAGCTTGAGTATTCTGGTTACCTGCCAAGCCGCGTGTTTTCAGTGGCGTCAACCATCAGCATCATCGTCAACATCCATCACTACTTCGTGGACGGCGCGATCTGGAAGATCAGCAACCCGGATGTCCGACGGGACTTGTTCTCGCACACCAGATATCGATCATGACGTTAACCGGCAACGACGAATCCAACGGCGACAACGGTCAGCAGCATCGCCGCTGCGTTGCGAATTGAGAGCCGGTCGCTGCGCCCGTGAAATCGCAGAAACTGCAGCAATGCTCCTGTCGGGCATCCGTATCGGCAGTAGGCCATGGGAACCAACAGTGAGCCAGAAAGTCCCGCAATCGCGATCGTGGTCGCCGCAACTCCAGTCGTTCCGATGACCCACGCATCAAAGGGCTCCAGATGAACCAGACTGAGCGGCCAGCCGGTCAAGGGAATCACAACCACGACCAGCAGGATCAGAAAGGGCAGGACTGACAGCGTTCGGTGAACCTGCCGCAGCATATTCCATTGCCAGCGGATTCGATGAATGAGTAACTGCTGGACGGCTCCGTGTGGGCACACGTGCTGGCAGTATGGCTGTCGGCGACTCAATATCGGCACGACAACAGCCGCAGCAGCGACAACAACAAGGCCCGGCGCCAGCCGCCACGGAATGCCGTTTTGAGCCCACCCGACGAGCACAGTCTGCGAAAGCAAGTCTCCATTCACAATACCCAGCAGGGCAATCACGGCGATTTGAAAATACCGCCGCGAAATTCCACGACGAAACGGACCCGGAAAGATCCCGGTCACGACGATCAGGACTGAGGCAATTGTCCGCCAGGAAACATTGAGTCTCTGCCTAGGCGGAATTACTGCCAGATCAGCCTGTTTTGTTGCCATCCGATCCAGTTCGGCAGACCGGGCGACTGCGACGAGACCTTCCGCAACAGTCATGCTGGTCATTGTGGCTCCGGAAACGCCCTCAACCTGTTCCTCTTCCAGATCCAGGCTCGCAAGCTCTCCCAGTGTCTTGCCGTTAAAGAGGGTGAGAAAATAGTCGTCCTGGCGTACGTAACCAACGTAGTCGTTTCCCGGTACGTCGGGGTTTTCGTTATCGAACGAGTCGCGAAGTCGGAGGCCGAGCACGCGTCCGTGGTCGTCAAACACGATCAGCGTATCAGTTGGTCCCTGGTAGCCTGTAATACTGTCCGCGGTCGGTGACGTCCGCAGGACGCCTCCCTGACAGATGCCGTAGCGGTCGAGGACGTCGAACAGCCCTGCAACGTCTTCGGATGGCACAAGCGCGTCTCCCATGCCGTCAAAGAACTCACTGAGTTCCCCAATTGTCAGTTCGCCTGGAAACCGCAGCGAGGTCGGTCGATCGCCAGTCAGTCGCAGTGCAACGGACTCAGCAATGGCGAAACTGGTCAGCGTGGCACCGGAAACGGCATCAACCTGAGCCGATTTCGGGTTGGACAGGTGCGCCGCAAGTTCCTCCCGGGTCAGGCCCTTCCACGCTGCCATCAGACGCCCGTTGGCGAGGATCATGTCAAGGTGCTCGTCACGACTCCACAGAATCTCGGAGCCGACAACCTGATCGTCTTTGTCGAAAGCGAGCAACACGTTGGTCGGCCCGGAAAAACCGATAATCGAATCGGACTCAGGTGAGGTTTGCAGGACATAGCCAAGCGGCTCGCCACCAGCGTTCAGAATAAGCAGAGAGTTTCCTCGCGCTGGCTGGTCAGCGAGCGCGGTGGCTTCCGCGAAAAAACCCTGGACCTCAACGAGAGTGACCGTGGGTCGAATGTTCTCTGCCAGCGATTTCAGTTGCCGCTGATGGTGGATCCGGATCATCACCAGCGTTGTGACAAACATCGAGATCTGCGCCAGGTGCAGCAGAATCGCCCGAACCTTGCGGCGCGGAATCGGTTTCGGCGGCTCACGAGAACCGATCAGCGGTGAATGACCGGCAACTGAAACTCGGACTTTGGCAAATGATCTTGGGAGTTGGGCATGCGGGACACGAGTCGCACAAAGACAGGGCCGTCGCATCCGTGTCAAGGGGACGGTTGCAGTCAGCCGAAGCTTCACACTGCTGAGCACGCGCTGGTGTAGTGACTCAGTTTTAGAAAACCTATGGGTGTGCAGGGGTGAATGAGGAGATTACGTTTCCTGAGTACCGACTTCGAAGCAGATTCGCGGCCGCCGTCGACACGAATCTCGCCCGGGATCAGGTCAGGATGAAGCACTCGGACGATACGCAGGCTTCCCCGGAATGGTCGTCCGGAAGCTCAACAGCTTTGTCCCGCAGGTCACGAACAATGTGTGGAAGTCTTTCCCTCCAAACGCGCAGTTAGTGATTGTGTCTTCGGGCGTCTCAGCAAATGCAATCAGTCGGCCCTGCGGCGACACGACATGGATTCCAGGAGGTGTGTCGAGCGTTTCGCTGGTTTTGCGAGTCTTGTGCAGGCCGGCTGCCACGTACAGGTTGCCCTCTGCATCGATGCACATGCCATCGCCGCTACGTCCGGGGTAGAAGTTAATCAGTGTCCGACGATTGCTGACCGATCCGTCTTCGCTCAAGTCGTATGCGTAAATGCATCGGTTGTGATCGGCGTCGGGATGGGCCTCGATCAGATACAGCGTTTTGTTGTCCGGCGACGTGACGATTCCGTTGGGCATATGCACGTCGGGCCAGGCCAGTATCTGTGTGACTTTGCCGTCGGGATCGATGCGATAGACCGAGTTTACATTGCCTTTCTTCGGATCCATCGTACCGGGCCGTGACGTGAAATAGATGCGGTCCTTCCCATCCAGACACAAGTCATTCGGCGCTGCGAACGGAAACCTGTTGTACGAGTCGGCCAGCACGCGAATCTCACCCGTCTTCATGTTGGTCCGAGTAACACGGCCGGCGCCTCCTTCACATGCCAGCAGGTCGCCACTCGGGTGAAAATACATTCCATTGGTCTTGTTTGACTCAGTCCGAAAAACGGACAGCTTGTCGCCGTCCCACTTGAGGATCTTCTCGGCTGGCACGTTGGTGAAATACAGATGGCCATGACCGTCACCGGCGGGGCCTTCGGTGAAGACCTTGCTGTCCTCGATCGTCGCCAGGACCTTCATCCCGCCCAGGTACTTCTCGGACTTCAGACCTGCATACTGGTCCGCAACTCCTGCCGCATGGGCGTGGTCGATGTGGGAAGCAGCCAGCAGCCCGCCGGCCGAGGCGGACATATAGGACAAGGCATCGCGACGGCTAATCCGAGACGAATCGTTCGAGGCAGTCATGATCTGATCTCCGATGGCTGATCAAGGATGATGTCAGGTCGGCAGAATAGTCCGCTCATTACCGATTGTCTGCGGACTGCCTGCCCAGTCCCCCGACGCGCTGGTAGGCTTGCGATAACTCATGTCAATGGTCGCTCGGGGAAACCCTGTCCGATGCTTCGCCAGTTCAGCCCACTGACCCTGATCGCACTGCTCGCCTTTGTCTCATTGCTGGTGATGTCGACCGTGCTGACGATCGTCGGGAATGTCGAAATCGACTCACTGATCAAACAGATTGAGGTCGTGGCCGAGACAACAATGGAAGACGGTTCGATTCTGTCGGTAAACAAAGTCACCTATGGAACCAGCCACCAACTGGATGTGCTCGTCCCGCGGTCGTCGATTGATCCGTTCGAGTCTCCGTTTCGTCGCCAGACGCCCGATACGCACACGTCGAAGGACAGAAGGACAGTGTCGTAATCTGGATGACGCGGCAGCATGCGACGAGCGGACGCTATCTGGACTTCGAATGGTGGTCTCATTCGACCATCACTGACAAGTTCGGGTACGAACACCGCGACGACGACGCCAGACGCTACATCTATTCAGTACGAGGCAGCAGTTCCAGCGGCAGCAGTCGTCCTTTTTCGGAAGATGATTCTCGTCACATGTCCAACCCGTCGCGAATCCTGCTGGCGAGCAGTGTATTTTCCGTGTTTCGCTCGGATGGGGCGGTCGCTGTGAAGATGTATGGAGTCGACGGAAACGAAATGGCATCAGTGGAGATTGCGAGCCCGGTGCCACCACCAGCCGCGGAATGGACGCCTGAGGAACTGCC
>CAYSJO010000038.1:0-2300 GCA_964431285.1 uncultured Planctomycetaceae bacterium
TACAGGAATTCAAGGCATCCGAATCTCAACTCAGCTGCCACGTCTGGATGAGCAACAGATTGAGTCACTGATCCACCGCGAGAGTCTGCAGATCCTCGGTCTGACTGAGTGAGTTGCCGGAAGAGTTCGCGCGCCGTTATGTGTCTGCCATTCACGCCAACCCGTTATGCCGGAGGAGAGCAGTCGGCTCGGGTTCGCGGCCGCGGAATTCGCGGAAGACATCCATCGGATGACGACTTCCGCCCAATGACAGCACTGTGTCGCGGAATCGGCGGCCAGTGCGGGCAACAGCCTCTTCGTCGTCCAGACCGACCTCTTCAAAGGCGCTGAAGGCATCAGCACTCAGAACTTCAGCCCACTTGTAGCTGTAATAACCAGCCGAGTAACCGCCCGCGAAGATGTGTGAGAACGCACATAACATGCGGTCCTCGGAAAGCATTGGAAGTACCGACGTTTTCTCTGCCACAACTCGCTGGACATCAAAGACCGTCTCACGCGAGCTGTCACCTTCGGTTGGTGGTGTAAAGTCACTGTGCAACTGAATGTCCGTCATTCCGAACGTGAGCTGCCGCAGCATCAGACTTCCCGCACGGAAAGTGCGAGACGACTTCAGCTTTTCAAATAACTCTTCGGGCAATGGTTCTCCCGTTTCCCAGTGACCGGAGATACTTTGCATTGTGGGCCGGTGATAGCACCAGTTTTCCATGAACTGGCTGGGCAGTTCGACTGCGTCCCATTCGACATTGTTGATCCCGGCTGCGTCGGCTTCATTCACCGTTGTCAGCATGTGCTGCAGACCGTGACCGAACTCGTGAAATAAGGTTTCGACTTCACGAAACGTCATCAGCGAAGGTGTGTCTCCGACCGGCGGTGTGCTGTTACAGACCAGGTGAGCCACGGGCACGCGGACTTTGCCGTTGATCAGGCAACGGCCCAGGCAGTCATTCATCCAGGCGCCGCCACGCTTGTTTTCCGGACGGGAATACGGGTCCAGATAGAACCCCGCAATCTGAGTTCCATCTTCGTCGTGGACTTCGAAGTAGCGTACATCGTTGTGCCAGACTGGAACGCCCTCAGTCTGTCGTACGGAAATTCCAAAGAGCTTTCCGACCAGCGAGAACATGCCGTGGAGGGCTTTCTCCAGAGGAAAGTACGGTCGGAGCTGCTCGTCGGTGTAATCGAACCGCTGTTCGCGCAATCGCTCAGACCAGAACGCAACGTCCCAGTGCATGAGTTCGTCCGTAACACCGGACTGGCGGGCAAGCTCCCGGATTTCGTCCATGTCACGCACAGCGGCGTCCCATGACGCTGATCGCAGCGTTTCAAACATCTGTTCGATTGCGGCTGCATTCGGAGCCATTTTGCTGGCGAGGCTCAGCTCCGCATACGAGTCGAAACCCAGGAGTCTCGCCTTCTGCTGTCGTAGAGTCAGGATACGATTGATCGCTTCTGTGTTATCAAACTCGCCGCTTGACGAACGTGTCATGAATGCCCGGTACATCCGCTCGCGCAGATCGGAACGGCGACAGTGCTGCATGAATGGCATGAAACTGGGAGTGTCCAGGGTGAACCGCCACGGTCCGGCTTCCGGAGTCGCCTCTTCCGGACTGCCGCTATCGGACGAATCCGCCTGCATCTGATTCCATGATTGGGCGGCCATGGCAAGTGCCGTTGCCGGAATGCCCTCCACGTCAGTCAGTTCAGTCAGGATCAGATCGAACGCCTTGGTGGCATCCAGCACGTTGTTCGAGAAGCTGGTGCTAAGCTGCGAGAGCTCCTGCACGATGGCATTGAATTGCTCCTGCTGCTCACCCTCCAGAGCGATGCCCGCCAGTTCGGCCGACTGAATGCGTTTTTCCACGATCCGCTGCCGGGCTGCCGAAAGACTGCTCCATTCGTCTCCATCCCGGATTGCGATGGCAGCCTGATACACGGGCCGGCTTTGTGAGGCTCGCAGGCCGAACTGCACAGTGTCGTCGAGCACGGACTCATAGGCTTCGCGAAGGTCCGGCGAGTTCTTGACACCGAACAGATGCGACACCGGGCCCCAGCCGTATTCAAACGGACGATCGATGGCTTCCAGTCGGGCAAAGCAACCATCCCAGGTCGGATCGATGGACGCTTCCAACTCCGACAATTCCCGCTCAGCCTCTCTCAGCAAATGTCGGACCGCAGGTTCGACGTGTACTGGTTCGATGCGGTCGAAAGGAGGGAGGCCGGAGTCGGCCAGCAGCGGATTGTCGTGCACGATGTCGGCGTCAGGAGTGTCAGTGTTCAATGTTTCGGCCATGACAGGTGTC
>CAYSJO010000039.1:0-2531 GCA_964431285.1 uncultured Planctomycetaceae bacterium
AGCGTCTGAACAACAAGGCGAAAGTGACCATGAGAAAATCCTACGGATTCCGCACACCAGAAACGCTGGAACTCGCTTTATACCACAACCTTGCAAAACTCCCCGAGCCGAACTTCACCCACACATTCTGGTGAGGAGGCTCTTCTTCTTCCCTTTACCCTTGCCCTTCCGGCTGGAGCTACCCGTAGACCGGCGCCGCGGGCGGGGCGACTCGTACTCATCTTCATACCTGTCGCCGTAATCGTCCTCGGACCCGTACTCTTCGCCGTAATCATCCTCGGGCTCAGGCTCTGCCACGCCTTTACCACAATCCGGACACTTGATCCGACGACCGGCCGCAGAATCCTTGACCTTCAGCCCGCGGCCGCATTTGCATCGCACCTTGATCATCAGCATCATCCTTCGTCTGTCTGTCGACAGGCTGCTGGATTCAGATCGAGCTGAATATTGAGAGACTTCCCAGACATCTGCCAAATAATAAATCTCGTCTTCGAGCCCGTGCTCGAACGGCTTGGGGGCGAATGTCGGCCTCGTGACGGTGAATACCAGTTCGGAGGTTAACTCGCCATCATCCGTCCGGCCCTTCAGCCGATTCACGAACATGTCCTGAAACGGGTACTGGTTGTTGCTGTCCAGTCCAAATGCCTCGGTGATCTTCGTGACCCGTCCTCAGCGAACCACACGAGTTGCAGGATGATGTTGATCGCCGACCTGAGCTGCGGGATGTTCGATCAACTTCTGCGCCGCTTCAGCTCTGGATCAGAACAGCCTTCACGGCACTCATAATCGTCTTCTCGGGCAACGGAGCGACCCAGTCGTAGCCGTGCGCTTTGACGAATCCCTCAAGTTCGGCTTTGTCTGTTGGAAGGTAACCTGGAGCACACTCTCCATACGCGGGAGTCATGACAAAGCTGTCGGGGCTAAGCTGTTGTACGGCCAGTTGATAGGCAACGAATGATTCGGCCGGCATTAACACCAACTGTGCCGGTCCGAAGTCAATTACCGGCACATCAATGGGCTGGCCGGACGCAACACGCTTTCGCCAGCTGAGTGTCAATGCAGCACGCAACCTGGATTTCCGGTCCGCCGTCAGGTCGGCGATGATCCGTTCCGCTTCCCCTTGAGAAAACGTGCCTTCGTCCCGGGGCGAGAATCTCAGAGCGCTTGACCGAAATTTCATCTGACGCAGCGGCGTCTTGCGAGTTGCCTCCCAGGCCGCGACCAGCCCTGAGTGCAGTCGATCCGCAAGGGCTGAACGCCCCGACTCATCACCGGAATTGAACTTCGACGCGGTGACATCCCCGGCGCAACCTGACATGTAAATCTGAAAGACATCCAAGTCATCGCCTTGTCGCTGCTCGCGAGCTATACCAACAAAGTCGTACGAAACGTCACCACGACCGTAGTAGCTCATCGGGTGAGTGGCGTAGCAGCTGATGGCGACAAGGGCCTGATCACCATTCCAGAAACTCAGAGTTTTGAGCATGGGATCGATCTGACCAGTCGCCGAGTTCCGGATATTCAGATTGCTGGTAAAACTGCCCCGGCCGAAACTTACCTTTCCATCAATCTCCACTCGTCGATTGCTGCCGATGTTCCTGACCTCAGACTGCCCGGTTCCGATGTGGGTGACTGGCTGACGCCGATCCTGAGAGTCAGCAGCAGCAGCGCCGGCGACACGCTGAACGACTCGCTCATGGAATTCCGGGTCGAACATGGCGTTCGGCAAACCATGTCTTGACAGCAGTCGCTGTGCTTCGAGATCCGCATAAGGCGCATCGTGCTGATGCAGGCAGTGAACCAGCACACGTTCCCTGCTGGTACCAACCGCCCGAGCGATGACCTCACGCCATCGGTCGTAGGCATCGTTCCGCAACTCGCACCAGTCAACGGCGCACAGGACAATCGGCTGGCCGGGATTCCACAGGACAATCCCGCGAGCAGACAGGCGCTCTCTGATCGATTTTGCAGGAACTCTCCAACCCGCCAGCAATGGATGCCCGACTGGCGGCGTGACATCTGCGGAGAAAGTCGAAATCGCGAACTGACCTGTTGCGGATTCCGCTGTGTCTGTCCGCAGCAAGGACAGCGCACCGCCCGATACCAATGTCGTGATCGCCTGTCGCCGAGTGACTGGCGTGGTTGGTTCTGAAGTCTTCAGAGTTTTCGCTATGGCTTCGCTGCCTCGCATCTGTCTCTCCGGTCTGAATATTGATCGAAGTGAATCAGCGGGGCGGATTGTTGACGTGTAAAATGCGAGTCGCAACCGGCGGAATTGCCGTAACTGGTGCAGCTCGTTCGCCCTGGACGCTATCGCGTGTCGACCTGTATCATGGTCGCGAATGGGAACTTCTCCGCGAGTCGTCGAGACTACCCATTTCCCCCTTGTGAAGTCATCACGCCCCATTTCGTTCACGTGCATCATCATCCAAACGATGAGCAGACGTGAATACGCTGGATCCCCTGTTATGCCACGTTTTCTGTCACTCATGCTTCTGTTCGCGCTGTCATCAACGGCCCGGTGCGATGAG
>CAYSJO010000040.1:0-6965 GCA_964431285.1 uncultured Planctomycetaceae bacterium
GGGCGGATTGACCCAGATCTCAACCCCGGGTGGCCCTAAGAGCGAACGCCAGATCGTCACCGAGACCACGATGCGTGCTATCCGCGATGCGATCATGGGAACTGAGACCAGGGCCGGGGCATGGCTCGACCTCGGTCAGAAAGCGCATCTTTTCCCAACGAACCCCAACCAGTTGATAGCGGACACTCATCCGACAATCGGTAACTTCGATCCGGTGACGAAGATTGGCTGGCGAGGGCCGTATCTACAGGGGTCGTTTCGCCAGGACGATGGATCATTCGTCTTCCTCGATGGCTGGGGAAATCCGCTGACGATTTTCATTCCAGATACGAATAGCAACTCGGTCATGGATCGAGAGGACATCAAATACGCACGACTTGTTTCGACTGGAGAAGACGGAGAAGAACAAACAGGAGTGATTGATGACTTTGACCCCCCACCGATCGACCCGAATACACAGAACTACATTCCCGGCGGTGCATCAGAGGAGACAGCCCTTTCGTTGAATGAATGCGGAGATGACCTGGTTCTGTTTTTCTTTGTGGCGGACACCAGACAATGACGCGGAACGAACGACACCCGAACAGTTTCCGCCGCCAGGCCGTAAGCGGAACTCAGTCCCTGTCCACGATGCAGCGTGGCTTCACGCTGGTCGAGTTAGTGCTGGTGTTGATCATCCTTGCCATCCTGGCGACCGCAGCGCTCAACATGGTGGAGGTTCAGGTCGACCAGACGCGCTTCGAAACGACACAAACCACACTTCGCAAATGTGAGAACAGCATCTATGTGGAGAAGACGAATCCAGATGGGACTACGACCCAATCCGGATATTTCGTCGACATGGGCGGGGTGCCGATCGCAACACCGGAGTTGGACGCTGCAGGTAACGACATCCTGACAGTTCGATCTCTCTGGCAGATGCCGCCGGGTGTGCTCACTTATGCGAATCGCCCAGTCGAAGACTTGCCTGCTGTGGTTGCCAATACCGACAACGACCTCGACGGCAATAGCGACGGCGAGGACGACGACCTGGATGGCGATCCAGTCAATGGTGATCGAGACGTGATTATCGGCACTGGATGGCGCGGTCCTTATCTTGTGCTACCGATTGGCGCGGACGAAATCACAGATGCCTGGGCAAACGTCCTTGTCAGCTATGTGGATGCCAACGATGACCCGAACGCAGACTATCCCTATCGACATCTTCGCGGCGATGGTGACACAGATGTCACAACGGCTGGCCAGAGTGTGTACGGGCTGCGAAGCCTCGGTAACGACGACTTGGGGGATGATCTCTTCACCGGTGGGACCTACGACCGCGATCTCCCCGCCCTGACGACCGCGATAACGCTTTCATCTGGTCTGTTGTTTGGCCCTGTCGTCGGTACGGTGTCTGTCGAAAAGAGTTTGGATGGCGATGCCGCGATCGCAGTTCCCGGTGACATCATCGTGCAACTCTACTACCCGGATTCTGCTACTGGCCGAGTACGCATCGAGCGTGCCACGATTGTGAACGCTCGTCTCGACCCCACCACCGATCGCGACTTGTTTGATTACAAGTTCGAAGAGGGAAACTCAACGCCTAAACCAGCCGTGCAGTTCCCGCGCGGCTTGCGAGCAGTTCGTGCGTATCTCGACGACAGCAATGACAGCGGAGATTTTGGAGACGGAACGAACGATCCTTCGAGTAAGAGCCGTATTGAATACAGGTCAATTGTGGCGAACACGAATCGCATCGACATCACGTTGGATTAAGGCTGCCCCGTAACCCCACAATCGGGGCTAACTGACCGATACAGACAATGAGAGAGTGACCCTTGATTTCTCTTGGCGGACAGACTTCGACATTCCTGATCATCACTGCCGGTCAGGTGATGCGTGCCGATGTGCGCGGTGATCAGGTTGTCAATTTGACCAGGGAGCCGCGGCCCGTCGGAACGACGCTGCCGATTGCCGTCGAACTGGCCTGCGGCCTGACCGGGAACAAACCTGCTCAAAAGACGTACGTGATCGCCGACGACTTCTGGACCGGTGTCATCGATCTGGATGAACGTTCCATTTACGGACTGGAAGGGGCCGAACTCGAACAGATGCTGCGGTTCGAAACGGAGTCCCTCTCCGATCTCGACCCGATGAACAGTCGTCTGGGGTTCGTGGAGTTGTCGCCGGTTCCACCGGACACCCGCCGCTTCTGGGGCGCGGCTGTTCCCAGCGAAGCTCTGTCGGGCATCGCACAGGCCATTCGTGTGCGTGGCGGGAAACTCGAATTACTCGCGAATCCGATCGGCATGAGTTCCCCGGATCGCTCTGGTGTTCCCTGGGTGGAGTTCACGCCGGAGCTGGCCGGAGCGTTTGCGGCACCACCGGAATCTGGTGGATTTCCACGGGCGTACGTGACCCGGCGATCAACGACGAGCGACCGCTGGTATGAAGCGCTCAGGACCTTGTTCGGTGGTGAGTTGCCCGACAACGGCTGGCAGACGACGCCGGCTGACCGGCCGCCGTTATACACCGGCTCGCTTGAATCCCTCAGCGATGAGGCTGTCCTTCAACGCTGGGTCCAGGGACTTATCACGCGAACAGCCAACCCGGCGGGATTCCCGCATGTTCCCGCGCCGCAGGTCCCCACCTCTGACAAGACACTGATCCGCATCGGGGCAGCCGCAGCCCTGGTGACCGCAATCGTCTGTGGGACTCTGGCCTGGATGATGCATTCCGACGCGTCGGCTATGCGTGCCAGAACGGCTCAGTTGGAAGGCCCGCGTGCAGAGAAGGAGCGACTGAACAAGGTCATCAAAGAACTGAACGAGGAGCTTGAGGAACTTGGCACGCAGGCCGACGAGGCCACATCCAAACGGGACAATCTGAGGCTGCTCATAGATGAGGGCGATCGCTTTTCCGTACTGCTGCAATCTCTGGCCGGTCAGGCGGAACCCGACCTGGTGGTCGACGGGATCACGACGAAGCCCAGCGGAATGACGTTGTCCGGCCGCTCGCTTCTCAGTGGTTCCGTCCCGAAACTGGTCCAGCGATTGGAGCCGGCCCTGGCTCCGGTTGGCTGGTCAGTCCGCCCCGCCTCAGTCACAGGCTCCAACCTCACGACAGCGGGTGGCCCCTGGATCTTCACGATTGAACTGGTTGATCATCGGCCCACAGTGCCCACCGCGAATTCGCAGGGCGAGGCTGCCATCGCATCTTTGCAGAATCCATCACACGCAACCGCTGACCAGGAAGGCAACGACTGATGGCGTTTCAAGTCACATCCGGCAGTCAGCGCGAAAAGTGGGTGGCGGCGTTTGTCCCTGCTACCGCGATTCTGCTCGTCGCGTTTCTGTACATCACGTTCTTTGCCTTGCCGGCGTTCAACAAGGCGGAGAAAGACTTCAAATCTGCCGTCGGAAAGGCCGTCGGACCGGAACTCGTTGCGGCACTGGACGAGGACGCGAAGCAACTGCGTCGTGATCGAAATGCGCTGCGGGACACAATGAGTTCGGTCGAAGACGAAGTGACCGAGAAATCCAAAGCTTTTCAGCAACTGAGCCCGACGGCAAAACACAGTGCCGTGACAGCACTTTGCCGACAGCATGGGGTCGCCATCCTGCTGGATCAAACGGTCGAATCCATCAGGCTGCCGACTCTTCGCGACAAGTCGGTCAAGACACTCAAGTCTCTCGTGCCCAGTGAAGCCGCCAGTTTTCGAGAGCTGATTCTGACTGGTGAGTACGCCGCAATCGTCGAGTTGCTGAGAGAGTTGCCCGAGATCCCGGGGGTCATTCCGATCAGCATGACGCTGACAAAACCAAACAGGGTCGATACCACGAGCCCTCCAGTCTCATGGACGGTCGGATTGCTCATGTAGAAAAGCGAGCCGTGACGCGTCAGCGGCCGAGGCCTTACGGCCAGCGGCTCACTGAAGACCAACCTTGGAAATGGTCTAGAAGGCCGTTGCGTCTGTGCCGCAGGACTAATGGTGAAGAATTGTGAATGAGATTGAAGACGAACAATCGGAAGAGCAGCTCCTGCGGCTGTTGAACGAGGCGATTGCGCGCAAGGCATCCGACCTGCACTTGTCTACGGGGCATCCCCCTTACTTTCGTCAACAGGGCCGTATGGCACCTGCGGACGACTGGCCCGTGCAGGATGCGGACACACTCTCCGGACTCGCGCGCGTCCTCGCGTTGCGGACGCATGCCAAAGTCGCCCCCGAAGTCGGTTCACTCGACGGCGGCCTGTCAGCCGATGATGGCACGCGCTTCCGCTTCAACATCTTTCGCCGATCCGGCGCGTACAGCATCGCCCTCAGGCGTCTGGAAGAACGGATTCGGTCGCTTCCGGAACTGGGGTTGTCATCGCAACTGTACCAGCTTGCTGATTACAGCCACGGTCTGGTGCTGATCGCCGGACCAACGGGAAGCGGGAAGAGCACGACGCTGGCAACGCTGATCGATCGCATCAATCAGACACGCAGCGGTCACATCATCACGATCGAAGACCCCATCGAGTATCAGCACACCAGCAACCAGTCACTCGTTGACCAGCGTGAAGTTGGACTCGATACGGAGAGTTTTAATGAGGCACTGGTGGCCGCCATGCGCCAGGACCCGGATGTCATTCTGGTCGGTGAAATCCGAGACCTGAATACCATCCGCACGGCGATCACGGCAGCGGAAACGGGGCATCTCGTCTTCGCGACGGTCCACGCGGGCGACTGTGTTGGTTCGATCGATCGAGTCGTTTCGGTGTTTCAACCCGAGGAGCAGCCGTCGATCCGCAGACAACTGGCCATGATCCTGCGAGCGGTCGTTGCACAGAAACTGATCATGGGAGACGGTCCACAGATTCAGAAAGCACTGAAGGAAGCGAGCGATGATCCGCTTGCCGCCAGATCAAAATACGTTCTCGTCAGCGAAGTGATGAAGATCACCAACCCCGTCGCCAACCTGATTTCACAGAGCAAGGACTCGCACATCTATTCCATCATTGAAACCGGCCGCAGCGATGGAATGTATACGGCGGATGAATGTCTGGCACAGCTCCTGAGGTCGGGACAAATCAGTGAGCGGACGGCGAAAGGACTGGCGAGAAATCCGCAACTGGTCGTCGGCCGTGCCAGCCAGCTGCGACCATCCAGAATGCGGCTTGACGATCTGGCGGAGACGCCGTTGTGAGCACAGCCTCCGCAGAACTGTCGAATTCGGTACCGATTGACATGTCGGCCGTGCGGATCGATCCCGGTTGGGCATTGCGAATTCCGGTTTCTCTGGCAAGACGGAAGAAAGTGCTGCCGTGTTGTGAAATCGATGACCGTGTGCTGGTGGCATGTGTTGATCGGACCGACGTGGCGACACTGGACACCGTCGAGCGCCACCTCGAGCATCCCATCGAACCAGTTCTGGCGGACGAGAGTTCGCTGGAAACAGTGATTCGCGACACGTTCGGCGGAGCTGCTACGCAAAACGGGACAATCCGCGTGGCGGCCGGACGCGGGGATGGGGACGAGGATGCGGTCCAGATTTGCGAAGAGATTCTGCAGGCAGCAGCACTGCGAGAAGCCTCCGATATCCATGTCGATCCGATGACGCAGCGCGTGCGAGTCCGGCTGCGCGTCGACGGACAGTTGGAAGACTACCGCTACTTTGCCAGCGAGTTGCATCCGCAGATCAGTTCCCGCATCAAAATCCTGGGCGACATGGACATCTCGGAACGGCGCTCGCCTCAGGATGGCCGATTCTCGTGGACATCGTCGCGGGGAGAATCGATTGACGTGCGTGTCGCGACCCTGCCGACCCGTTTCGGCGAATCGCTGACACTGCGTCTTCTGGCCAGCAACATGGACAATCTGACTCTGGCGCGACTGGGGATGGACGCCGGCGATCTGGAGAGATTCTCAACTGCCATCGGTCGCCCCCACGGATTGATCCTGTGTACCGGACCAACAGGCAGCGGCAAGAGCACAACTCTGTATGCCGCGATCAGAGAACTGGTTTCGAAAAGATCGCTTCACGTTGTGACCGTGGAGGACCCCGTCGAATACGAGATGGATGGGATCACCCAGGTGGCTGTTGATTCGGCCGACAAAGTCAGCTTCGGCAAGGCGCTGCGGTCCATTCTGCGGAACGATCCGGACGTGGTCATGATTGGTGAAATCCGTGATCCGGAAACCGCTGACATTGCGATCAAAGCCGCTCTGACCGGCCACCTCGTCTTCAGCACACTGCATACGAATACGGCAGCCGGTGCCGTCACTCGATTGGTTGACATGGGCGTTCAGCCGTTCCTCGTCGCGGCGACACTGCGACTGGCGGTTGCCCAGCGACTGGTGCGCCGACTCTGCCGGCATTGCCGCAAGGAAACCGCGCTATCGATTCTTGCGGCGGCCGCTCTCGGAATGCCGGATGCACACGACACGCCGGCCTGGGAATCAGGCGGGTGCATCTATTGTGCAGGACGCGGCAAGGCCGGCCGAACGGCGCTCTTCGAGATGTTGCCGGTCGTCGAAGCGATGTCCCATCTGATCGCCACCGGGGCGGACGAAGTCGCCCTGCATGCACTGGCGAGGAATGACGGTTGCCGCACACTGGCGGAAGATGCACTCCGCAAGGTCGAGCAGGGCGTCGTGACGGCTCCGGATGCACAGGCAGCCGTGACCATATGGTAATTCCAACCTTGCCTCGAAGTTGCCCTGAAACGAAACCCGACGCGTCACCGAGGGATTGAATCCCGGATTCAGAAGCCCGGCTTTTCGGAAAAGCCGGGCTTCTCGGCCCGAGCTTCGGGAAACAATTGATTCCTAGTTACCAGACTAAGTCAATATGCCTAATTTCGCCTTCGTAGCTCGCGATGAAGATGGCCAGACACGAAGCGGCGCGATTGATGCGGCCACCGCATCAATGGTCGCATCGCAATTGCGTACTCGCGGCTGGATCGTGGTCAAGCTCGAAGAGCAACTGGCTGCGGCCAGCGCC
>CAYSJO010000041.1:0-3899 GCA_964431285.1 uncultured Planctomycetaceae bacterium
TCCGACTGACACATGTTGTGGCGATCGGTGAACGCAGTGTGATTTTCCGAGCGACAAATCTGAAGAACCGATGCGGCGTGGCGCTGAAGATTCTGGCCAGTGAATTCGGCGGGGACGAGCAGGACACCCAACGGTTGATGCGAGGCATCAATTCTTCCGGAAAAGCCGTGGGACGTAATCTCGTCCATTTGCAGTCCGCCGGTCGAAATGGAGGTCGATACTGGCTCGCCATGGACTGGGTGCCGGGTTCCGCGCTGCCGGTTCATCTTAAGTCGCACGCCCAGAACGGTACTCTTTCCATCAATGACCTCGTGCGACTGGGTCGGGACATTGCATCCGCTCTCGAAACGGCAGCCGGATGCGGATTCGTCCATCGAAACGTCACGCCGGAGAACATCCTTTACGACTCCCAGGAGAACAGATTCAAGCTGAACAACCTGATGCTGGCGCGTGGAGTTGATGCGGATGCGGCCCCGGCGGTGACGGTCGATGTCACGCAGGTCCCCGGTGATCCGCAGTTTCTGGCGTCCGAAGCATTTACTCCAAACGGCAAGGTCGATTCCCGGTCCGACCTCTACAGTCTGGGCTGCTGCCTGTATCTGGCAGCCACGGGCGAAGTGCCACTGGACGTCGGTGGCCAGCACCTGATGAAGCAGATGCTGACAGTTCTGCAGAAACCCCCTCGATCGATCGGGCAACTCCGTGCGGACCTGCCACAGGAGCTGGCCACCTGATCGCCAGACTGAACCAGGACTAGGCCGTCGCGCCCCGGAATCATCGACTCAATGCGGGTTTCACGATTCGAGGACTCCTTTGGAAACGGCCGTTCATCCAGAGTGTACCAGCGTCCGGCCGTGAGACAGATCAGCTGGCCTTTCGGATTCGTGGCCCATACGACTCCGTTTCCGCTGACGGCCACAGGGCCCTGTCCGATGTCACGTGAAAAGACCTGCAGTTGCGGATTGGTATGTCCATCAGGCGACCACACCATGATGGGCTGGCTGAAGCTGCCACTTTCCGAGCTGGTCACATAGACGCGTCCGTTGCGGTCGACTGCATGCACTGACGGGAAACCGGCGTGTGGGATTTCGTCCCGACGCGTACCCGAAGCCAGGTCAACCTGCATCGGTTTACCACGGCCATACCTGTTGGGCAGCCACAGACTGTCACCGGACTGGGTGAGGATGGCCGGAGGCAGATTGCCAGAGATTCGCCCAAACGCATTGATCATCTCCCGGCCGCTCTGCAACACGTGCACTTTGCCGTCCGCGGCCGAAACAATCAGCCCGCCCGTGGTGGACGTTCCGGATTCCTCGGGGTCGAGCCGGCCGCTCGCCTCTGCGATCACATAGATGCCACCGAATTCATCCGCGTACAGATTGGGGACTTTGGAGGCACGAGCATTGCCGAAGACCACGGACTCACCGTGCTTCGGTTGTTCAATTTCGAGTCTGCCATTTGCCTGGAGCACGGCACGCTGAATTCGTCGCTCGGCGTCAATGAACAGCAAGGTGCGGGACGACTCAGCCACCAACTGTGTCAACGACGCAAGCTGTGTATGGACTGGTACGTTGTGCCGGGTCCATTCTCCGCCTTGAAACAGCCACACATCCTGGTTGCCGGGTGTCCAGGCCACGGCAAGTTGCCCCTGTGGCTCAACGGACAGTCGCACGTTCTTCCCATACGGCACTCGCTCTTCAGTCATCACCTGGTATGACCACTCACCCTTCTCAAACTGATAGACGCCTCGAAGTCCCCGCATCCAGACGGCGTTGCCCGCGTACCGGTGAGCGTCCGCATTAATGAGACCACCCCGGGTCTGGCAGCGTCCGTAAACTCGATTGTTCGTGTCGACAGTCGAGTGCGTGATCCAGGTTTCTCCGTCGTAGCCCAGCAGCATGTGCAGCTGATACGACACAAACCAGACTCGTCCGCCAGGTTCAAGCAGACCGATGCAAGCATTGCAGACCTGCGGAATCCGGCGGCCAAACTGCTCTGCGATGTGAGCCTGAAGCTCCTCCAGACTCCACTGTGCGTAGCGGCGATTGTCCTGCAGCCAGATTCTTCCGGCAGGATCGGCGATCGCGTAACGCACACCCAGCGGCAGGGTCTGCCACTGCGAGTCGTTAAGGACGACGTCCGGAAAAACCGCATCTCCGCCGTCACCAGCATTGATTTGACGGACACTGACCAGCACGGTCAGCGTCATCACTCCTGCGATTCCAAACAAACGAACCATGTTCATTGTTCCTGCAGACTCACGGAAACCAGTGTGCTGGCAGAATCGTCCTTCACCACAACCCGCAGCAACTGATCGCGGAGACCGATGAAAGCTGCTGGCGTGCCTCCCCAGTTGACCGGCATTGTCCGTACGATTTCGTCGCCATCTGCGGATTCTTCATCATACCGAAGCCACGCCAGACCGGTCGGTGTCAGGCAAAGGACTTCATCACCATCGAGGGTCAATGGCGTCAGGTGATGCAGATACGCCGGCCGACACGAACGACGCTCTCCGACCCCGCCGACTTCGTAGCCGCGAAACACACGGGCCGTGTGCTTCCCCCACACACGTTCAGCCGGATGCTCGAGTTCGGGAGGCCCGAAATCCTTCAGCATCGACCACTCATTCGCGGTCTCGATGCGGTACACGCGGTCGAACCCCTGGTGCAGCCACAGCCAGCCCTGCGAATCAAGCATCCAGCTGCCGCCAAACGACTCCGGGCGTGCCAGCGTACCGAGCCTTTCTGCTTCGCCGGCGGAGCACCGATTTGCTGAACAGCCATGACACCGTCCGGCTGGTCCACCTTGTACCACTTGTTGATGCGCGAATTTGCCTCATCAGCAAGCACAAGTTGCCCGGTCCGCAGTGGACCCATCATGTTGAACTGGCCGGCCTCAACAATTTCTTCTTCAGTCGCCATGCGGTTCCTCAACCGATCCACGTTATTCCCATCACTGATCCACAGACTGTCATCGATAGCCAGCCACGGAGTGGCCAGACGCCGTGATCTGGCCTCTCCCCTCAGGTCATGGCGATGGTCACACGACTGAACCGGGGCGGCTGCAAGCATTTCTTCGAATGCCTGGATTGCCAGTGCCTTCAGCGTTGAAACGGAGTTGATTGTCCCGTCACTGAGTACCAGTGACGCAGAGCCATCCGTGTTCCTGACCAGAAGCGAACCGTCGCGACCGGGCCAGACGGATTCTGCAGCAGTCTGGCGATCGTCGAAGAGTTCTGCAGTGCCGCCTGGCTCCTGCATGTTGACTGCCCCATCCGGCCGAACAGACCAGACTCTTCCCAGCGTGTCGATCGCAACGCGATCCACCGTCCTGTTTCGGTCGCGGTCGGAACGGATCTCGGCAAGCGAACTTACGGTGACAGATGGCGTCGATTTGCCAATGGCCGAGAAAACAAGCGTCACTCTACCGCGTCCTACGTAAGCTCGGCCTCGATGGTCACAACCGAGCAGTCGGTCGTTGATATTCATTTCTTTACTATTGGCTACCATCACGAGCTTATCGAAATCGGCAGCCAGCACGAACATGCCGCGGTTGGGCGAGCGGATCAGAAAGTAGCCGTCCGGCATCGCTGCCAGCTCGGCACTTGAGGCGTCCACGAACTCGATCCAAACGGGATCTCCAGATAGTGGGACTCGCACCAGTCCGTGCTGTTTGTCCGACACGCGAACGGCGTGGAACAGCAGATCCCAAGAGGTGAC
Organism: uncultured Planctomycetaceae bacterium; assembly: GCA_964431285.1. Lineage (GTDB taxonomy): Bacteria > Planctomycetota > Planctomycetia > Planctomycetales > Planctomycetaceae > CAUZFZ01. The sequence continues at coordinate 3,720 of CAYSJO010000041.1, forward strand.
AACGCAAAGCGACTCTGCGGCTGAATCCAGTCTCCGTCCAGTGGGTATTGGCCCAGACTCCGATGTTCAACGTCATCCTCAGACTCGCGCTCCGAGAACGGTGCGGTCGCTTCACTACCAGGCGGCACAACGAAGTGAATCCTCCGACTGCTCTCGAGCACAGCGATGCCATCCGGGCGA
>CAYSJO010000042.1:0-2834 GCA_964431285.1 uncultured Planctomycetaceae bacterium
TCGCAGCTCGACAGCTTCGACATGAAACCTGATGCACCGGCCGCGATCCGCGGCGAGTTCAAACCAGTCGCCACGAAGACACCCGGAGTTTTCTACTGCGAACACCTGCCGAAGATCGCGCAGCATAGCGACAAACTCGCACTGGTTCGGTCGTTGACGCATGGATCGAATGAGCACAACGAAGCGCACACGATCATGCTTACCGGACGGACGCACCTTCCGCCGGGTTACAACGAGAACAAACCGCAGCCCAGCGACTGGCCGGCGATCACGTCGATCGCAGGTCGCCTGACGGGATCTCGCAGCAGAGGATTGCCAACAGGTGTCGTTGTGCCTCAGCGGCTGCTGAACATGAATCAGGGCGGAGTCGTCATCCCGGGTCAGTTTGGCGGACAGATGGGACCGAGATTTGATCCGTGGTTCGTCGAGGCGTCGCCGTATCGAGGCAACGACGTGAAGGGAGCCTATCCCGACTTCGCCTATCGACGTCGGGACGAGAAGCGAGTCGTCGACAAGTCACAATTCCGTGCACCAGTTCTGGCATTGCCGGAAGGTCTCACCAACGAGAGGCTGACGCGGCGCGCTCAGATGCTGGCGTCAATCGAGAACCAGCGGCGTGAACTGGAACAACACGCGAGTATTCAGCGTCTGGACCGATTCCGCCAGTCAGCCGTGTCTCTGTTGACGGATCCGAAAGTGCAGCACGCATTCGATGTCGTGCAGGCCGACGATGAGACGGCCGATCGATACGGACGCAATTTGTTTGGCTGGACGCTGTTGATGGCGAAACGACTGGTGCAGAGTGGAGTCCCACTCGTTCAGGCCAACCTGGGCAATTTCAATACCTGGGACCTGCACGGCGGCATTTTTCCGATGTCGCGAGATTTACTTTACCCGCCAGCCGATCAGGCGATTGGTGCATTGCTCGACGATCTGTCCGCCAGCGGTCTGCTGGACGAAACGCTGGTTGTGATCGCCAGCGAGTTCGGTCGCACACCGCGAATCTTCACGCTGCCTAGCGTCTACAAGACGGCCGGGCGAGACCATTGGGGAGCTGTGCAGACAGTGCTGTTCGCAGGCGCAGGCGTACAAGGCGGCAATGTCGTCGGTTCGTCGGACAGGATCGGAGCTCATCCGGACTCATCGCCGCAACGGCCGGAAGACTTCGCCGCAACGATTTACAACGCGCTCGGGCTGCCGCCAACAGCCTCGTGGCCGGACACCGACGGACGACCGCATTTCATCTATCACGGACGTCCGATTCCTGGTTTGTGGTAAAGATTGCTGCCTCAATACCACTGATACGCGTACTTGTGGAATTGATCGGCCGCGCGTTTGCGCAGATTCCGGTCGTTGTACTTTGCCCACTGCTCCTGGGCAGTCTTGAGTCCATCCAGCAACTGTTCCTCTGCGATCTGGATCGCTGTCCAACCCTGGCTAGACCGCGGATACGCATCGGCGTAACCTGTTTCCTGCCGTTGGGCAAGCATGGCGCGAACTCCTTCGCGAATCGTCTCGTTCTCGCTTTCTGCAAGCGGGAGCAGTTGCAGGAAACCCTTGGCACTCGTCGGGTGAACGCTGATCTGGACTGACGGAGCCGGGGCACCGGCCAGAATTCGATTGACGTTGTAGCTCATGACCCAGGCATCGACGGGCAGCAGGACGTACAGGTATGCCGCGATGGCGACAGTCCACATTTGCCGTCGGATCAGCCAGTGGAAGTCGCAATTCCGGGCGATCTTCCAGAGCACGAGTATGAAGCCGATCAGCACCGACGAAATGCCCAGCAAACCAATCGTCCTCATCCGGGTCATTCCGTTGAATCCGACGTAGATCGACAGTCGGTGATAGACGGCCGCCGCCAGCAGAACGTTCTCAAAGGACCACAGCCACGCCAGCCGGCTGAGTCCCGGCAGTCGCGTGTCCTGCAGAATCGAACGGCGAAAGATCATGGACAGTAGAAGCGTCGCCAGGCCCAGTGCGACAGTCAGCCAGGCCGCTCCTTTGTGCGCGTAACCGGAATAATGGAAGCCAGCGGGGAACTCACGGAACCACAATGTCTGAAACTCGAACACGAGATACGCCGCGAACAACCCGATCACGACGATCAGAGAATTGCGGTACGCTTCATAGAGTTGCGCCGGGCTGGTCTCGACGGATTCGATCTCCACGTAATCGTAGTCATCGTCCGAGTCCTTCTGCTTGTCCTCCGGGCGCAGTAGTCCAACTGTGATCCACGCCGTCCAGAACCAGAACAGCACTTCCATTGGATTCGGGGAGAATTCAACCAGCCACTCGTTGACCGCTGTCAGTGCGAAACTCAGTCGCTCGCTGACAGACGCCAGCAGGTCGGGATTCGCCAGCACGAACAGCAGACCAAACATGCTGCAGATCACGACGGGCAGAACGACCGCCAGCCGTCCATGTTGTGGAAGCCTCGGCCGCACTCGCGAAAGCGACCGGAAATAGTGGTTCAATCCCCGATGCCCCGACGGGATCGTCTGCGCGGCGAACACGGCGGCATGCAGCAGATACGGCACGCGACCGTTAAGCGTCATCGCGAAACAGACCAGCAACACGAATCCACAAGTCACACCCGGCCACGACCCGCACCACACCAGACGCACGGCCAGAGCAGCCAGCATCGGACCAATCAACACCAGAGCAGTCGGCAGTGTGCCCGCCTTCAACGACAACCGGGCCGTTCCGATAGCCAGCAACAAAGGAGCGGCAACCAGAAACGCCGCGTGCCCTGCAAAGCCCATTCCGCGGAATAAAGTCACGTCCGCAACCGCAATCATCAGCAACAGTGCGACGAGTTCACGCGGCCGTAC
>CAYSJO010000043.1:0-10883 GCA_964431285.1 uncultured Planctomycetaceae bacterium
GCGGAACGAAGTCGCTGTAGATCGGCGACCCGAATGTTGTCCGGATGCCTTTCGTTGTGACCAGGTCTTTGTGAGCAACCGGAAGCCCATGCAGCGGACCAATAGCCTCTCCGCGTGCGAGTTTTTCGTCGGCGGCAGCAGCCTGTTCCATGGCCTGCTCGGGTAACAGCGTGACGATCGCATTGACTTTGGGATTGACCCGCTCGATCTGCGCAAGGTGAGCTGTCATCACTTCACGAGCCGACAATTCACCATCGCGGATCTGGCGGGCGAGCTCTGTCGCGGAAAGGAAGCAGAGGTCAGATGCATTCATAAGAGGGACCCCAAAGGGATGACGTGTCCAGGAAGCTGTACCGGAGCACTATGTGTAGGTCGCATCAACACGGCGAACAAGGCGCGCGGGCAACTGTGGTCACAGGCAACGGAGGCGACTCGAAAAGTTCGCTGCCACTGGCTCCCACGCAATGTGGATGCACTGGCCATGTGCGGCGACAGTTCGTTGCTTGGACCAGGCAGGCAAAGGAGATCGCTAATTCAGCTCGATCTTCGCTTGGTAAATCTTCTGACGGTCCCCACGAATGCGCAGGTCTTCCAGGATCGTTTCGACAGATACCTCAACGAAGTCGTTGAACTTTCGTGGCGACCCGACAACGCGTACCTGCAGGCGGCGGTCGAAGTCGATCATCTCGGGGGCCAGCCAGATCGTATGCACACGGCTGGGAGACGTAATCGAAATCGAAGTGTACTCGGTTCGTCCCGAAAGGATTTTTGCCGAAATCGTCTTGGGTTTCCCCAGTGGCACGCGCAATCCAACCTGACGCACACGCGGACTGTTCGGGATCGTGTGGGACTTCAGCCAGAAGAACCGGTTGTTGTTTGGACGCACGAACTCGACACTGAAGTCCTGCGGGAACTTCATCCGAGTCTGCGTGTCCATCCACTCGAACAGCCGATGGATCTCGCTGTAGTATGACTCGTAACCGCGACCGATATACTCGGTCAGCAGGACGTCGTACCGCTTCTTCATCATGTAGTCGATGTGTCGTGCATTGCGATCGAACGTGTCGCGATCCAGTTCTCCGCCCACGATATACCACGGCAGATAGCGACCATTGTCGCGCAGACGGATGTTGACATTGCCCAGCACACCGGTGATCGGAATCACGCCGGCAAAGACGTCGGGATGACTTAAGCCGATATCGAAAGCCGCGTCGCCACCTGATCCGTGTCCCGACAGAATGACGCGGTCGGAATCGACGCTGAACCGCTTGCGGGCATCGCGAATCGCCATCTGCACCCGATAGTGACACATCGGGCTGTAACTATAGGTCTTTTCCCCAGGCTCTTCGTAATCGGGAGCGATCACAATGTAGCCATGCCGCTGTGACTGCAGCGGCTTCTCCTGTGTTCCGCCCCACCATCTCAGTTCGAAATTCGGATCCCGTTCAACCGAATGTAGTGCGACGATCATCGGATACGTCCGGTCCCGCGAGTACTCCGACGGCAGCAACACGTGATAGCGCACTTCAGGCGTATCCGCTGACACTCCGGCCATGATCTGATCGACAACGATCTCTGTGGCAACTCCCGGCTGCACATCTCCACTGTCAATGATTGGCGGCAGAAAAGCGATCAGGCTCTTCACCGTCTCTGGACCGACACCTTCGATGCTCGTCAGATCGGCGAGTATCTGCTTACGTGTCACCGAGTTTCGCGTGTGCAGATAACGAAGGATTTCAAAGCGAGCTGCCCACAGGTTGATGGCTCGGTCGAGAGTCGGGACTGCGGCCGATGGTCCCAGTACCCATGCGGAATAGGCCAGGCCCAGTTTCTCAGACGCGCTGCGTGTCGGGTCATCGGCCTGCTGCAGAAATGGACGGAGCCGCGAGAGCGTTTCGTAATTCAGCTTGTCACTGACTTCGACGCGCATGGCATCGACCTTCTCACGCTGTGCGTCTTCCTCCAGTTGCGATTGCAGTTCACCGAGCAGTGCCAGAGCCAGTTCTCCCTCGTCGCGCGCCCCTTCATATTCACCCAGGAATTCGCGCACCTGTCGCAGAATCGCCGCACTCATCTGCTCTGTCGGAAACCGCTTTGCTTTGAAGTAAGCCAGCCGGTGCTGACCGCCCTCGCGGCGGTGTTTCAGCTCGCCGATAAGCTGCTGGGCGAGAAGCTGTTGAGCCTGCAGGGCCAGATCATCCGCACGTTCTCTCAGTCCGGGAAACGATTCGCCGATGGATTCCAGTTCAGCCAGTGCCTGGGGATAACGACTGGCCTGCAAGTAGAAGCGCGCGATGGCGAAGCGGTCTTCGGGTTTCTCCTGATCCGTGACTTTCCGAATCATTTTGTCGACGGCCGCGATCGGTATGGACTCCGTCGCAATTCCGAATTGCCATGAGAGATTCTTCGCGGCGACCTGCATGTACTTCGGGCCAATCCGCGAAATCCCCTGGTCAACATCCAACGTTCCTTTTCCAGTATCGATGCGGACTGTCCGTCGCCCGAATTCATTGAACGGCTTTTTCGTGAAATGGCCAACGGCGGCCAGCACACGACCGCCGCGGCCGGCTCGGTTGGGCAGGCGAAAGATTTCTCGGCCGACGTCCGAGTCTTCTTCGTGGCCAATGATCTCCTGAGTCCGCACGTAATAACGCTGCATCCCGGTGTCGATCATCGTGATCGGGTAAACGGTGACGCCGCCCGCGTTGGCTGGCACGTCTTTCGAGATGACAGGCAGCCGGACTGCGCGACCTTCGAACAGCATCTCATTCTTCAGCCGGATGCCTTCGCTGTAGACCGGCTGGCTGCGCAGTGTCGCACACAACTGGCAAATCAAAAGCAGGCAGACGGCAGGCGGACGTGAAGCAAACCTCATCAGCGGGCTCCCGGCAGACTGAGAACCCGGATTATTCGGTGCCGAGGTCGCAGATGCCAGACGATCGCGTGTTTCCAGCACGGAATTGGCCGTTTCGCGGGCGCAGTCGGAAAAAACGGCAGAGTCGAGTGGGGTAATCGATAAGACGCTACAGCACTGCGTCGATTACATGACCACGAGTGATCGGCATCGGCTGACCCGCCTGATTGTGCATCACGGTCTCTGGCGAATAGCCGAGGCTGTGGAAAATCGTTGCCGCGATATCGCACGGAGCAACCTGGCCACTCACAGGATACGCCGCGTGGCCGTCACTTTGACCATGCACAACTCCACCTTGGATGCCAGCCCCGGTCAAGGCGCAGGAAAAACAGCTTCCCCAGTGATCACGGCCGGCGTTGCGGTTGATCTTCGGGGTATGACCGAACTCGCCGACCCATGCAACCAGTGTCTCGTCCAGCATTCCCCGCTCTTCGAGATCCTCGATCAACGCCGAGAACGACTGGTCCATAATCGGCATCAGAAAATCTTTCAGACACGGGGCATACGCCTTGTGGATGTCCCACGAGCCGTGATTCTCTTTGCCCTCAATCTGTTGCCAGTTGACCTGCACCAGCGACACACCGGACTCGATCAGCCTCCGCGACAGCAACACGGACTGGCCGAATTTCGTGCGGCCGTACCGATCGCGCGTCTCGTCGGATTCTCCGCCGATGGCGAACGCCTGGCGGGCTCCTCCCCCACTCAGAAGGTCCAGAGCCTGATCCGTGTGTTGACTGAAACTCCGCACGGACCGCTGTCGATCCAACTCCCGCGCCGCGATGTCAAACTGCTCCAGCAGACTGCGACGTCTGGAGAAACGCCCGGTGCTGGTGTCGTCTGGAAGTGTCAGGTCGGGAATCGCAAACTCTGGATCGTTCGGATCGCAGGTCAGCACCCAGGGGTCATACTGTTGTCCGAGAAATCCCGCATACTGTCCGGGCCACACGATCTCGCCAACGTTGGCTATGTGCTTCGGCATCGTGATGGCCGCCGGCAGTCCGCCGCGATCATCCCGCAACGTCCGCACGATCGCTCCCAGAGAGGGCCACAGATTGGGAGCCTTTGAAACGACGTTTTCGCGGCTGAGCGGAATGTGCGGCACACCGGTCAACATCTGATAGCCACTCGACGAATGCGAGTTGTCACCGGACACGACCGCTCGCAGTACGGCGATTCGATCGGTCAACTGGGCCGTTTTCTCGAACAGCTCGCCGACAGATACTCCGGGCGCTTTTGACGGGATCGCGCGACTGTATTCGCCGCGGATTTCCGCCGGAGCATCGGGTTTTGGATCCCACGTTTCGTGCTGAGCAGGTCCTCCGCCCAGCCAGAACAGGATTACGGATTTGGCTCGCCCAAAAGCCCGACCTGCTCCGTTGGCGGCGCTTGCAGACTGAGCCTGCAATAGCTCCGGGAGGGAAAGACCGAGTGCCCCCAGACCACCAACGCTCATCGCGTCACGACGGGAAACACCATCACACAGTCGGATACCACGGTTACGAATGCTTAACATACGAATGACCGACATAGTTGCCTCTCCCGTGGGAGAGGATGAGGAAGAGGGGTATTGTGCGACCGAACCGCACATCGTCACTCGATTGCGATTCGAGATCCAGAGAAAGGTCCGCAGTGCACGGAATCATTTGTCACGAACACGGCTCACCGGACGTCATGCGATGGGAGGAACTCCCGGATCCGGAGCCCGTTGCGGGTCATGTCGTGATCGAGACGGAGGCCGTCGGCGTCAACTTTGTTGACACGATGCGGCGCAGTGGCCGGCATCCATCGGCACCGGCGACACCGTTTACGCCTGGTGTCGAAGTGGTGGGCCGCGTCGTTTCTGTCGGCGAACACGTGACTCGCTTTGCAACTGGTGATCGCGTGATTGGTCGCTGCCAGACGCATGGAAGCTATGCCGAGCGGGTGGCTGTGGAAGAACGCTTTACTGTGGCATGTCCTGAGTCCATTCCGCCAGCAGACGCGGCAGGTCTATTCGTCAATCCGCAGACGGCTTATCACTCGCTGGTCACGATGGGCCGCGCAGAGCCGGGCGATTGTGTGCTCGTGACAGCCGCAGCGGGAGGTGTCGGATTGTGTGCCGTTCAACTTGCGAAGGCGCTGGGGGCAAGAGTGATCGCCGTTGCGGGATCGGCTGACAAACTGGATCTGACGACACAGTTCGGAGCGGATTGTGCCATCAGCTACCGCGATGCCGACTGGCCCGATCAGGTCTGGCAAGCCACCAATGGTCAGGGAGCCGATCTGATTCTGGAGTCCGTCGGCGGAGCCACAACAACTGGCTGTGTGGACTGCTGGGCTGAGGGTGGGCGCATGGTCGTCTTCGGGAAAGCGTCCGGAGAGACCGGCTTTATTTCGGGTGACCAGTTGCTGTTCGGAAACCGCAGCGTCTTCGGCCTCGCGGTGGGTATCGTGATTGAAGACGAATTCCTGATGCGCTCGGCCATGGACCATATCGTTGATGCGTACGAAGCGGGTCAGTTGAAGATTCATGTCGGCTTGACACTGCCGCTCAGTCAGGCCGCCGAAGCGCATCGACAACTGGAGTCTCGGGATACGGCTGGGAAGATTGTCCTGATACCCGAGTGACGGGTTCCGCACGATATCGTCGAAACGTCCGATCACGGGCAGGTTTGTGAGCTAGCTTTCCGGCGGATGGATTCAGCATCGCGCCCCGCTGCGCATTGACGGTTATCCGATTCGCAGGGATTGAATCGGATTGACACCTCGCTCCTGCTGCCCGGCGATCTCATGCTGGGTCTCTACTCTCTCACACTGTTCGCGAGCGCTCTGCTGCTGTTTTCAGTTCAACCGATGGTGGGCAAAATGATCCTGCCGCGGTTTGGCGGAGCTTCTTCCGTCTGGAACACGTGCATGGTGTTCTTTCAGGCGCAGCTGCTTGTCGGATATCTGTATTCGCATCTTTCCGGTCGCTGGCTGACGCCGCGGTGGCAAATGCGATTGCACCTGCTGGTTCTGGCACTCCCCGTGCTCGTTCTGCCAATCGCTTTCAGTGGTGATGCGCCGTCTGCGAGTGAATCGACCAGTATGTGGCTGCTGGCGGAACTCTGCATGGTGGTGGGGCTTCCGTTTCTAGTCGTCGCCAGTACGGCACCGTTGCTCCAGAACTGGTTCAGCCGGACCACTCATCCGTCGGCCAGTGATCCCTACTTTCTATACGCCGCCAGTAACACAGGCAGTCTTCTGGCGCTTCTGGGTTACCCCTTCCTGCTGGAACCGACTCTGACAGTCGATCAGCAATCGAGTTTCTGGGCACTGGGCTTTTGCGGCCTGTTCGTCCTGGTGGCCGGGTGCGGAATCGCCATGCGCCGGAATGGTCGCCAGGACACACTGAAACCGATCAGTCCCCTCGCCGAAGAACGCGCCGATACACCGCGATGGCGAACGCGCCTGCAGTGGATCACTCTGGCATTCGTCCCGTCCAGCCTGATGCTCGGCGTGACCACTTTCATTACCACAGACATCGCATCCGCACCATTGCTGTGGGTCATTCCTCTGGCACTGTACCTGTTGACGTACATCCTCACGTTTTCACCACGACTGGCGCACTGGCATCCCCGTGTCCGTAAGGCCGTGCCTTTCTTCGTGCTGCCCTTGATTCCGCTGCTGTTTCTGGAACTCCAGTCATTCAACTGGGTTCTGGCCCCGGTGCATCTGGTGTCCTTCTTTGTAATCACGATGTTCTGCCATGGGGAACTCGCACGACGCCGACCGGGCGCCGTTCACCTGACCGAGTTCTATCTCTTGATGAGTGTTGGCGGAGTTCTTGGTGGGGCATTTAATGCACTGATCGCTCCGCAAGTCTTTAACTCTGTCCTGGGGTATCCGCTGGTCCTTGCCGCGACCTGTTTCCTGTGGGCCTGGTCCACACGACGGGACAGCGAGTCCGGATGGCTGCAGCGCGTCGACGTGGTGTGGTCCCTGCGCATTGTCGCGGTCGCCATCGCAACAGTACTGATCGTCAACCGGATCGACTCCGGATTTGACGCGCTGAACCAGATGGCAGTGTTCAGCGTGCCAGCCATTCTGTGCTTCGCTATGAAAGAGCGACCCATGCGGTTTGCCATGGGCTACGCGATTGTGCTGGTCACTTTTTCCACCTGGGCTGGCGATCAGCGAGGCGACGAACTGTACGCCGCCCGCGGATTCTTCGGCGTGAACCGTGTGGTGGTGGACTCAAGCGACTCAACTGCCACCAGTAGGGACAGCTACCACAAACTGGTCCACGGTCGGACGATACACGGCATTCAACGCGTGTCGTCGAACGATGCTCCTGTACCGCTGGCGTATTTCGGGACCGAAGGCCCCATGGGCGACGTCTTCCGCGGACTGGGTAGCCGATTCCAGGATGTAGCGGTGATTGGTCTCGGCAGCGGTGCCACAGTCGCCTATGCCGAACCGGGTCAGAGATTCACCTTCTTTGAAATCGCTCCGATCGTCACGGCGATCGCATCGGACGCGCGTTACTTCACATTCCTGTCCGCCTGCCGAGGCCAGCACGAAGTGGTAATTGGCGACGCACGCATGCGTCTGGGCGAAGTTCCCGCAGCGGCTTACGACCTGATCATTCTGGATGCATTCAGCTCGGACTCGATCCCCACGCATCTACTGACGCGTGAAGCGCTCAAACTGTACCTGGGCAAACTCCGACCCGGTGGAGTCATGCTGTTCCACATTTCGAACAAGTACATGGACCTGGAACCTCTTATCGGCAACATGGCACAATCGGCCGATCTGATCTGTTTCCATCGCCACGACATCGTGGATACAGCCAGGCGAAGCCAGATGTACACGTCTGAATACGTCGTCCTCGCCCGTTCGGCTGACGACCTGGGATCACTGACACACGACGCCGACTGGAGACCTGCCCGCCGCAACCCTGCCCTGCCCGTCTGGACAGACGACTATTCCAACGTCCTGAGCGTCCTGCGTCTGTGGTAAAACGGTCCAATCCTCGCCCAAATCCCCACTCCGCGGCGCAATGTTCCCTCTCGCCTCGAGGGACAGGATCAGGATACGATGGCAGCAGACGTTCGCTACTTATGTCCGCGTTGTGTCCATGCCCAGCGATAGAGATTTCGCGAGTCGACGTATCGTCCATCTCGGGACGTGGAGCCAAGAACGACGACGAGTAAACGGTCTTTGCCACGACGTCCGCTGGAAACAAGACACGCTCCGGCACCGCCCGTGGTCCCCGTTTTCACTCCGTCGAAACCCTGAATCTCTAATAACTGGTTCGTGTTCTTCCACGTGACGTCGCGGTGTGAACTGTCTGGTCTCAATACTCGGCAATTGTGGCGGCGAGTGGCTACGCACTTGCGGAATGTCGTGTTCTGCATAATTGACCATGCCAGTCGCAACAGGTCTTGAGCACTCGATCGATTGCGGCTGTTGCCGTGAGGATCGAGATAACGAGTGTTCGGCATGTTGAGCTGTTTCGCGCGACGATTCATTTCTGCGACGAACAATGCCAGAGACTGTTCAGCATTCGGTCGACGGGACGGCTTGTCCGTCCTGGCTTTTTCAACGCATCGACTTCCGAAATGCTCGCCGAGTGCCACGGCCGCGTCATTCCCGGACGGCAGAAGCAGTCCGAAGAGCAGGTCTTTCACAACGATCTTCTCGCCGGCATTGATATTGGCGCTCGAACCGCCCGTCTTGTCCGCGACCGCTGAAACGGTGACAACTTCTTCCAGCACTTTTTCATCTTTGGTCGCAAGTTCGAGCACAATCCAGGCAGTCATGATCTTTGTTGTGCTGGCCATGTCCCGTGACACAGTCTCGTTTTCTCCCCACAGAAACTCGCCTGTTCGGCCGTCTGCGATTGCCCATGCACGGGCACTGACGATCGGCGGTCCATCGAGCGAATCCTGTGACCTGCTGAACTCCGGGGCTTCATTGAAGACGCCCGCGATGGTGAGTGTTCCAAGGTAGGCGTAACTCTGCTCCTTTGCGCATTCAATGTGCAGTACGACGACACCGTTCGCGTCTGGTTTTGCATCGGCAAACGCGACCGTTTGTTGTGTATTTCCCGCAGCATTCAATTCGACGTGCTTTTCGCCGATCGAGTAGCGGCCCGCTCGCCGTTTGTCACCACCCATCCGGGAAGCAAAGATCGTGATCACATAGGTCTCGTCTGGTGACAGACCCTCGATGTGGAGCGTCGCCTGCTCGTCCTTCCCTCGTTCGAGATAAAAAGAATTGGCCTTCGCCGATGGAGGGTACGGTCCGGCTTTGCGATGGCCGTTCGTATTAAAGCCAGCCCAGGGATCGGTCTGTCGTACTTGAACGGACGTAACGCGCCCCGAATCGTCCTCGGCACGCTTGAGTAAGATCCCTGTCTGTAATGGACTTGTGACATTGTTCCAACGACTGGTTGGCTGCTGTTTCGGGCCGAAGTCGATCGAAATGGTTTGAACTTCTGCGTTCGCAAAGGAAACGCAACTCAGTGTGGCCGTCAGCGCGAAATGCAAAACCCGCATAGCAGACTCCTGAGAACTACTGTTCCCCGCCGGTCAACCCTGACCTGTGAGCGCGAGCGATCTGTCGTGGAGATTTAAGAGGCGTTGGGACATTGTCCATCCCATCATGACACTTGTCGCCGCTTCGGGAATCAAGAGATTCACAGTTATGAAGCAAGCCATCGTCAGCGATCCGCATCCGCGAGATGGACATGGTCTGTCGAACTCCGGAACATCCGGACGGGTAACATTTCCCTGACCGAGATCGAGGCTCATCCCATGCATCACCGCTTCTGTTTTGTAGCTCTGCTCGCGGCGTCAGTCTCCAGTGTGGCTGCTGATGAAGATACTAAGCCCAAAAGTGTTGTTTCGAGGCACGCAAGCGAAGTGAGGGACATCCTTCTCGACGAATATGAATCGTTGGACGCTCTCTACAAGCACTTTCATGCGCACCCGGAACTGTCACTCAACGAGAAGGAAACAGCGGCTCGGATGGCGCGGGAATTGCGTGCCGCAGGTTTTGATGTCACAGAGAAAGTCGGTGGGCATGGTGTCGTGGCCGTGCTGAAGAACGGAGTTGGTCAGACGATCATGGTGCGCGCAGACATGGATGCGCTGCCCATCACGGAAACGACTGGACTTGCTTACGCCAGCAAGGTGCGAACGCAGGACCGTTATGGCCGCCAGGTTGGAGTGATGCATGCTTGTGGCCACGACGTGAACATGACTTGTCTTGTCGGTGTGGCGAGGGTGCTGAACGCGATGAAGGACAAGTGGCAGGAGACGTTGGTTCTTGTTGCACAGCCCGCTGAGGACATCGGTGTCGGTTCCCGGATGATGTTTGCCGATGGCCTGTTTCAGCGGTTTCCACGCCCCGACCTGTGTCTGGCGACGAATTGTGATTCCCGTTTCGCGCATGGACACGTCAACTATCGCGCCGAACAGATGCAATCCAACGTCGATTCCATCGACATCACCGTACTGGGAAAAGGCGGACACGGAGCAGCACCGCATACCACCATTGATCCAGTCGTGTTAGCCGCACGCATCGTCCTTGACCTGCAGACAATTGTCAGTCGCGAAGTCAACCCGCTCAATCCGGCGGTCGTCACTGTGGGGTCGATCCACGCCGGAACGAAGCACAACATCATTCCCCGCGAGGTGGAAATGCAGCTCACAGTTCGCACAACCACTGAAGAAGTTCGGAAACAGGTACTCGACGCCATCCGGCGAAATGCCCGGGCAGCGGCGCTGTCCGCTCGTGCCCCAGAGCCGATCGTGAGTATCGACGCCGACCAGTTCACACCGTCACTGGTCAACGATGTAGAACTAGGCTCTGTTTGAAAACGACGCGTATTAGAAAATGGCTCGCATGTACCGCTGAATGAACGCCAGGCGAACGATACCACCGAAGTTCAATGCGGTCTTTTCATACCGTGAGAACACCCGCCGGAACTCCTTGAGCCAGC
>CAYSJO010000044.1:0-16161 GCA_964431285.1 uncultured Planctomycetaceae bacterium
GCGCGCGACGTCGGGTTCACAGAGATCAGCACGTCCAGTCGGCTGTCTCCACTGATCCGCATCGTTTCTCGCGGAGACACGACCGTTGCCGACGCTTATCTTAACCCGATCCTGCGGCAGTACGTCGAGAGTCTGCGACAAACACTGGGCCACAGCGAACTCCGCATGATGACATCAGCCGGTGGCCTGGTGGATGCGGACCGTTTCGTGGGTAAAGACAGCATCCTGTCTGGCCCGGCCGGTGGAGTCATCGGATTCTCACGCGTGGCCCGCCAGGCCGGCTTCGACAAGTCGATCGGATTCGACATGGGCGGCACGAGCACCGACGTCTCGCGTTTCGACGGTCAGTACGAACTGGAATTCGAAACGCAGAAAGCCGGAGTCCGCATTGTCGCCCCGATGCTGGCGATCGAAACCGTCGCGGCCGGCGGGGGCAGCATCTGCGGCTTCGACGGCGTACAGTTGTTTGTCGGACCACAAAGTGCCGGGGCTGACCCGGGCCCGGCCTGTTACGGTCGCGGCGGACCACTGACCGTGACCGACATCAACGTGTTCCTAGGTCGAGTGCTGCCGTCGCGGTTTCCGTTTCCCCTCGACGTGAAGGCTGTCGAATCCCGACTAAAGAAACTCTGTGAAGACATCGCCGCGTCCCCGATGGGGCGGCAGTACGAACCTGTGGAACTCGCCGAAGGCTTTCGTCAGATCGCCAACGCCAACATGGTGCGAGCCATCCGCCGCATCTCCGTCGCGAAAGGATACGACCCAGCCGATTACGTACTCGTCAGCTTTGGAGGTGCTGGTTCGCAGCACGCCTGCGCGATGGCTCGCTCGCTCGGGATCTCGCAGGTCCTGATGCACCCCTATGCTGGCATTCTCAGTGCATACGGCATCGGCCTGGCCGACGTGCGACGTTTTGGAGAACGATCTGTCCTGCGTGATTACTCTTCCGAGAGCCTCGTCGCGGTGGCCGAAGTGTTTGACGAACTCACGGCGGAAGCAACGAAGGATGTACGCGCCGAAGGGATCGCCGAAGGTCAGATTGCCGAGCCAGTCCGTTCACTGGAACTCCGTTACCGAGGGGTCGAATCTGCGATTCACGTCATTGAACCGACTGATGGAAACTGGCAGCGTGCGTACGAGGAACAGCATCAGCAGTTGTATGGTTATGTACACGACTCGCGTCCACTCGAAATCGTCGCCGCCCGCGTCGAAGTGACAGGTCGCATGCAGGAACCGCCGGACGATCCCCAGCCGCTGGTCGACAACCATCCCGAGCCGATCGAAACCGTGACCGCATGGTTCGACGGCAAGCCAATGGAAACCGGTGTCTTCAATCGCGAGCAACTCCCTCCCGGAGACCGCATCTCCGGCCCGGCCATCCTGTGCGAGCCAACATCGACAGTCGTCGTCGAGCCAGATTTCGAAGCCCGCATCGAATCCCGCGGAGAAATCCTGCTGACACATATCGGCGACCGCGAGAACCAGTCCTCAGCCCTCAGCTCTCAGCCATCCGCCACCCCCGACCCCGTCCTGCTCGAAATCTTCAATAACCTGTTCGCGTCAATCGCCGAGCAAATGGGTGTCACGCTGCAGAAGACGTCTTTCTCGACGAACGTCAAAGAACGACTCGATTTCAGTTGCGCGATCTTCACACCGACGGGTGACCTGGTCGTCAACGCGCCGCACATCCCCGTGCACCTGGGCGCGATGAGCGAAACGGTCAAGGCGATCCTCGCCGACGTTTTGGACATCGCTCCTGGAGACGTCTTCGTAACAAACGACCCTTTTCGCGGCGGATCACATCTGCCGGACGTCACGGTCATTACACCAGTCCACGATGAGGACTCAGGGCATTTGATTTTCCTGACAGCCAGCCGCGCGCATCACGCCGAGATCGGCGGCATCGTCCCGGGCAGCATGCCGCCGTTCTCGAAGAACCTCGGCGAAGAAGGCGTCTTGATTCGTTGCTTTCGCCTGGTCGACGGCGGTATGTCGCACGAAGATGAACTGCGCGAACTGCTGCTGTCCGGTGATCACCCCACGCGCTCGGTCAACGACAACCTCGCCGACGTGGCCGCCCAGGTTGCAGCCAACAATTCCGGCGTCAGGCAACTGCAGGACCTGGTCGAGCGATACACGCTGGACGTTGTGCACGCCTGCATGGTCAGCATCCAGCAGGCCGCCGCGGAAAAGATGCGACTGGCTTTGTCGAACATGCCTGACGGCGAGTACTCGCGGACGGATCATCTGGACGATGGTTCGCCGATCACGGCCACGATCTCAATCACTGGTGACGCTGCCCGAGTCGATTTCACGGACACTGGTCCCGTGCTCGATTCCAACCTGAACGCCAACCGCGCAATTGTCACAGCCGCCGTGCTGTACGTGTTCCGCTGCATGATCGACGAAGACATCACACTCAACAGCGGTGTCCTCGAACCCGTCGAATTCATCCTGCCCGAATGTCTGCTGAATCCGCCGGTCGCCAAGAACCCAGCGGACTGCTGCGCAGTGGTCGGCGGCAACGTCGAAACGTCTCAGCGAGTCGTCGATGTTCTGCTTGGAGCACTTGGTCTGGCTGCGGCCAGCCAGGGAACGATGAACAATCTCACGTTCGGAGACGGCACGTTCGGCTACTACGAAACGATCTGCGGAGGCTGCGGAGCAACGGCAGCTGGCTCTGGAGCCGATGCTGTTCACACTCACATGACCAACACACGCCTCACGGATGTCGAAGTCATCGAACGCCGCTACCCGGTCCGAGTCCACGAATTCTCAATCCGCACCGGTTCAGGCGGCACAGGCAAACACCGAGGCGGCGACGGCATCGTGAGGCGCATCGAGTTCCTGAAACCCGTTACCGTGTCCCTGCTCACCGAGCGGCGTGGTGACTTCTGTCCGTTCGGCCTCGAAGGCGGACAACCGGGAGCAGCCGGCCGCAACTCGATTCGACGGTCCGGTTCGTCCGAGCCCGAGCTCCTGCCGGGCAAGGTCCAGTGCCAAGTTACCGCCGGCGACATCCTGACAATCGAAACTCCCGGCGGAGGCGGCTGGGAAACGTAGTGTCTGACTCCAGATGTTCGTCCGCCGACCGAACAGGTAGGGTGTGCCCAGCGGAGCGGGTGGGTCTTTTCGGTATGCCGGCGCAGGCGACGTATGAACTTCCAAACCCGAGAGATGGCCCGAATGCAATCCGCGCAGGCACACCGCGTGAGCCGTTCCGCCCACTGGTCACACGCTACGTTCTGTGGGACTGGAAACCGGGAGATGTCGTGCCTGACTATCGTCGCAATTACATTCCAGGTGGCACTTACTTCTTCACATGTGTGACCCACAAACGACGGCCCATTCTGACAACGGAACTGGGGCGACGTTGTCTGCGTGAAGCGATCCACGAAGTGCAGAAGGACCATCCCTTCACTCTGTTTGCCATCGTGCTGGTTCCCGACCACTGGCATTGTGTGTGGACGCTCCCGGAAGGAGATGCGCGGTATCCACTCCACTGGATGCGGATCAAGGAAGAGTTCACCGAACGCTGGCTCGCCGGTGGAGGAACGGAAGCGAAACAATCTGCATCGCGTGAGCAACACCGTATGCGTGGCGTCTGGCAGAAACGCTACTGGGAACACACGGTTCGCGGTGGATTACATTCACTGGAACCCGCGCAAACACGGACTCGTCTTCCGAGTACGTGACTGGGGGTGGTCGTCCTTTCACCGATTTATCAGCGAAGGCCAGTACGACATTGATTGGGGCGGAAACGATCCGACGCCGGGCTGGGACTCACCAGAATGGGGCGAGTGACACATGTTGCGCGGGCTCACGGTAAGCCGTAGGGTGTGACAAGCGGGGCGAAGTCTCTCCGGTGTGCCGGCGCGGGCGACGTATCAATTTCCAAAACGGAAACATGGCCCGAAACAACTCCGCGCCGGCACACCGAATAGCCAATCCCGCCCGCTGGTCACACCCTACAGTTGATGGGTGCGCAGTAGCGCATCAGGAACGCTACGTAGAGACTCAGTGGTGATGCCCATTACGCCAGCATTTCCGGCACGACGTTGGCTGTTTCTGGAACGAGCGGCACGGGGCGTCCACCGCGATCCGGGATGGTCGTATGCGGATGGATGCCGAGCAGGTGATACATCGTTGCCAGAACATCCTTCGGTGAGACTGGCCGAGAGACTACGTCGCTGGCGTGCGCGTCCGTTGTGCCGATCACGTTTCCACGAGCAATTCCGCCACCGGCGAAGATCGCGGAATAGGCTCGGGCCCAGTGATCGCGTCCGCCGCCAGTGGCCTTGTTCAGCTTTGGCGTACGGCCGTGTTCGCTTAGGCAGACCACCAGCGTGTCGTCCAGCATACCGCGCTGTTCGAGATCGAGTACCAGACCTGAAAACGCTCGATCGAACGGCGGCATCAACTGGTCCTTCATTCGCGGGTAGTGCGCGAAGTGAGTGTCCCACGCATCGCCAGCGAGTCCGTACTCGTCCCAGAAAACAGATGTCAGTCGAGTGCCCGCTTCAATCATGCGGCGCGCTGCCAGGCAGCCTTGTCCGAACAGCGTGTGACCGTAGAGGTCACGTGTGGTGTCAGGTTCGTTGCGAACGTCTAATGCTTCGGCGACTTCGGGAGAACCGACCAGCGAGAATGCGAGATCCTGAAACTTGTTAAGCGAATCACCAGCCTGTGTGCGGTCGAGGTGACGACGCGAATCGTCGAACTGCTTCAGTAGTGAACGACGACGATCCAGACGATCGATGGTCACATTTTTCAGCGGAGCCGTCGATGCGATGCGGAAATGACTGTCTTTCGAACAGCCCAGGTATGGCTCCGGACCGTCGTATGAGAACTGGCCGTTGGCTCGTTCTTTGTGAATGTCGACGGTGCCCGTGCCATCAAATTCGGTCCATGTGGGGTTGTAGCCCGCTCCCAGGAACGCACCGTATGGTCCGGCCCGGAAAGGCTGATCGCTCCGTTCGCTGCTGAATTGAAATGGCAGCGCGACATTCTGCACAAAGTCGCTTTGACCACGCTGCTGCCGGTCGATGTACTCAACCACCGACCCGAACCACGGGTGATGTCGCGGGTCGGTTGGGTTCAGTTCCATTGCCACATCGATCGTGGGGATGC
This sequence comes from uncultured Planctomycetaceae bacterium, assembly GCA_964431285.1. Taxonomy (GTDB): domain Bacteria; phylum Planctomycetota; class Planctomycetia; order Planctomycetales; family Planctomycetaceae; genus CAUZFZ01. The sequence continues at coordinate 5,131 of CAYSJO010000044.1, forward strand.
CCGTCATCGCATACGCCACGCCGTGAATCGGCTGGTCGTGAGTCATCGAACGAACGACCGTCGTCCGATCCATAATGCGCGACGTTTCCGGCAGCAGTTCGCAGACATCCAGGCCGAGTAACGACGAATGAATTGAGTTCATGGTCCCGCGAATTTCGGCGGGAGCCTGCGGTTTCATATCGAACGTTTCAAGCTGACTCGGCGATCCATACAGAAAGAGCAGGATGCAGTTCTTCGCCCGCCCAAAGCTCGCATCTTCGGCCTGCGCCGACTGCGCAGAAAGCAGGGTGGAGAGGCTCAATCCGCCCATACCCAGACCGCCCGCGTGCAGAAAATCACGACGGGAAACACCGTGACACAGATTTCGATGGGAGCCGAGAACTCGTAGCATCAGGTTTCCTCATTCTGCTGAAGTCTCGCCTGCCGGCAGATACGTGAGTCCGGTAGCGAGGACCCAAGAATACCAGCAACTGGCATCGAAGGCACCATACGGATGAAATCGTCATTCCGCCGTGTCGGGCTGCACTTCGGGCGTTCCATGATGGATTGCCAGCCAGATGGTGGGCTCATCCGTCGTCGTCCATTCCACGCGGTGCCGGACATGCGCCGGGATATTGACGAAGTCACCCGGCTTCATCTCGACCTGTTCGTCCTGATCCTCGAATCTGAGTGTGGCCGCTCCGCGCAGCACCACGACCCACTCAGGCTGATTCTGGTCGTACCAGAAATCGCCTGGAGACGTGTGCCCGTAAGAGACGATCCGTTCGATACGGACCTTTTCGGAATCGAGCAACGGATCGATGAGTTCGACTGGCAATTCAGTCGGAATGGACTCGAAGAGGTTTTTCATACCGGCTTCCGGTAGACAGCTCAGTCAGGAACACTAATTTCCGCTGATCATCACTAATCACGAGTGCCCGGACTTACCAGGAGTATTGGTGTTCTCTGAATTGTCGTTTTGCGTCGTCTATTGAAGGAGCCTGAAAATGCAGATCAGCATTACTTACTGCGTTCAGTGAAACTACACGCCCAAAGCCGTCAGTCTGGCGGACGCGATCAAGGCAGCTACCGGAGTCGATTCCGAACTCATCAAGGGGCAGGGTGGAATATTCGATGTGAAGGTCGATGGCCGGCTCATCTACTCGAAGCACGAGACCGGTCGGTTTCCCGAGCACGACGAAGTCCTCAGCCAGTTGCAGGCTGGCTGAATCCGCTCATGCTGCCTTAAGCAAGCCCGCCGAGTCGTCTCCCGTTGGTGCATACCAAAGGTCGACCGTGCGGGCCGAGGCTCCGTGTTGCTGGTGGACGAATTCCTGCGCCCGGCGTCCCATTGCGCTCGACGATCTGCGGTCGTTGAGCCAGTGTCTCAGTGTGTTAGTCAGATCGTCCGCGTTTTCGACGACGACCGCGGCCTCATCCGACAGTAGCGATTGCACCACATCACGGAAGTTGCGTGTATCCGGACCGAAGCACACGGCTGCGCCGTAGGCGGCCGGTTCCAGCATGTTCTGGCCGCCGCGTTTGACGTTCATACTACCGCCCACGTACGCAAAGTCGGCCAGTCCCCAGCAGGCAGACAGTTCTCCCAGCGTGTCGAGCAACAGGATCGGCGGCGTATTGGAATCCAGTGTCTTTCGGGCTTCGACAGACGACCGCCGCAACAGCGGCAGGTCGTAGGACTCGACAAGGCGGGCGACTTCTTCAAAGCGTTCGCGGTGTCGCGAGACCAGGACGAGACGCAGTTCAGGGCGTTCGGCTCGAATCGCCAGCCAGCTTTCGATAGCGATCCGTTCTTCCGGGGCCTGCGTACTTCCTGCAATGAACACAGGCTCGGTAAATGCCAGACCGAAGGCCTGGTGCAGTTCGATCGTGAGCGGATTCGAGCGGTCAGCGATGACTCCGTCGAATTTGACCGATCCGGTGACATGAATACGGTCGGCAGCGACACCCAGAGCGACGAACCGTTCCGCGTAGATGTCGTTCTGAACCGCGACTGAATCGAGCGACTGCAACAGCGGACGTAACCAGTGGGCAATCCGGGAATAGCCGCGGTAGCTCTTATCACTCAGACGTCCATTAATCAGTGACACTGGGATGCCGAGTTGGGCGGCCGTTCGCAGCAAATTCGGCCAGATCTCCAGTTCGACGAGCACAATGCGTGTCGGTCGGATCCGGTTGATGGCCTCTCGCACGGCCCACGAGAAGTCCAGCGGGCAGAAATAGACCGTGACGTCCTGGAGTTTCAGCTCGGCCACAGACCGACCCGTTGATGTGGTCGTCGACACAACGACTTTGGCGTTCGGATCACGACGCCGCAATTCGTTGATCACGGTGGGAAGCAACAGAACCTCGCCCACACTGACTGCGTGAAACCAGTAACGTTCACCACTGGAAGGACGCAGTTCTGGAACTCGACCAAGGAACTTCTCAGCCCAGCCGGCGCGATACTTTCCCTGCACAACCATTCGGTACATCAGCACCGGAGACACGGCGATCAGCAGCAGCAGGTAGGCGGCGTTAATCAGCACTCGGCATTCCCTTCCGTGGGACGACTGCGGATTAGACAACGGGAGGTCAGCGAGACGCGATATCAATGTTATCGCGGTGGGTGCAGGACACGGTGGGTGCAGGACACGGTTTGTGTGGGTTCCTGGCAGGGCCGGGTGTCCGACGTCATCAACGAACTGACGGCCCGGCTTGCCAGCCACCGGCTCCGGACGACGTTTACGATGATGACCCGCGCGAGGCGGTTCGCATCGCCTGCGGTTACCTCGACCCGAGCCACCGCCGTTCGGGCCTGCCACTGACGAGCACTCTGATGGAGTCACTGATCAAAGGATGAACTACCGTGTGAAGGGCACGGAGAAATTCTGGAACGATCCGGAATCGGCGAACCACATCCTTGCCGTGAAAGCCGCCGCTCTCTCAGACGACGACAGACTGTACACCTACCCGTGAAACAACCGTTGTCCGGCACCCTCAGGCGATTCTCAATCGATGCATCCAACACAAACATCTCCCGTCCATGTGGACTATGTTGAGTCCGACTGGCACCGTTCTCTGGCGCAAGCGATTCGCAATCCGGCTGATCTGATCAAACGTCTCGGCCTGGACACGACACTGTCCGAGTCTGCTCGAACGGCGACGGATGAATTTCCGTTGCTGGTTCCGCTCAGCTATCTCGACCGAATGCAGTCGGGCAATCCGGACGACCCGTTGCTGCGCCAGGTTCTACCCCTGGACGCCGAGTTACAGCCTGTCTCGGGATTCACAACCGATGCTGTCGACGATATCGGCTTTCGAATTGCTCCGGGTCTGCTGCAGAAGTACTCCGGACGAGCGTTGCTGATCGCAACCGGTAGCTGTGCCGTGCATTGCCGATACTGTTTCCGCAGGCATTACCCGTACGGCGACGAACCGAGACGGCTCGACGACTGGCAACCGGCAATCGATGCTCTGACCTCCGATCCAAGCATCACGGAGGTCCTTCTCAGTGGCGGTGACCCTTTGATGCTCACTGATCAGCGGCTTGCCGATCTGATCGATCAACTGGAATCTGTCACTCATCTGCGGCGCATCCGAGTGCATACGCGCCTGCCGATCGTACTGCCCGATCGAGTCACGCCCCGGCTGATCGATGTTCTGACGCGTGGCCGGCTGGCACCAGTCGTCGTTGTGCATGCAAATCATGCCGCCGAAGTCGTTGACGATTGCGCGGAGTCACTGCGAAGTCTGGCAAGTAACGGCATTCCCGTGCTGAATCAGGCAGTTCTGTTGAAAGGCGTCAACGATTCGGTGGACGCTATGTGTGAACTCTCCGAAGCACTGATTAATCTGGGAGTCATGCCGTACTACCTGCATCAGCTCGACCGCGTGGCTGGTACGGCCCACTTCGAAGTTTCTTTTGATCACGGACGTGAATTGATTCGCGAAATGAGAAAGCGACTGCCGGGATACGCCGTTCCGCGATACGTTCAGGAGATACCGGGCGCGGCGCACAAGACGGTCATCGAGTAGCCTGGCTTAGGCCCTGTCAGGAGTCCTGCGCAAAATGGTCAGGAAGTCGCCGCACGGTTCAGGAAGGAATTGTCATTAGTTATTTGTCAATTGTCATTTGTCATCGGGATGCCGTCATAACTCAGCCTGACATTGGCAAATGACAGATGACAATGGCAAATCGACGTTCCACGTTCGTTCTGGCTCGTCCAGGTAATGAGCTACATCGAGAACCACGCAGCACAATGAAACGTGTCTTATCACTGATGCTCGCCGCATACGTGCCAGGCCCAGCAGGCGCCGACGATTCCCGTGGCCAACGCGCGGTGCTGCGGCGCCCGGTTGCCATGGCCTCCGGTGCCGAGGGTCGCGTTCTTGTCGCCAACCGGAATACCGGGACGGTTTCCGTCTTTACAGTCGACGACGATGCCGCCTCCAGTTCGGCTGTCCATGAATTCCGACTGTCAGAACGGCTGGATTATCTCGTGCGCGTGTCACCGAGCCTCTTCGCTGCAGTGGACTCGACGCGTCACGAATTACTGACGTTCGAATTCGATGGCCGCCGTGCCCGGCAAGTTGTGCGGCAAGCCGTTGCTCGCTACCCCGTCAGCCTGATGGCGTCGTCCGATGGGGCCGTACTGTGTGTCGCATCGCTGTGGTCACGACGACTGAGTCTGTTTCAGATCGAAGGCCTGAAGCCGCTGGCTGTGATCGATCTGCCGTTCGCACCACTGCGTCAGTGTTTTCTGAATGAAACCCATCTTCTGGTCGCTGACGCATTTGCCGGACGTCTGGCTGTCATTGACGTACCGCGGGGGACGGTGCGGTCGCATCTGGCGATCAACGGGAACAACATTCGCGGGCTGTCACTCGACTCTCCGATTTCGGGGCAGCCGAGGGACGTCCTGATCACGCATCAGATTCTGAATGCTGCCTCGTCAACAACGCGCAGCATGATTTCGTGGGGCGGCGTGATCTCAAACACACTGCACATGATCGCGATTCGCGACCTGCTTGAGTCGACATCGGTTGACCCCGAAGTACCGGATCGAATTCATGGGCGGCTGTACCCGCTGGGTGAGCAGGGCCGCGCAGCAGGCGATCCCGGAGCGATCGTGACTCTGGCGGGCGATGCCTGGATCGCTCTGACGGGAGTCAACGAGGTTGCTCTGCGACGAGGATCAGAGCACTCGGCGAAGCGTCAGTCCGTCGGTCGACGGCCAGCATGTCTTCTGGTCGATGACGAGCGACTGCTGGTGCTTTCAACATCTGACGAGTCAGTTTCGGTCCTGGATCGAGAAACGCTGATTCCGCAACGCGTAATTCAGCTCGGTCCACCAGTTGTCCGCACGCCTGCGCAGCAGGGCGAGGAACTGTTTTTCGACGCGCGGCTGTCACTCGACGGCTGGTACAGTTGTCACAGTTGCCATTCGGACGGACATACGATCGGTCGTCTGAATGACAACCTGGGTGACGATACATTCAACACACCGAAACGTGTCCTCACACTGCGTGGAGTGGGACCGACCGAACCATGGGCGTGGAACGGCAGCCAGATCGACCTTCGTCATCAGGTCAGCAAGTCAATCGAGTTGACCATGGCAGGGCCGGGCGTGAACGCCCCGCGAATCACCGGCCGCGAGATCGAATCCATCGTCTCGTACATCTCGTCTCTTTCTCCGGCTCCGGGCATCCTCACCGCCCGTCAGGAAGCCGGTCAGCCGGGAGTCGAACGTGGGCGTCAGGTCTTCCTCAAGTTCGGCTGCAGCAACTGTCATCAGCCGCCGGACTACACGTCGCCCTTGTCACACGACGTTGGCGTGAAAGACGAGTGGGGGCTGCATCACTTCAACCCGCCCTCGCTGCGGGGAGTCAGCCAGCGAGACTCGTACTTCCACGACAACCGGGCCACGCGACTGATCGATGTCTTCGTCGAACACGATCACGACAATGCCTCGTCACTTTCAGAGCAGCAGATCAACGACCTGGTGCTGTTTCTAAAAAATCTTTGAGAGGACAATCATGGAACGTAAACGCGTGGCCGTGTTTTGGCTGCTCTGTATGTGCTGTTGTTTCGCCATTGCGCAGGGCGACAACTGTCTCGACGATTTCGTCTGGCGACTCGATCGGGTGATCGCGGCACCAGAAGCACATCAGGCTGCCGCCGCTGACGACAAATTCGTCTACGCCATCACGAATCGGCTTGTCGCCAAATACGACCGCAACTCAGGCAAGCGCATTGCCGTCAGCACCGGCGCGGCAAAGCACCTCAACAGCGGGTTCTTTCACAAGCGACGTCTGCTATGCGCTCATTCGAACTATCCGCAGACTCCCGAACGCAGTGAGGTCAAAGTTCTCGATCCGCAGACGATGAAGCTGACAACGTTTCGCGATTTCGGAGACTACGGCGGAAGTCTGACATGGGTGCTGCGGCATGACCGGCACTGGTGGTGCAACTTCGCGAACTATGGCGAAAAGAACGCCGACACATTTCTGGCGAGATTCGACGATGAGTGGCAGGAGACCGCCCGATGGAAATATCCACGCGAGGTTATCCGGCAGATAGGAAGCTACAGTCTGTCCGGAGGTCTGTGGCGTGAAGACGCTTTACTCGTCACAGACCACGATCACGGAACGCTGTACCAACTGCGAGTTCCCCGGAAAGGCGACGTGCTGGAGTTCGTCGGTCAGCAGCAGGCACCATTCACCGGTCAGGGAATCGCCGTCGACCCCGTGACCGGCGGACTGATTGGCATCAATCGCGCAAAGAAGCAGATCGTGTTCGCTTCTCCGCGCCCCCGTTAACGAACAGGAACCATACGATGAGACATTTGATTCTGAACCTGGCACGTCCCGCGATCATCGCTCTGTTGATTTCCACAACAGCTCTGACGGCGGACCCGGTTCGAGTCGGCATTATCGCAATCGACAATTACCAGTCCCTGGCGTTTACTCAGTTGTTCCACAAGCCGCCTGAGGACAATCCGGACCTGTTGGGTTTGCAGGTGATTGCCGCCTGGCCAGGCGGGAGTCCGGATCTTGAAGCGACCATCACTGACGCGGAGCGCTGGCGCGGACACCTGGTGAAGGCCGGCGTCAACATGGAAGAATCGGTCGACGCAGTTCTGTCGCAGGTTGACACGGTGATGCTTATGACGGCCGATGCCCGGCCTCACCTGCCTTTGGCCCGGCAGATACTTAAGGCCCGCAAGCCGCTGTACATCGGCCGGCCCATGGCGGCATCACTGGAAGATGTCATCGAGATCTTCGATCTGGCCAGGCAGTACGACACGCCCGTCTTCTCCTGTTCGCAGCATCGCTACAGTCCCGGCTTCATTGGGATGCGGAATCATGAGGAAGTGGGCGAGGTACAGGGCTGCATGGTCTATGGAGGTTGTCCGACCGAGCCTCATCATCCCGACTTCTTCTGGCACGCCGTCCACAGTTTCGAAACGCTGTACACGATCATGGGGCCAGGAGCCGTCTCGGTCACTCGCGCCTACACGCCGGATACGGAACTTGTCACGGCTGTCTGGAAAGACGGACGCATCGGTACGTACCGCGGCATTCGCAAGGGTGCGGTCAAGTACAGCGCTCTGGTCTTCGGAGACAAAGGTGTGGCCCCGGCCGGACAGTACGGTTACGCCGCGCCCGTGAAGGGTGTCGTTCCGAAGGGCCGGTACATGGGCTACGAAGGCGTAGCAACAGAGATCGCGAAATTCTTCAAGACCCGAAAACTGCCAATCCCACCGGCCGAAACCATCGAACTGTTCGCCGTCATGGAAGCTGCCCACGAAAGCAAACGGCGCGACGGGTCTCCAGTTCTGGTCCAGGAAGTTCTGCAGTTGGCTCGCAAGGCCGTCGATGCTCGTGGACAGAAGTAATCTGGATCGACCACAGCAGACAGGGCTTAAGTTCGGCGCGGTCGGAGACCCTGACGACGATTCCAGAATCGCAGAGCTGGCAGTATGAAGATTGGTTCCGTTTCCTATCGCAGCCGGCATCTTGTTCTGCTGCTTGCGTTCATAATGACGTTCCTGGGCCTGGGGCTGGCCTGTGCGAAGAACTGGCCATCAGAAACGCTGGTTCTTCTGCTGACGATCAATGTTGCCACCACCATCTTCGCAGTCTGGACTGTGTTCGAGGCATTGCAGTCTCGTCATCGCAGCGACACCTGGCAGAACTATCGTCAATTGGAGACTCTTATCGGCCTGTACCATTCGCTGAAACCGGACTACCTCCTGCCACCAACAAGGGACTGGGCTGCATCGCCTGACTTCCTGCGAGTCCTTCTCGATGCGATTGAAGAGAATCGACCAACCATCATCGTGGAAGCCGGATGTGGCGCATCGACTGTTGTGTGTGGTCTCGCGGCCAGGAAAACCGGCAACGTGCGAATTGTTTCGCTGGAACACGACAGCAGCTATGCGGATGCCTGCAAACGTAGTCTTTCGAAGCATCAGCTCGACGATGTCGCGCAGGTTGTGCATGCTCCACTCTGCAAACACACAATCGATGGTGAGGACTATATCTGGTACGAGATGGATGCTCTCGCGGACGTTGAGCACATCGATCTGTTAGTTGTGGATGGACCTCCGCCATCGACATCGGGATTGCCCCGCTGGCCTGCGATTCCCCTTCTCCATCAGAAACTCCGCAAGAACAGTCTGGTGATCCTCGACGATGCGGATCGGGAACCAGAGAGGCAGACAGTTGCCGCCTGGATTGACCGTTTTCCCACAATCACACATACGTTCGTGGAATGTGAGAAAGGGGCTTCCGTTCTACGAGTTAATGATTGATGTGGAACGCTATCGCTGGTTTTTGATGCAGTCGCACGACGTCAGCGACCGTTCAATCGAGGTAGATGAACTCGTTCGTGTTGAAGAGTGACATGCAAAGATCGACCAGACCGTACACGGGCCCTGCAGTCTGCCTGTCGTCTATCCGCGACCTGGTTATGAAATCAGTCGCGAGTCGCCGTTCCGAGGCATCTGGCCAGCGTGCGAGTGTCATTCGAAACACGAGGTCGACCTGCTGACCTGTATCCGTGGGAGTCTGTGCCTGGACACGGTCTGCCAGCGCAGTTGCCGCGTCGAGGGACTGCTCTGAATTCAGCATCATCAGTGCCTGGGGCGCCATGGTAGACCGATTGCGCTGCGGGCAGCTTGCGTTGGTGTCCGGTTTATCGAAGGCATCAAACAATGGGTATCTCAGATTCCGACGAACGAACAGGTAGACACTGCGGCGCGAATGGTCCGCGGGGTCTTTGCTCACCGGCCATTGATTCCGCAACAGTGTGCGCACAAGTTCGTCCGGTAGCGGTGGCCGAATCCCAGGGCCCCTGCGACGCTGGGACAGCGTACCCGACGAGTAAAGCATGGCATCGCGGATTGCCTCGCCTTCAAGACGTCGGCGCATGCCACGTGAATGGAGTTGGTTTTCCGGATCGAGTTTCAAGGCCTGACTCCATATCAGCGCAAGAGTCGGATTGGCGTCTCCCGGCAAGCGACTCGTCTGTCTCCACGTCGCAGAGTTGACGATCAGTCGGTGCATCTGTTTGAGGCTCCAGTCGCGTCGGGGAATCTCAGTGGCCAGCCAGTCGAGCAACTCCAGATAAGCGGGTTCGTCGCCCCCGAATCCGAAGTCACTGGGGGTGTCGCTGAGACCTGTTCCGAAGTGGTAATGCCAAAGCCGGTTCGCCAGCGTGCGAGTCGCGAGTGGATGATCCGGGCGGGTCAGCCATCGAGCCAGTTCCGATCGTAAGTTGGCTCGGTCGTCTGTGATGTTCGGTCGGTCGTTGTCGGGATTCCCGATTCGCACGAATGCCGGTTCTACGGCCGCACCCTTGCGGCGAAAGTCGCCGCGGACCATCAGATGGCTTGGTGTTGTTCGATTGTTTGAGGTCGGCAACGGGACAGTCTTGTTGCGGGCCAGTTCAGGGAACGCCGGATCAAAGAAGGCTCGCAGGCGGTAAAAGTCCAGCTGGCTCATCGGATCGAATTTGTGATCATGACACTGGGCACAACCGATCTGCAGACCCAGAAACACAGAGCCGACGGTTGCCGTCATGTCGTTCATGAAACTGTGCCGGCGTTCGTCCTGCAGGTTGATATCCGGCATGTCCGGACCGCACGTCAGGAACCCGGTTGCAATCCGGTGCTGTGAGCCGATTTCATCACCAGCCAGTTGCTGACGCACGAACTGGTCGTACGGCAGGTCTTCGTTCAACGCATCGATAACCCAGTCGCGATACTTCCATGCCTCCGGGCGAAGTTTATCGTGCTCGAACCCATCGGTCTCGGCAAAGCGGGCAAGGTCGAGCCAGTGTTGAGCCCAGCGTTCGCCGTAGGCTGGGGACGCCAACAGCCGGTCGACAAGACGTTCGTATGCATCGGGTGATTCGTCGGCCAGAAACGCATCGATTTGTTCCGTTGTCGGTGGGAGCCCGATGAGGTTGAACGTCAGCCGTCGGATCAACGTTACGTGATCCGCTGCGGGCATTGGGCTCAGCCCAGCGGCAAACAGCTTGCTCATGACGAATTGATCGATCGAATCTCGTGGCCAGTTCCTGATCGTCGGGTCGTTGCCGTGGACTTCCGGCACGGCAGGGCGGACCAGCGGCGAGAATGCCCAGTGACTTCGCTCGGCTGTCGTAATCTCTGGCTCGGTGGGTTGGTCGGCACCTCTCAGCACTCCTGACAGGACGACTGCGATCACCGAGCAGGAGAATTCCAGCCGGCAGGCGTATCCATTGTGGATGTCGGGACCACTCGTCACGCAAGAATCTCCTTGATGACGTTTCCAGCAACATCAGTCAGGCGTTCGTCGCGGCCGTTGTGGTAGTACGTCAGCAGTTCGTGATTCAGGCCCAGCAGATGCAGGATTGTGGCGTGCAGGTCGTGTGCGTGGACTGGATTCTGCACGGCACGCAGACCGACCGGGTCGGTTGCTCCGTACGCAAACCCGCCCTTTACCTGGGCGCCGGCAAACCAGACTGAGTAGCCCCACGGGTTATGGTCACGCCCGGTCCCT
>CAYSJO010000045.1:0-3188 GCA_964431285.1 uncultured Planctomycetaceae bacterium
CGAAAGTCCTGGCGACCTCTGTTGCAGCTCGGCCGAAAGTCTTGACGACTTCCGCTACGGAGTGTGGGAGCGATTTTGAGTTTCATTTTGCTTCTGGGTTATTCTGTGAGGACGAAGTTGCTCACTTTGGCGCGTCTTCGAAGTGTAGATAACGGTAGTCGCCTTATAATTACAAAAAAACCTTATGCGTCGAACCGTCTTCAGGTTTGTAGAGATAGAGCTTGCCGCCTGCGTGATAAACGATCGAGGAGTCGTCTTTCGACCAACGTGGGTACGCAAACCAGATCGGTTTTCCAGGTTTGATTGAAGTCCGTGTGCGTGCCGTCGGTTAGTTGGTGTAGCCCGGTTCCATCTGCATGGATGATGTGAATGGCCGTTTTCCATTTCGATACATCGGGATCGTTCTTCAACCTGCGGAAAAAGACCAGCATGTCACCCGTCTTTGACCAGGTTGGCTTGAAGTCGTGGTAACCAGTGGTGAGCGGTTTGCCCTCTGGCTGACCATACGTATTAACGTGGATTTCGCCGTTGACGTAATACGAGCCTCGATTGGTGATGTTCTGGCCCGCTGGCATGCCACTGTCATCTGCTGGCATGCCACTGTCATCTGCTGACAGGACGCCAGTGATCGCGAGCAATGCGGTCGCCATGCAGGCAAATGTGTCGACTTTTTTCATCACTTTTCTTCTTTGTCCGACGAAATCAATTCAACTTCGCTGACTTCCAGACCACTCGGACTGCCCGTGTGCGTAAACACCCAGACGTCGTTGAGAACCAGGTCGTCTGGCCTTACTGCTAATTCCTCTTCCCGAACACGAACGCACGGATCGAGTGTGAAGTCGCGGGGCCGCCGTGGCAGCCAATATCCTGAGACCCAAGATAGTCGGCCAGCAGAATGACGACATTGGGCGTGTTGCTTCTTAGTGACGGTTTAAGTCTACGGTGCCATGACACGCACAATGCGGAAGCCGGCAGCGAACTCCGGACGATAGTCGGTGCGGTTGTAACTCAATCGGCTTGCGGATCGCATGTTGGTGGCGTTCTCCGCGAATGAGCCGCCTCGCCACACACGGCTTCTACCGTTTTCGGGTCCAGTCGGATCGGCGAGGTCCTTCTTCTGTCCCTGACCGTAGCGGCCGTACCAGTCTTGGCACCACTCGCACGTGTTGCCGTACATGTCATACAACGCCCATGGATTGGGAGATTTCTGGCCGACAACGTGTGCGTACTGCTCGTCATTCTTATACGCATTGGCATCGTGCCACGCGTGTTTGCCCATATCCTTCCCATCGTTGCCGAAGCTGTACTTTGTTGTTGTTCCGGCTCGGCAGGCGTACTCCCATTCTGCTTCCGTGGGTAGACGATACTCAACGCCTTCCTGATCGCTCAGCTTCCTGCAGAACTCGGCGGCCTTACCCCATGTGATATATGTCGCAGCGTACTCAGGACCTTCCTCGACCAGAGGTTTTCCAGCCCATGGCTCTTCATTCATCACGGCCTTGTATTGACCCTGTGTCACTTCGAAGGCACCCAGCAGGAATGCGGTCGAAATCTGGACGGTGTGTTGTGGCGTTTCCGGGCCGTTCCTGTGCTTTTTGTCTTCGTTTCTTTTCCATTTGGCGAATTTCTTCAGGTCCTCTTCGGTGGTTTCGCCGTCATCCAGTTTCTTCTGAACGTCCGGATCCTCCATGAGCTTCTGAAATCGTTCTTCCACAGAAGCGTCGCTGACGGCCGTACCCATCTGGAATTCGCCCGCAGGAACAGGCACGAGGATTACTCCAACACTGTTGACCACGGGGTCGCCCAGCGCGACTTGGTCGGACGACATGTGACTCTTGACCTCGGCCAGGTTGGGAGCACTCGCTCCGCAGCCGAGTAGAGTTCCAACCAGAACCGGCAGGCAAGTGTGTGAAAGCAGTCTGAGCATTATTCCATCCGGCGGCGGAGTATGAATACGCGGCAGGCAAAGGAGCTGTTGTTCGCAACGACGCGCTGATCGGTCACGATTTCCGACGCGCTGTCAGGATGATCCGGCTAAAACTCTCCGACTGATTCACCGCCGTTTCGCGTATGAATTGCCTGCCAGCCACCGCGAGGTTCAGGACCACATCCGTTCGGCCTTCGTGTGAAGTCGATGTTTTCACTGATGAACCGGACTGCTCCATCCGCGATCAAAACATGCAGACCGCCGGTGTGCATACTTCGGGCGGTCATCTGGCCTGTCGATGAGTTGTCGAAGCAGCCCATCCCTTGAACGGGGTTACCGGCAAGTCCCGCGACGGCACAATTCTCCATGTCGTCGGAATTGGGTTGTTTGCTGTTGGGCGTACTGGCATCGTTAAACATTGCTGCCGTTCCGGCTCCCAAACCGGGCATGGCCCAGCTTCCTCGAAGGTCCTGTTGATTGATTCCGGCCCTGAGTTCGTCAACGGCGACGGTGTTCGACGTGCCATCGGTAATTTCAGCCAGACGCACCGCGCGATTTGAACCGCTCATTCCGCCGGGGTTGCCTCCGGAACCAGCTCCAACACCGTGGGCACAAGGTGAAGCGTTCATGCCGTAATTGCCGCGAGCCCAGTTACCACCGGCGTAGGCGCAGAAGTTGCCAGTATTATTGGGATCGCTGGGACACTTATAGATTGGCAGTTCAGTTCTTCGTCCTGCGTTCTGATTCGCGGGAATGTCGAAATTCCATTGATTGTAGAGTGGTTGCTGATCCACATATGGCAGCAGAAAGACGAGCCAGTTTGCGCCTTTGTCGGCGTCGGCGATCCGGGAAGGATTGCCTGTCCGGTGAATAAAGAACGGTGGAAACGTACCGTTGGTTTCCTCGTAGTTGTGCAGAGCGATGCCGATCTGCTTGAGATGACTCTTACACTGACTGCGTCGTGCCGCTTCGCGAGCCTGCTGAACGGCGGGCAATAACAATGCGATCAGAATCGCCATGATGGCAATCACGACGAGAAGCTCGATGAGCGTGAATCCTGCTCGATGTAATCTCATAACCGTTCCTGAAGTTATTGGCGGCCGCAAGGGTATGCCGCAGTGTTTGGTGTCTTCATATTGCCAGTCATTCCGTGATACTGGACCGTACCCGATCACCCTCTGGCGGGATCAACTCAGCCTCAGAGATTTCCAGTCCTGAAGGCTCGTCCGTATGTGTAAAAGCCCAGACGCCATTCAGGATC
>CAYSJO010000046.1:0-20493 GCA_964431285.1 uncultured Planctomycetaceae bacterium
CCAGGCTCAAACTCGTCCTTAGCCTTATCCTAAGGCTGACCCTCCAACGTGACGACACCGCTCACACGACCCAGTTCAGGCCCGGCGGCACCTCCACATCCGATTGCAGCCATCAGCGGTACCAGAACCTGTATCAGTCTCATCTTCATTGCACTGCTCGCCAGGCGAAAAGCTGACACCAGGAAGCTCATGTGGTGAGTCAGAATTCTCCCAGGGTGGCACCGTCGTGACGGATTCCCAGCTTCTGGTACAGGCCCAGCTGATCTGAATTGTACGCAGTACCGCGAGTCAGATTGGAGCGTGAGAGCCCGGCATTGCTGTAGTGAATATTCTCACTGATGAACTGAACCGAACCGTCACACATCAGAAAAAACGCCCCGCCAGTGTGAGAACTACTGAACGCCTCGCTGCAGGAATTGCAGGAGTCCCAGCCAGGCACATTGGCCGATCGCGGCGAGTTGAGCTTTTTGCTGACGCGACCACGGTTCTGGTAAATGCCCCAATGGCAACCACCCGGCGGATTACGACTGCCTGCCCACACGGCGGCGCCACAGCGTGTGTCATGTTCTCCCACGGCAAACGTGTTGCTCGCCCCGTCCGTGACTGATGCGAAACGGATGCTGCTGTTGTTGAAAAAGACTCCGTCATTCTGAAACGTCCCCGGACGGTCATACAGACCGGTCACAGCTGGATAGTTAGAGAGGCTTAGAGAGATCCGGGCGCCTGCCCTGTTTCCAACGCCATCAAAGTGTCGAATGTCACTGGTCAGCAACTGTTTCCCGTTTGGGTCACTCGGACAACGGAAAACTGCGACCGGCGTCTGCAAATGTCTCCGGACGGACGCATTCTGAAGCACGTTGTAACAAACGGGTTGAATTCACCTGCAATGACTGAAACAACGGTGACTGATCCAGGTGCGGCAGAAGAAACGTCGCCCATCCCCACTCCTCCTCCTGACTTCTGGTTGGTATGCCGATGATGGCGGCTGGCGGAAAGGTACCGTGAACGTCGTGGTAGTTGTGCAGCGCCAGGCCCATCTGTTTCAGGTTGTTGCGACACTGGCTCCGACGCGCCGCCTCACGCGCCTGCTGCACCGCTGGCAGCAGCAACGCAATGAGAATGGCGATGACCACCAGAAGCTCGATCAGCGTGAATCCAGCTTTTCGTCCTCTGTTGGGGGATTTCGGTCTACACATAGATGAACCTGAGCGTAGAGAAGGCTTGCTGAGCGAAACAGACACTGAAATGTCACGGTCGAATGACACCTCATCATGCTACTTCACGTGGTGATGGATTTCAGTCGATAACCGGAGCAACTCCGTCTCTCAAATCGTGATTCGCCGGGACTGCATCTCACATCCTTCCAACCTGACATTGAAACGGGATTGCTCGCGACGCGTTCGGTGTTACGGTCTGACTGGTCAGGGACTTCGATCCACAGGAGGCTCACATGAAAAACTTCATCACAGCGTCAGCGACACTGTTCGCGATGGCCGCCTTCGTCCTTTCGGGATGCACGGACACACCGGACCCGACAACAACGTCGCCACCAGCAACGGACACCAGTGATCACGGTCATGGACACAGTCACGGCGGACACTCGCATTCATCCGAAGGTCCTCATGGTGGCGACCTGATCGAACTCGGCAACGACAAATACCACGCTGAACTGGTGCATCCGCACGATCACGGCGATGACTCTCACGCCACCGGCCAGGCCAGAGATCATGCTCACGCTAGCGTCGAGGTCTACATCCTCGATGGCTCTGCAAAGAACGTGGTCCCGATCGAAGCTGCGGAGATCACGCTCAACCTCAGTCACGACGGAAAGCCAGAACAATTCAAACTCGGAGCCCGGCCGTCCAGGAAAGACCCCGAAGGGAAGTCATCTCGGTTCGCGTCGGATGACAAAGAGCTGATGGAACACATGCATGAGGCAAAGCACGTCACGGGGACGCTCGTATTGCAGATTAACGGCAAGTCGTATCGCGGCGAACTTTCGCACAAGCACCATAACCACGCGCACGGCCATTCGCACGGTGACCATTCACACGGGAGTCACGAGAAAGATGGTCATGCACACGAAGAGGATAACGCTCTTGTCTGGCACGGTGACGCGCGCGAGCACGGTGGCCTGAAGATCCAGCTCGGTCATCACGGCAAGCACATACATGCTGGTGAAGCTATCGAGCCGGCTGTCTCCATCACGCGCGACGGACAACCGATCGATGACGCCAAAGTATTCAACGTGCTGTTGAGCCTTGATGGCGAGGACATCCCGTCAGAAGAGGTCGCCACTGTGTTTGAGCCCGCGACGAAGGACAAGCCTGCCCACTATGCGCACGGATCGCTGGCTATTTCGAAGGGCGTCGGTAAAGTCGTGGTCCGTTTTCGCATCGTGGCACCGGATGCTGACGAGGTCACATTCAATCTTCCGCTTGATGTCGAGTGACACGGCGCGGCAGTCGTAACTGAATCGGGACGTGAAGATGATGCGTCTGGCATTGATCGGTGCCGACTGGAAGTTGCGTGACTTCGCTGCGATCGCTCGTCGAATCCGAGGCGCCAGCTTTCGGGCAGTGTGTGATCCCAGTGGCGAGCAGGCGCAATCCGCAGCATCAGCGATCGGGGCAGAATTGACTGGCAGCGGATTAGCTGAGCTGCTTGAGTCTCATGGTGACGAATTTGATGCGGTTGTCGCCCCGTGGGACACAACCCTAACCGAGGACTTCGCCGCGGCTGCGCGGGCGGGCAAACACATCCTGCTGGAAGCGACCGGTCAGGAGGATGCGGACGCCGTCGATGAACTGGCTGCCAATGCTCGCAATGCCGGAGCTCATCTGGTGGTCGGCCGACCGCTTCGGTTTCTACCGTCGATACAGACGATCAAAAACACCATTGTCGCCGAACAGTTGGGACAACCGGGGCTGGTACGAGTCCATTGCTGGAGACATGCCGACGACACATCTACCACATTTGCGCCGGGGCCAGACGTTGACCTGGCCTGCTGGCTGTTCGATGCGCAACCCGAGGTCGTATTTGCGACTCGGTCAGAGACTCCGGAATCGACTGGCAATCTGCTGGTCCACCTGGGCTTCCCTGGCGGTGGGATGGCGATGCTGGATTTCAGTGATCGATTGCCTGAAGGGGGCGACTATTTTTCGCTGAGTGTGATTGGTTCGAGCGGTTCGGCTATCGCTGATGATCATCACAACCAGCAACTGATTTTTTCCGGCGGGAACCCCGCATCCGTCAGGACTGACCACGCACCGCTGCATAGTCTGGGAATGCTGCAGGATTTCGTGGACTCGATCATTGACGAGCGGGAAGCAACGGACTCAGTCGAAACGGTCCGTAACCGGGAACGAATCGTCGCGGCGATTCAGACTGCAATCGAAACGCGACAGGCCGTTGGAACGGGAGGCGCCTCGCAATGAATCCGTTTCGATGTGCCGCCTTGAGCGTTGTCAAACACGCCTATGTGCCGAGGGGAGTCGCTTCCCATCTGAGATTCCAACTGGTGGTGGTTGCTGACGATGCTGATCAGCCCGACTGGGTCCACGAACGAAATCAGAAGTTCGCCGACGAGTACGACATTCCCTATGTGAAAGACGTCGCACAGGCACTGGCTGAGTACGACGTTCAGGTTGCCGTCGTCAGCCCGGATGCCGAGCGGCACTGTGACCTGAGCGTCCGCGCCGCCGACGCGGGTCTGCACGTTGTTCTGGACAAACCCATGTCGACACGACTGTCGGAATGCGACCGTCTGGTCGAAGCTGTCGAACGAAACAGCGTGAAATCGCTGATGTGGAATCGAAACTTCCTGCCCGGCCTGGTCCATGCGCGAGAACTGATTGAGTCCGGTGAAATCGGCGAACCGCACGCAATCCATGTCGACTTCTACTTCGCCAAGGACTGTGGACCTCCCATCGGTTCGCGTGGGCCGGACGATCCGCCGATCGACTGGCTGGAACATCAGATCGCGGCGCATGCCGACGGGTCGGACGGCGGCGTTGGCCACGAGCCTATGGGCGAACTGAAGATCGAAGGCATTTATCCGCTGGCCTACATCCGGATGTTGATGCAGGCGGATGTCCAGCGAGTCTTTGCCCGTACCACGGCGCACTTCCATCAGGTCCATGCGGATAACAGCGTCGAGGATCTGGCAAGCGTCTCACTGGAGATGACAGGCGGTCGCCTGGCAACCCTTTGCATCGGCCGCATCGGAGTCGCCAGTCATCCCGACATCGGCGAAATCAAACTGCATGTGCTGGGATCGAAAGGCGGACTTGTTATCAGCGAGGCACGGCCCGAAGTGAGTATCTACTATCGAGGCCAGCCCGCGACCGAATTCCGTAATAAACGCATCGCAATCGACAACGATTGGCTGCTGATGGAGAACTTCGCGCACGCAATCGACACGAATGAAGATACGATTCTCGATGTGCGGGCGGGTCGCCAGATCGCGACAACAGTGGAGGCAGCCCTGGAATCCGGACGGACGGGACAAGCAGTTCCTGTCAACACCAGGCAGGACTGATGCGAGAATCAGGATTGCGCTATTCTCGGTCTGCAAACAGCGATGGGTCGTCAACCTGAATTCTGAGAGCTGGCCAAATGAGTGAGCCTCCATCCAACCGTATTGAAACCACCGCCCAGTTGCGGCAGCACTATGCCGAACCGTCGCTGCTGTCTCAGCAGAAATTCATGAGCTCGCTGGATGAGCATTGTCAGGCGATGGTGAGATTGTCGCCGTTCGTGTGCATTGCGACATGTGACGGGGACGGCTTTCTCGATATCTCGCCGCGGGGCGATCCGCCTGGTTCTGTTCAGGTACTCGAACCGTCGCTGCTGTTGATACCGGATCGTCGCGGCAACAACCGACTCGACACGATGACCAACCTGACAGCGAACTCACAAATCGCGTTGTTCTTCGTCGTGCCAGGAATCCTCGAATCACTGCGCGTCAGTGGCCGTGGCCGGATCATTCACGACGACCCGCGGCTGGAAAGTTGTGCTATCAATGGCCAGGTTCCTGCGACGGGAATCCTCGTCGAAGTCCAGAAAGCGTGTCTGCAATGTGGTAAGGCTCTCAAACGTTCGGCACTGTGGGATGACACGTATCGAGTCGATCGGAGCGATCTGCCCTCATTTGGCACAATGCTTGCCGACCAGACTGACACCGGATTGTCAGCGGATGAGCTGGACTGTTCGATTAACGAGGCCTACGTAGAACGCCTGTATTAGAGGCTATTCAATCCCGATTTCGACCAACATGTTGTGACGAAGGTCGACTCGTCGAAATCAAGAACAAATGACAAAACACAGCTTTCAAAACTCAAAACACAGGCACCCAGGCTCACGTAGTCTGTCTAGTTGGGCATTGGTGTGGGGCATTCCGTTTGAAACACAGAGGCACAGAGTTCACAGAGAGGGCGGTCCAGAAACTCTGTGTTCTCCGTGTCTCTGTGTTTCAAATCAGCCCGGACTGGACCTGTTTATCGTTCTGCCACCCTTTGCGGCTACGCAGCATCAGGCTTTTCAATCCCGATTTCGACCAACGTGGAAAGTGGCTCGTTGACCAGCGCCGCGGTCGCATTAGTTCTGAGTTCCGCGTTCATTCACGCAGTGTGGAATCTGCTGGCCAAGCGAGCCGGCGGTGGCGGCTCCGTTTTCGTCTGGTTGTTTACGGCCTGCGGGTCCGCGATCCTGTGGCCGGTCGCTGCTTACGTCTGGTTCACTCAGAAGCCGGATTTCGGGTGGACCGGATTCTGGTTTATGTGCGGAACGACCGTTCTGCACGTGTTGTATTTCGTCGTGCTGCAGCGAGGCTATCGAACCGGCGATCTATCGCTCGTGTATCCGCTGGCTCGAGGGACGGGTCCGACACTCTCGACGATTCTGGCGGTTGTGATCCTCAATGAGCGGCCGTCGAGCCGAACGATCGTGGGTCTTGTATTCGTCGTCACAGGTGTGCTGCTCCTGACCTGGCGACGTGGGCCTCGCGAACGTGATGGGGAAACGCGGGACGCGATCAAGTGGGGAATCCTGTGTGGCGTCTGCATCGCCACCTATAGCGTGTGGGATAAATACACGGTCAGCGAAATTAACGTGCCGCCCATTCTGCTGGAGCTGTTCACGAATTTCGGCGTCTGTCTGATGCTGACTCCCCATGCTATGGCTCACCGGGACGATGTACACCGCGTCTGGCGAGATCATCGAATAGAAGTCGTCGGAGTCGCGATTCTGG
Organism: uncultured Planctomycetaceae bacterium; assembly: GCA_964431285.1. GTDB lineage: Bacteria > Planctomycetota > Planctomycetia > Planctomycetales > Planctomycetaceae > CAUZFZ01. Next base: position 6,251 of record CAYSJO010000046.1, read on the forward strand.
CACCGCTGTCATACATCCTGGTGCTGACGGCAATGTCGTTCACACCGCTCAGCTCGGTGGCACCGTCGCGAGAGATCAGCATTCTGATTGGAGCCGTACTGGGCGCCCGTTTTCTTGGAGAGGCACACTCTCGACGGCGCATCATTGCGGCGGGCGCAATGGTCTGCGGAGTGGTACTCCTCGCTTTTGGATAGCAGCAGGATCAGCGTTCCTGATAACCACTGAATCCGCGTTGCTGGCACCACTGTCGGACGGCGTCGTCGCAGTCGCTCATGTCGCGCGTTGCTGCCGCAGCCGCGATCCTTGAGTTGTCCGGCCCAACTGCTGCTCGCAAGGCGCGGTCTCCAGCGAACTCGTCGACTTTGGGCTCGCCCTCCGAGTACAGGATCGAGACTGCGATTCCCAGCAGGACGATTCCAATGCCAGCCCCGACCACTCCGAATCGGCGCATCATCTGTGGATTCGCACCGTGCTCGGTCAGGATGTACGAGTCGGCGAGCGTCACGTGCGGTTCGACCTGTTCGATCAATCGCTTGATCTCGCTGTCCAGCCGAAACGTCTTGACCAGACCTTCGATCGGCGCGAACTCTGGCAATTCGTCGTACTCGCGGTCGCTCATGCATGCGACTGCAGCGACCGGATCACCGGGTGCCCAGTTGACGGACACGATTGGGACGAATGCGTGCTCGATGGCGGCGTCACTTAACCACGCGGATTCCGGTTTCAACAGATGCCCCGAGACCTTCACCATCTTTGCTGTGGGCATCCTGCCGGATTCCAGAGCGACCAGGCTGACATGTTCCACGCGTTGCGTGTCGATGCTTTCCCAGACCATGAAAACACCGCCGCACAGAATCACGAGCCCGGCGAGCACGAGTCGATACCAGCGCACGTTCATTAGCGAGATGCGTTTGCCGAGTGTGACTTTTGGCTCGTTGACATCGAGTGTTGTCGCGACGGATGACATGAGCAGACCACCTCTGATCTGTGACGAAGGTCACTGGCAAATTGGAGGGGTGTGTCGAACGCTACAAAAAACCCTACCTGTGCAAGAAATACACGGTATTCGGAGGGTGGTCGGAATCAGTCGAAACCGCTCGCGGACTTCTGTGAAAGTCGATGCCAACCCGGGCGTGATTGACACGAGCGTCCGATTGTGGCGGTTTGCGGCCCGTCGTCAGCGCGTTTGCGGTTGTCGCGATGTTCGGCCGGGCGACTCTTGATTCGTGCTCGATTCGCAGGCTGTTGCAGGGCCGGCTCGTGACAGAGCGATCAGGATTCATCGTGACTTGGCTGCTTGTTTTCCGCACGGACTTCCTCAAGCTTCTCCAGCGCGTCCCACGCCGCTGCGAAGCCGGCGTAGACGGCGACCTGAAAGATGGCTTCGCAGATTTCCTCGATCGTTGCGCCATTTCGCAGGGCCATTTTGAGATTCAACTTCAGAGCGTTGTTACGCCCGAGCGCCGCCAGAACGCAGATGCTGCACAACGATCGGGTTTTCAGGTCGATTCCTTCGCGCGTCCAGATTCTGCCGCCGACAACCGACACGACTTCGGTTTCGAAGTCAGGACACACTGCTCGGAAGCGAGCCGTCAGGGCTTCGATGTTTTCCTCACCGACCATGCGAGCAAACTGGGCGTAGCCTTTTTCGTAGTCGGTCTCCACGTCTGATCTCCCGCCGGGAATCCACTCGCGCACGAAAAACGGGAGCAGGAACCTGCCTCCTCATGCACCTGGCGCTTACGCTTAGGGCTGCTCGGTTTCCCGTCTGACCCGGTTCACACAGCCACCACCACACTCGGAGGCAGGCTCGCACTCCCGTTTAATCGAAAGCCAGCCTGTGAATCGAAGCGGCGATTATGGAGCCGTGCCACTTAAGCGTCAACCGGCCGCTTGCGGCGACGGAATGGACTGATTACGACTGTTTGGAGCTCCTCGTTCACACAGTCGGCGTCCGTTGCCACTCGCGTTTGGCATTCCAGCGACAACCCGGGAGACTGACTTCATGAGACCACTTCGCGCCCTGCTTTTGCGCGTCTTCGTCATATCGCAGCCAGCGAAGGCCGCACGGCCGAATTTTGTGTTCTTTCTGGTCGACGATCTGGGCTGGGCCGATATCAGTCCCAACAATCCGAATACGTTTTACGAAACGCCGAATGTCGCGAAACTGGCCGCTGACGGGATGCGTTTCACCGATGGATACGCCGCGAATCCGGTCTGCAGCCCGACACGCTACAGCATCATGACGGGGAAATATCCGTCGCGTGTCGATGCCACAAACTTCTTCTCAGGCGCACGGTCGGGACGCTTCAAGCCGGCTCCGCTGCATAACCGCATGGACCTGAGCGAGACAACACTCGCCGAGTCTCTGCAACAGGCCGGCTACCGGACAGCCTTTCTCGGTAAGTGGCACCTGGGACCGACTGAGGAGTTCTGGCCGGACCGTCAGGGCTTCGAGTTCAACTTCGGCGGACATGTTCGCGGGGCACCGCGCAGCTATTTTTCACCCTACAGCAACCCGCGACTGAAGGACGGACCGAAGGGCGAACACCTGACAGCGAGACTCGCCGATGATGCCGTCGGCGTGATTAAGGAACTAAGGGATGACCCATTCCTGGTGTACTTCTCGTTTTACACCGTCCACACGCCATTGCAGTCGCCGCAGAAACTTGTCGCGAAATATCGCGAGAAGGGTGAACCGCTGGATGGCAAACCCGAGTTCGGAGACGAGGAACAGGTCTGGCCAAACGCACCGCCTCGCAAGGTACGAACGCTGCAGAAACATCCGGTGTATTCCGGGATGGTCGAGAGCATGGACACGGCTGTCGGTCGCGTTGTGTCGAAACTGAAGCAGCTTGAACTGTATGAGAACACAGTCATCTGTTTCATGTCCGACAACGGCGGTTTATCCACTTCCGAGGGCTCACCAACATCAAATCTGCCGCTCGGCGGAGGCAAGGGCTGGCTGTACGAAGGCGGCATTCGCGAACCGTTCCTGATTCGAGCGCCAGGCGTCACCGAGCCCGGCAGCGTGTCCGACCAGCCTGTCATCAGCACGGACTTCTATCCCACGATGCTCGAACTTGCCGGGATCGACGCGAAGCCGCAACAGCACCTCGATGGAGTGAGTCTTGTCCCATTACTGAAGGGTGGCGAATCGCTCGGCCGCGAGTCGCTGTACTGGCACTATCCGCACTATTCGAACCAGGGTGGCTTTCCTGGCGGGGCGGTCCGCGAAGGCGACTACAAACTCGTGGAACGCTTCGAGGACGGTCGTGTCCATCTCTTCAATCTGCGCGAAGACATCGGTGAGCGAACCGATCTGGCCGAACAGATGACCGAGCGCGTCGCCTCCATGCGCGGCCGCCTGCACACGTGGTATCGCGATGTGGATGCGAAATTCCTGCAACCGATCACGCCGGACGGTCCACAGCCCTGGCATCCAACTGCTCCAGCGACGGAACAACGTCCGTGACTGGCTCGAGATCGAAAGCGGCCGGATTGAGTTCCAGCCCCGTGATTCTCGGTTCACGATCACCCCAGCGGCTCGATCTGCTGCGAACGATCGTGCCGCCGGACCACATCACTGTCTGTCCGCCGCAGAATTCGGACGAAGCCGGATTCGATGGCGTCAGCACAATCAACGAGTTCGCGGATCGACTGCGCGAAATCGTCGCTGTGAAGACGCGCGACGTCCTAAACCAGCTTGAAGGTCAACCGAATCCCGGTGAAGGACAGACCGCGTCCGACCCTCGGGTCGTCATCTGTGCCGACACCACGATCATTGCCAGTGGTGATGAAGGATGCCTGCGAGCGTTGGGCCAGCCGCCAGAAAACGATTGGGAGTGTGTCGTACGAAGCTGGTTCCGCGACTGCCTGGCAGGCCGCATTCACACTGTTATGAGCGGCCTGTCGATTTCGAAGACCGACCCGGACGGGAATTACACCAGCGAGTTTTGCTCTTGTCGGACGTTTGTGACGATTCGCGGCGAAATCGACGACTGGCTGGACTGGTACATCGCCACTGGGGAGCCACGCGGAAAGGCTGGGGGATACGCGATTCAGGGGGCCGGGAGTGTGCTCGTGACGCACGTCGACGGGAGCCTGAGCAACGTGATCGGACTGCCGCTCGAGGACACTGTCGAAATGCTGCGCGAGTTTGATGTGCTCGCGTGACACGAAAAACCGCATAAATGCGGTTACTACGAACCGTCTTCGCAAGGTCCACCCTGTTGCATCTGCTCCACCATTTCCTGCTGCCGTTTGGCCATCTCTTCTGGCGACACTTGTTCGTTGCGCGTTGCGATGCTCCATTGATGCCCGAACGGATCTTTGACCTTACAGAAGCGGTCTCCCCAGAACATGTCCATGGGTGGGGCGAGTGTCTCGCAACCCGCTTCAGTCGCCCGAACAAACGCGGCCTCCATGTCGTCAACGTACAGGTGCGTCACGCAGGAACACGTGCCAAGGCTCAGCGGGGACTGCAACCCGAACGACTCGCACTCGTCGGTTATCATGACGATGGAATCTCCGATCTGCATTTCGGCGTGGAGAGTGCTGCCGCCGGGGCCTTTCATTCGAAGTCGTTCCTGTGCTCCGAAGGCCTTGCCGTAGAAATCCAGTGCATCGGCGGACGATGGCACGATCAGATACGGGGTGACGGTCCGGAATCCGGGCGGGACGGGTGCGATGTCGGCCATGATGAAGTTCCTTACAGTTGGAATGTGCCGTTAGTTCTCACTCATGTGAATTCTGACAACTCCAGATGTTGCGAGCGACTGCGCGATCTCGGCATGGCGAACACGACCGGCAACCCAGGTACTCGATGCGGGTCCTGGACGCAGCTATAGTGCGTGACTTGTTTCTGTCCTCCCGCACCACATCACATACGATTCCCACTCAAACGATGATCGAGCGAACCTGCCGACTTGTGACTCTGGGTTGCAAAGTCAATCAGTACGAGACGCAGCTCGTTAAAGAGGCGCTGCAGAAAAACGGCTTTCGCGAAGCGGCGGAAGACGAAGCGGCGGACTTGTGCGTCGTCAATACTTGCACCGTCACGGGTGAAGCGGATTCGAAGGGCCGCCAGTTGATTCGCCGGCTGGGCCGCAAGAATCCGGGGACGCGAACCATCATCATGGGTTGTTACGCCACGCGTGAGCCCGAAGCGCTCAAGGATTTGCCGAGCGTTTTCGAGATCGTCCGTGACAAGCGCGAGCTCCCAGACGTGCTCGATCGACTCGGAGTCGTCGATATTCCCGACGGGATCAGTGAATTCAGTGGCCGCAAGCGGGCCTACGTCAAAGTTCAGGATGGATGCATTCTGCGCTGCACGTACTGCATCATCCCATCCGTCCGCCCGGGCCTGCAGAGTCGTTCACCGGAAGACATTACGGCCGAGGTGCGGCGACTGATAGACAATGGTTACCGCGAAATCGTTCTGACTGGGATTCATGTCGGCCACTACGGAGTGGATACGACTCGTGGCAAGTCCGGAAAGCCGCCGTTCCGGCTGTGGCATCTGTTCAGGCACCTCGACCGGATTCCTGGCGACTGGCGAATGCGGCTGTCGAGCATCGAAGCGGTTGAAGTCAACGATGACTTCATCGCCGCGGCGGCCGACTGTGAACACCTATGCCCACAATTCCATCCGGCACTGCAGAGCGGTTCGGAATCCGTGCTGCGCCGCATGCGGCGACGGTATTCCGTCCAGAAATTCCTAGACCGAGTGGGGCAGATGCGCGAGCAACTCGACAACCCGGCCTTCACAACCGACGTGATTGTTGGTTTCCCCGGCGAGACGGACGATGAATTCGAACAGACGCTGGAAACATGCCGCCGGGCTCGATTCATGAAGATTCACGTGTTCCCGTTCAGCCAGCGAAAAGGCACTCCCGCCGCCACGTTTCCTGATCAGGTTGCTCCAGAGGTCCGCAGGGATCGTGTTCGAATCCTCAGCGAGCTGGAACGCGACCTGGCCGAGGATTTCTATGCGTCACTACTCGGGACAGACCTCGAAGTCCTGATCGAACGAGAGTCGAACGAACGCCCCGGTCTGGTTCGCGGTACTGATCGCCGATACGCTCCTGTGGAGCTTCCCGGAACGGCTGCCGATATTGGCGAATTCGTGGTGGCTCGGGGTGAGTCAGCGGCAAGTGACCGACTGACTGCCAGCCGCCGGGGCATCGGCCCAGTTTGACGATTCCCGCGGGTGCCTTTTCGTTCGCTGCAATTCTGCCCACGATTGAGAGTTGCAAAGGACCGTTTTTCAGATTTGGGCTTTGAGACCTGGGACAACAAATGGGGCTGTCGGAATTCAATCAGCGATACTTAACACTCGCCGAACACGATGATGTCGTGGTCGCCATGGTGGGTATCGCGCAGATCAACGATGAGGAAAACATCGAAGAACTCGGGCACGAGTTGTTCGCGGTTGTCGATCAGTACGGATTCAGCAAGGTCGTACTCGATCTGACCGGTGTGCAGTACATCACGAGTTCTGTCGTTGGAAAAATCATCACGCTGCACCGCAAGCTCCATCGGATTAACGGGCAGCTTGTGCTGTGCTGTCTGACGAAAGGTGTCGAGGATGTGTTGTCGGCCAGCCGCATGCTGAGCTACTTCGCGCACGCAGCTACCACACAGGAAGCTATCGACCTGCTGAAGTCCGAAGACACCGTCGACACGAACGTCGCTGAGCTGGATCTCTAAAGCAACGTCGCAGCTTCTGCAGAAACTGGATTCGAACGTGCTGATTGCGATTGAAGGCATTGACGGTTCCGGAAAAGGCACACAGGCCCGACGTCTTCATGGGCAACTGCTGCAGGACGGCCTGAGTTCCGAGCTGATCAGTTTTCCTCGCTATTCCGAAACGCATTTCGGGCACACGATCGGCCGGTTTCTGAATGGCGAATTCGGACAACTGAACGAAGTCGATCCGCATCTGGCCGCGACTCTGTACGCAGCCGACCGATTCGAATCGCGGGCGATGCTGATCGAGTTGCTGTCTGCGCGCGATGTGGTCGTATCCGATCGATATGTGCCATCCAACGTCGCACATCAGGGCGCGAAACGCACCGGTGAAGAGCGACAGCGACTGCAGCAGTGGATCGAAACAGTCGAATACGACGTTTTTCAGCTTCCGCGAGCAGAGACGGTTATCCACTTGGACCTGCCGGCCGAAACAGCTCAGATGCTGATCGCCCGCAAGGCGAAACGCGATTACACGGATCGGCAGGCTGATCTCCAAGAGGCCGACCGAGACTATCTCGATGCCGTACGTACGGCGTATCTTGATGCGGCAGCCGGCGATTCTTCCTGGCGCACTGTCCAGTTGCTCGACGGTGACCGCCTGCGGTCAATTGAAGAGGTTGGCGAGGAGATCCTGCGTGTCGTGCGGTCCCAGCTTGCTTAAGCGGACAGCATCAACTGATCGGACCGAACCATGCAACTTGGCAGCCTGACGCTTCGTACGATTTCCGGCGGCACCTATTGGATCGACGGTGGCACGATGTTTGGCGTCGTGCCACGGCCGCTATGGGAACGCAACTTTCCAACGGACGAGCAGCATCGCATTCCGCAGGACACGAATTGCCTGCTGGTCCAGACCGGCGATCGCAACATTCTGATCGACACAGGCGCGGGATCGAAGCTCACCGACAAGGAGCGAGGCCGTCTGTCCGCTCAGCCTGGTGATCCACTCGTTGAGAATCTTGCATCCGCGGAGTTGACCGTTGAAGACATCGATCAGGTTGTGCTGACGCATCTGCATTTCGACCACGCTGGGGGCGCAACTCGATTCGATGCCGAAGGTCAGCTTGTTCCGACGTTTCCCAATGCCGAGTACGTTGTGCAGCGCGAGGAGTGGGTCTCGGCAACTGCGGGCTACCCCGAGCTGCGGGCTGCTTATTCACTCGACAATCTGCTGCCGCTGCGGGATTCCGGACAGCTGACGTTGATCGACAGCAACCGCGGTGTCGGGTCAGGCATGCGGGTCTTTGTGACGGGCGGACACACTCAGGGCCATCAGGTCATTATTCTCGAAAGTGATGACCAGACGGCCGTGTATCTGGCCGACATCTGTCCAACATGGCGGCACCTGCCCGTGCTGTGGTGCCTGTCCTACGATACTCACCTGCTGCAGACGCGGCGGATTAAGGCCGAGTTACTCGGGCAGATCGCCGACAGCGGCTGGCTGGCACTGTTTGATCACGATCCCGATGTCGTCGCAGCTCGGTTACAGCGTGATTCCCGCAAGGACTTTGTCGTAAGCGAATCCCTGGAATCCCTGTGACTGCCTGCATTTGTGACGATTGGAATCGGCGGGCGAGATGGATCATTCAGAGCCCGTTGCAGACGGGCCGATACCTGGATAGAGTTCGGGTTTCGCCCCAAACTTCAACCAACGACCTCAAAGTCAGTTTCGATCGGAGCCCCCTCAGTTATGGGAAACAAGAAGACCGGAAAAGGAAGACGCAAAATCGGGAGCCGCAAGCGCCGCGCGCGCAGCAAGATCCGCCACCGCAAGAAATAAGCGGACGCTTCCCGGTGAGCGGTACAGCCATCCGGTTTGCGCACGAAACACCGACCTGACAGAAAACTGAAAACCCCGACGAAAGCCTGGCCACTGGCTGAGCATTCTTCGGGGTTTTGGCGATTCAGGCTTGTATGAAGACTCTCTTACTCGGCGGCAACGAGCCGGACCAGATCGCCGTTGCTGAGTGAGACGAGCACGGCTCCCTGACGATCGATGGCCAGTCCCCATTTGATGACGCGTTCGGGCAAACGGTGGCTCCACAGGACTGTACCGTCGTCAATGTTCAGAGCCAGGATGGCCGGAACGATGTCGCGGTCCTGTGATGTGTCCGGAATCAATCCGGCGACCACAACCGCATTGCCCGCAGTTACGATCGCGTCAGTCGTCGCAAACCAGTTGCGTTGCCAGAGCACATTCGGCTTACCCTGCGACGTCTTATTGGACGGATCGACTCGTTGAATCATCTCAGCATTGCCGCGGATCACCAGCCCTGCCCGATCCGACTGGAGCGCGTAGTTGGCGTTGTATCTTGAAGCGATCCCGTCCTGTTTCTGCGAGTACAACATACGTCCGCCCGCAGTGACTCCATTGCCCGAGAGGAACAGTTCGCTGCCGCGCGAAGATCGCTGCATCTGCCAGTGCTTATCGAGTGACTCAGGCGGCTTGTCATCTGGCGTGGACGGCGCACCTGTGAGTTTGTTGAGGCATTCGCCAGTCTCTGCGTCGTACATCGCAGGAGAAACCACGTTGCCGCCGGCCATATAGATGCGTCCGTCGTGCAGCAGCAGATGTCCCTGCACGCTGACTCCCGTGAGGTCGTTGTCACCACCGAGATTTGACGACTTGTTGTTCTGCCACACGATGTTCCCCGTGCCGGCATTCAGAGCGTACATGTGCGTGCCGTCATGGCAGGCAATGCCCGCAGCGGCATAAGCGATCCCGTCTTCCACCAGCACGCCGCTGCCGACCGGCCATGTGGACGACAACTGTCCGTAAACGGGAATGCGACGTTCGGCGGGTGCGGCTCGAAAACGCCAGGCCTCGACGCCGCTGCCGGATTCGAAGGCATAAACGTAGCCGTCAGCCGAGCCAGCGTAGATCAGACCGTTACCGAAAGTCGGCGGGTAATACAGTCGCCCATCGGTATAAGCGGACCACCGACGCTCACCGGAGTCCGCATCCAGCGATCGGACAATCCCGTCCGTTCCGCTGAAGCAGACCAGACCGCTGACCGCGATTGCCGGTGTCGGAGTGATGTCACGACGAGCCTGGTAATGCCATCCGATTTTGACCTGCGCGGGGACGTCGACCGGAGTCGATGCCGAACGACGGTTGTCTCGCCGGTATGTCGGCCAGTCGCGATCGTCGGCCGTGATATGGCGTCTGGATTCTTCGATGCTGGTGCCGGGTTTGAGATTTCCTGCGTCGCTGGCCGGCTGAAAAAAGTCGAATTTCCCGGCCGAAGCCAGACTGATGACTCCGACCAGCGAATGATTACAGTCACACATCCACGGGCCCCAGTAGAGTTGTCCATTGGCCGCGAGCACGCCGTCCTGACACGCCGGTCGCATTGCAGGCAGACGCTGCGGCTGACTGGTGGTCACGTCAAAGCGCATGGTCCCAGTGTGTCGATACCCGCGAGTGAAGATGCTGTCCGCCGTCCCCGTCGCGCGCGTGCAGTTGCCACGGAAGCACTGCAGGTCCGCCAGAATCTCACCGGTCAGCGGATCGAACTGCTTACTCGTCTCCATGCGGCCCATGGCGTACAGGCCGTCATTACGGACGATCAACTGCATGTTTCCACCCGGATAAGACCACAGCAACTGCCCGGTCTCCGCGGAAACGGTCACCAACTTTCGACGCTGAGGCCCAGCGAAGAACAGCGCTTCCGAAGTGCTCTTCATGTACGAACTTGTTGAGTAACCCAGTCGCGGATTGTCGGCCGGGTCATGTTCGCCAATTGCTTCCAGAATGGCGGCGCTGTCCGTCCGCCAGACATCCTTGCCATCATCCGCGTTGAGTGCCGCCAGAAACTTTTCATGGCTGTAAATGAACAGCCGGTCTCCACTCATCGACATCGCTCGGCTGTCGATCGGATCCTCTTCCTGTTGTACCCAGTTGATCTCGCGCGTCTTAAGATCCATCGAGAGCACTGTGCGACCGAAGCCCCAGGACTTCGCCGCGTCGCCGTAAGTCTTCTTAACCGTTGTCCATGGCCAGCCGCGTTCTCCTCGCGTACCGCGATGGACCGCATGCAATTGTTCTTCTTCGCCGAGCAGCGCGTACAGAACTCCGTCTCTGATATTCATCCATTTCCACACCGGGCCGTCGGTCGCGACTGTGTCGGGAATGGTGATCTCTTCGCGAATCTCGCCGGTGGCTGTGTCGATCAGTTTGAGCGACAGGTGATCGGCGAGGTACAGCGTGTCGGGAGTGGCGATGATCGTATTGCGGTGGATCATGAAGCCCGGCGCCATGTCGCGTTGCCATTCGATGGCGCCGCTGTAGGCATTCATGGCGACCAGCTTGCCAACCATTGGCCATTCACGTTCCTTGAACGCCAGGTGCCCGAAGGCCTTGAACAGCCGACCGCCGGCAGACAGCGTGATTTCCGGCATCGGTCCGTAATACGGAGCGGCCAGAAACTTCGTCAGATACGGAGCTCGCGCAATCGCGTCTTCCGCCAGCGGATTGTTGTCGGCTCCGTGATACGGATGCGTCCAGTCGCCAGCTCCAGTCGGCACGGGCTTCACGATGACCTCATCGCCGACCAGCAACCGCCCGCGCGGATGAACGACCCGCAGCAGTTCCTCGCGGTCAGGCAATGTGTCGTTCAACGATTTGACGTAGACGACACCGGCCAGGTCGTTTGCCAGCGACAGACGTCGGTCTTCCAGCAATCGGACATAGACGCGGCTGCCGAGCAGCTTTGCCGCATCCAGTTGTTGACGGGCATTACGGACGTCGTCCGAATCGGGTGATTCGATCACGATCGTGAGTTCTGTCTTCTGCGCCAGGTCGGTCGCGGCGGATGTCAGGTCTGCCCCGACCAGCACGCAGATTCCGTGTTTCACACCAACGCGGTCGGTCAACGAGTCCTGGGCCTTGACCCCGTTCTCCATTGCCAGCAGCGTGGCGACTGCAGCAAGTACTCTCGCGGTGAGCGGTCGCATTCTGATTCCCCCTTGAAGCGAATCCCGTAGACCAGCTATGTACCTCGCGTCGCATCTGACCGGGTCCCGGGTTGGTCTGCAAGCTTGCCGGGCGAATGACGTGTCGCTCAAATCCAGTTGTGTGCCACGGGCTCCGCCAGTGTCCCGGTGCATCTGATTTCGTTGTGCTCGATACACTGGCAGAACCAGTGGCACACTTTCCAGTACGTTGCTCGGACGCGCACTTCAAGGAGGTCAATCTCATCGCCAGTTCAAACGATGACACCAAACAGGTTTGTACGGCACCGCCTGAAAACACGGACAGCAGACCCGGCTGCCCTGTGTGCGGTGGAGCGCTGATTGAACGTCGCCACAAGCTGCAGTGCGCGCAATGCCATACGATCTGTGAGACGTGCTGCGAAGGCGGACGCGGGTGAACAACTCAGGCGTTGTTCCGCACGTACCATTCAAGCAGTGAGCGAAACGGCGGCGTGTAGTCGTCTGGCCTCTGCTCGACGCGCCGGGTCACGTCGTCGATGTCGACAAATTCGACCCGCTCGATCTCCTCCGGATGCAGCGCCGGTATCTCGTCCGCTGTTGTGCGATAGAGGACGGTGAATTCGTTGGCCGTCTCTGGCCTGGCCGGCAACTTCGTCAGGTACTCGAGTTGCGAGGAAAGCCCCAACTCTTCCATGAGTTCCCGGTGGGCAGCGGTGTCATAGTCCTCGCCGGCATCCACGTGCCCCGAACATGACGACGTCCAGCACGACGGGTACTCGTCCTTGGTCGCCGATCGAAGCTGCATCAGCAGTTGGCCAGCACTGTTGAATACGAAAATGCTGACGGCGCGGTGCCGCAGCCCTTGCGCATGCACGTCGGCCCGAAAGGCCTCGCCGATCACTTCGTCGTGCTCGTTGACGAGGTTGAAGAGTTCGCGCGGTTCGTCTGTCATGCGATCACGATATCGAAGCCATGTCCTCGCACGCGAGCAATGTGCAAAGCAAACGCTTCGGCCAGGGGCTCGCATCTGACCGAGGCAACTTGCAATACAGTGTCGCGTCAGACCAGACTCCCCATGCCCAGTCGCGATGGTTGGAGACCGCTCAATGGAACACACCAGCAATCGGCTCCGGAACGATCATGACAGACACGATCCTGAAGAAGATCGAAACACTTCGCCGAGACATCGAGCGGCACAACCGGCTGTATTACGTCGACGCCACTCCCGAGATCTGCGACCTCGATTTCGACCGCCTGCTGAAACAGCTTGAGCAACTTGAGTCGGAGCATCCGGAATACGACTCGCCTGAAAGCCCAAGCCACAAGGTGGGCGGCACGCCCGTTGAGGGCTTCACAACCGTCACGCATCGTGTGCCGATGATTTCGATCGACAATGTCTACTCGATCGAAGACCCGGACTCGAAAAAGGAGGACGTACGCAGTTTCGACAAACGCGTGTGTGAGGCTCTCGGTTCGCAACCCGAGTACATGCTGGAATACAAGATAGATGGCTGCGCGCTGGCAGTGATCTACGAGAATGGACGTCTGACGCAGGCCGTCACGCGCGGAGACGGACGCATGGGCGACGATGTGACGCACAACGCACGCACCATTGGAGGCGTCCCGCTTCGGCTGAATACAGACAACCCGCCACCCGTTCTGGAGATCCGCGGCGAGGCCTATATCGCCAATTCGGACTTCGCACGCATTCGCGCCGCTCAGGAGCAGGCCGGAGAAGAACCGTTCAAAAATCCTCGGAATGCAACGGCCGGGGCACTCAAGAGTCTGGACCCACAGAATTGTGCCGATCGTCGGCTGCGGTTCTTCGCGCACGGCATCGGGTACAGCGAAGGTATCAGTTTCGAACGCAACACGGACTATCTGACGGCAGTGCGAGATTTCGGCGTGCCGACGAGCCCCGGAACTGCTCCGTTTCCAGACATGGACGCGTTGATCGCACATAGCGAGAGCATGATGGAGTTACTGCCGGAACTCGATTTCGAAGTCGACGGCCTAGTGATCAAGGTCAACGAATTCGCTCAGCGACAGACGCTGGGACAGACGACCAAGGCCCCGCGCTGGGTCATTGCCTACAAGTGGGAGCGGTACGAAGCCGTCACGCGACTGCTCGACATCTCCATTCAGATTGGTAAGACCGGGGCGCTGACGCCGGTGGCACACCTGGAACCGGTCGAGATCGCCGGGACGACGGTATCGCGATCGAGCCTGCACAACCGCGACCAGATTGAGTTACTGGGACTGCGGATCGGCGACCAGGTCGTTGTCGAGAAGGCCGGCAAGATCATCCCACACGTCGTCCGTGTTGAGGAACATCTTCGCGATGGGACTGAGCAGGCGTTCGAGTTCCCGACGCACTGTCCCGAGTGCAGCTCGGAAGCCGTTCAGGACGAGGACGGCGTCTACATCCGATGTCAGAATCCGAATTGTCCGGCTCAACTTCGCGAAACATTGCGGTTCTACGCCTCGCGCTCCGCAATGGACATCGACGGGCTTGGCTCCGAGATCGTCACTCGGCTAACCGCCGATCCGCCGGT
>CAYSJO010000047.1:0-1581 GCA_964431285.1 uncultured Planctomycetaceae bacterium
GAAAGAGCCGCCGTTGTGGGTCGAATCCGATAGCCAGTTCACCCGTCTCGCCATTTCGGTGTTTCAACACGTGTAGAGTTCCCCGTGTCCGGTCACCTTCATCTGGTCGAATCGGGCGTTCGAGACCAATGAGAATGTCAGCGTCCTGCTCAACCGCGCCACTATCACGAAAGTCACTCATGCGGGGACGTCCGGAGTCCCGTTTTTCAATGTCTCGATTTAGTTGCTGCGCGGCGATGACAGCCAGATTGCATTGCAGGGCCAGTCGTTTCAGCGAACGCGAGAAATCTCCCACTTGCTCATGTCGTGGCAGTCGCCGGTCGCGTGGCTGAACCAGACTCAAGTAGTCGACGACCAGCACACGCACGCCGTGCCGCCGTGAATACCGCCGCGCCTCACACTCAACTTTGGCGATACTCCAGCCTGCGGACTCCAGCAGATAGAGCGGTCGACTCGACAGTCGGTTGACCCCGTCGGTATCCGCGAGACCCCGCAGCCCCGCCTGACTCAGAAACCGTTCGGTCATCTCGCGCGACGACATTTCGAATGACAGGAACAGAACGGGCAAACTTCGCTCGGCAGCGGACAGAACCATCCCTGCAGCCAGAGCCGTCTTCCCCACACTGGGCCTCGCGCCGATGACAATCAACTGCCCCGGCACGAATCCACCACTGAGCAACGCATCGAGGTCATCCAGCCCAGTCGGCAGGCGTTCCGTTTCCGGTTCATCGGCGAGAGTCAGCAGATGGTCGCCGATGTGACCATCCGACACCGCTTGTCCGCTGGTGAGAGACTCCAGTTCTCTGATGTGCCCGTGAATGACTTCATCAACGTCGCGTTCGGGAGCCGTCAGCTTCTCATGAGCCAGCCGCGCACTGTGTACGAACTCGCGAGCCTTCCACGAATCGAGAACCCGCCGCACGTAATAGTCCACGTGCAGACCCGTCGTGCACTCCAGCAGTTCGAGGATGTCTTCTGCTGTCACGTCCTGCGATGCAACCAGCGGGGCGACGCTTTCAGCCCGAACCGGTTTGCCAGCCTTCCAGAGCCTCAGACAGACCTCGTAGACGGTCCTGGCTTTGTAGTCGCCGATGTGTCTCGGTTCGATGACGGCCGCGACGGTTTCAAGTGCTGAGTCGTCCTGCAGGATGGCCCCGACAACTTCTTTGTCGCCAGCCCCAATCATTGCGCGAGTGATGCGTAGCTCGTCGTCGGTGTAAATCATTAGCAGGCACCCCCACCTTGAGCCCGCCTTTCAGCCAGAACACCCGCAGTGTGTTCCTGCATGATGCGCGCGGCTTCCGCGTCGCCGTTCGCCTTCCCATTCCGCCGGTCGTCGTATTCCCCTTCGAGCAACTTCGTGACCGTGTCGGGTTTCAGGAACCAGGAGATATTGGCAACCCATCCCCGGTCATTCTCACCACGGCAGAACGACGACTGACCCGCACGCGCGACAGCATCCCGCCAGTTCGCCAGCCAGTCGGCATCCTTCGACCGGGTACGGACCACTCGCTTACGAGCATCCGACATCGTCCGGCAATGAGTCAGGTGAGCCTTGTTCCATTCGTCTTTGATGGAGTC
>CAYSJO010000048.1:0-14124 GCA_964431285.1 uncultured Planctomycetaceae bacterium
CGTCGTAACCGGCTACGCGCTACAGGCATCCGTCTGCGTGGCGAACTGCTGCGAGAGCTGCCGGTGGCCGGCGTCGTGTTCCTGCTCGTCTTCCAGGAATTCGAGATTGCGTCACTTATGCAGATTCCGGCATGGACCGTCCACCTGTTCGATTCTCAAACGGTCGAATTGCAACCCGGTGAGACTTTTCAACGCATGCTTCGTCCCATCGCGATCGAGTTTCTGGTGCTGGTCCCTCTGATTCAGTTCTGTCTGCGAGTCGGCAATTCGCAGTCTGCGCGCTGGCAGAGTCTGGAGTTGCCACCTCGCGGCTCAGTGCATGTCGGCCGGGTGGTCGCGGCGCTTGCGTTTCTTGTTTTGTGGGTTACGCCGCTGGGACTGATCGCTGTCAGTGGCATCAACAGCATCAAGTCTCTGGCGCAGAACCCTGTACTGATCCAGTCGTGTGCGCTGGACCTGTCTGCGGCTGTCGTTCTGGGTGCCGGGTCTGCTATTCTGGCTTTGTCACTCTCTCGCATTCTGTTGCATTACGTTTCACATCGATCTTCGTCTGGCACGGACTCCCCGGCAGGGCGACTGACTCGTGTTGCAGCGTTCTGGATGTGCATGGCTCCGGGGCTGGCTGGCTCACTGGTCGTCTGCATGGCGATCCTGGTGACAATTCAGATTCCGTCGCTGCAGCCGCTGCGTTCAACCATATTCCCGGCCGTGTTTGCTTTGACGCTGTTCGCACTGCCGCGAGCCGTGCTTGTGCAACTGCTGATCGGCACAGGGCGGCGACCCGAGAACGGACATCTCGCTGACCTGCTGTCGCATGCGCCGGACTCTTCGCGTTCATCACGCGGAATGCGCCTGCTGTGGGCCACGGAAGCAAAGTGGCTGTTCATCACCGGCTGCGTCATCTTCTACTGGGCAATGATGAATCTGACGGCCGCGGATTTTCTCTGCCCGCCGACGACCGTTTCTATCTTCGGCAGTTCGATGGGCGTCGTTCCACTACCGGTGCGGCTTTACGATATGATGCACTTTGGCCGAAACGGGCCGCTGTCCATAATGGCCCTGCTCAGCGTGATTGTTCCCGGCATGTTGATGGTCGTCGCGAGTTGGCTTCTGCCCGGCCTGTATGTGCGATTGAAGCGCCGGCTGGCGCGTCCATGAGTCAAACTCAAATGCCGCATGCTGTCTGGAAACTTGACCATGTCTCGCTGGGCCGTGGTGGTTCACGTTTAAACGACGTCTCGCTGGAGATTTGCTCCAGGCCGACCGCACTGCTGGGCTGTTCCGGAGCGGGAAAATCGTCGCTGCTCAGCCTGCTGGCCGGATTCGAGCGGCCCGCGCGAGGCAGCATCGAATTCACGCCACAGCCCGGCAACGGACAGCTTCCCTTATTCTGGAGCCCGCAGGATCATGGCCTGTGGCCACATCTCACGGCGGCGGAACATGTTGCTCATGTGCGTCCCAACGCGCCGAGTATCGACCGCAGCGTGCAGGAATGGCTGCAACTGGCCGACGTGATGGAACTGGCTTCCGCTCGCCCGGATCGGATGTCGCAGGGCGAACGCTCGCGTCTGTCGCTGATCCGCACACTGGCTTCCGAGGCATGGGCAATGCTGTTTGACGAACCACTCGTGCATGTCGACTCGGGGCGTACGACCGGATACTGGAATCTGGTCCGGGAAGTGACCGCACAACAGGACGGACCACTTGTCTATTCGACACACGATCCCGATTCCGTACTGCGGTTTGCCGAGCAAGTCGTGTGTCTCGATGCCGGACAAGTCATCTTCAGCGGTCCGGTGAATCAGCTTTATTTCGAGCCACCGGACCGAGATGCCGCGGCGCTGCTCGGGCCATACAACTGGTTCGCCGCCGCCGACCGGCTGTCAGGCATACAAACCGACTGGCCCTGCTGCGTCCGGCCGTTTGAACTCAGTGCCTGTGAAGACGGGCTGGCTGGCCCATTTCGTGTGAGCGGTGTGAACGCGATCGGCGGGCGCATTGAAATGAAATTGCAGTGTGTGGAGACGCAGACTGCGATTTCGATCTCGACATTGATTTCCAATCCGCTGCCCGTCATCGGTACCTGCGTGCGACTCGAGTTCCGTCCCGCACCGGCACGACAGGCTTCAATCGGGAATCAGGTCCAGGCAGGAGACTGATAATGGCCGCGCATATGACGATTGATTTCTCTCGCTCGTTTCTGACGTTCCGCATCGATACCGAAACCAAACCACCGGGCACGGTCAGCCATCGGCCGCCCTTCAGTCTGAACAATGCACGCATTCAACTGGAGTGCTGCTGCGACGTCACAGAGAAACTCACTGGACGAACGAAGAGGTTCGTGCTTGGAGCCAGTTGCAAGACTGAGCGTGTTGGCGTGGACCAGGATATCTGGACCGAACCGAACGCCGACTTCGTTCCCATTTTCTCCGAAGACGGGTTTCTGAATCTGAAGACATACTCCCGGGCAGGAATCGATGTCGAACTGTATCCACCCGGCAGCGGCCGGCAGACAGACCGGCAGTCCGGCCGACATGAGGACGTGTTCGACCGTACGCGCATCGATATCGTCGAACGCCCCGGCGAGGTCCTCGATTCCGCGAAAGCGATTGTCGAAGCCACACTTGAAAGGATGCCGCTCAACGCACGCACCACAATCGAGACCGACCGCTATGTCGCTGTCCTCGAATATCCCATTAAGACCATAAATGCCAACGAGCGGGATAACGTCTATCAGACTGACACCGGTCCCTTGCTGCTGCCTGACCTCGATGCCGATCCCGATGACATGCTTGCACGCTTCGAGCTGGCATTCGCAGCCTTCAACTTACCGGACTGGACCGAGTTTCTTGTCCGCGTTCCGACACCGGTCAGTGACGACGTCAACGTGTACCACTACTCGCAACCGGTGCGCTTCGACGCCCGCAACGAAGTCGTCGGTGCTCTCTGAGAACCATGACGGACGAAAAACTGGTCTCCCCCAACAAGGACACGGCGCGGGACAATGTGACGTGAGCGAATCGCGTCGCCAAACTAACCCGCAGGTGCCGTATGAACGAATCGACTGGTTCCGCTGTCGAGAAGGTTGAGATTTCCGGACACATCATCGACAGCCTGCTGCTGCCGAAGATTCTCGACTGTATCACCGCGATGCAGAGTTCATTCTGCATCCTGCAGATCAGCATCGGACAACACCGCAGCGATCCGAGCTATGCCCTGGTGGAAGTCCAGGCCGACACGCAGGAGCGACTCGACGAGATTCAGGCGCAGCTGCTTGATCACGGAGCCGTGCCCGTGACTGCAACCGACTGCCGGCTTGTCGAAGCCGATATCGCCGGCGCGTTTCCCGAAGGTTTCTACAGCACGACAAACCAGCGGACGGAAGTTCGACTGGGTGGAAAGTGGATCCCGGTCGATGATCAGGAAATGGACTGCGGGATCACGGTGAATGCCGATGCAGACGAGTCTCGCTGTCTTCCGATGACCGCTGTCAGCGTCGGGCAGCAGATCATCGTGGGTCACGTCGGCGTGCGCGTCTTTCCCGAGGAACGGGATACGAAGAGTGCGACGTTCGAATTCATGGACAGCTCGGTTTCGACCGAAAAACCCAAGCGTGTCGCGGCACGGCTGTCCGCCAGCATACTGGCGGACGCTCGGCGCAGCGGCGGAAAGACACTAGTGGTCCGTCATGTCTCAATTTTCTGTAGGCTGTGTTCCGTACCTGATCAAGGATGATCACATGGCGGTCAAGTACATCATCACGCTCACGGAAGAGGAGCGGTAACAGCTCGAAGCGGTTGCTATCTGTGTGAATTAATTCGTCGAGGCTACATCAACCGCCTGTACGCCGGAAACGCCCTGGCCACGCACGACATCGAGCAGGCGCTCTACGGCACAAGTCTGGGCGTGCACCTGGAACGTGGCGACATTATGCAGGCTGGCCACGAGCACCATCTCAGAACGATCAACACGATTCGGCGCTGCGGTGGCATCCGCCAGGCAGTTGACCAAGGCATCCTGCAGTCGGGAATCATGCACGACTGCGTGAAACACAACGTCGATTTTCTGCTCGCCGGAAGCATCCGCGACGATGGCCCCCTGCCGGAAGTTATTACGGATGCTCTGGAAGCTCAGCAGAAGATGCGCGAGGGCGTGCGTGACGTCACCTTCTGCCTGATGCTCTCGATAATGCTGCATTCCGTAGCCGTGGGAAACCTGCTGCCTGCGTCGGTGAAAGTTGTTTGCGTAGACATTAACCCGTCGACCGTCATTAAGCTCAGCGACCGTGGCTCGTTCCAGACGATTCCTATCGTCACGGACATTGAGCCATTTCTGAGGTTCATGCTGGAAGAGATCAATCGGATCGAGGGTGACGGCCACGACACAGCATCCTGAGCGACCTTTTCATTGACAGGAGAGCCGTCGCATCAGTGTGGACTAATATGTCTATTTGTGAACCTTCAAGGTGCGGCCCAGGGCATTTTCAGAATTGGTCTTCGAAAACCAACTCTGAAAATGCTCTAGCCGAGGCCTGGCAGTCGGGTGTCAGTCGCCACGGGCCTCATCTTGAGGTCGATTCAATGATGTGGGATAACACTCGTCCCACCATGCCCCTCCTATCACTGTCGCGCGCCCGCCGGCAACTCTCATCTGGCCAATCAACGCTTCCAAGCCTGGGAAAGGAATCCCACCCTGGAGCCTCCATCCAGACAACTGCAGCAGGTGCTGCTGTCGAAGAAGCTCTGCTCGGTTCGCGAACTGCGACGCTGCGCCTCTCGCGTAAGACACCTGACCTTCGATCTGCCCGGATTCGATTCTGTCTGGCTGGATGCGCTGGTGCAACGTCGCGTCCTCACGTCGTTTCAGGCACGGTCGATCGAGGCGATTGACCACGATCGGCTCAAAATCGGCCCATCCAATGTTCTGGATCTGATCGGCCACGGTCCTGACAGCGAGACTTTTCTGACATGCCTGCCCGGCGAACGCTCAACGTGCATCGTCAAACGTGTGCGGATTCCGTCCGAGTTACGGACTGCGACGGTGAAGCGGCTGCAACGACTGATTGAACGCGGCCACGGATGCCAGCATCCCGGAGTCGTGATTCCCCATACATGCCGTGAGTTGCCAGCCGATGCGAGTCGATCAGAGAGCAGACGGACTGGTCTCAACGCCCAAATGGGAACGCAGACCCGACTGGCCATCGTCAGCCGTCCCGCTGAGGGTCTGACACTTGGCCAGATGCTGTTGAGACGCGGACGCTTTCCCGAACGTACTGTTCTGGAAATCGCACGGCAGTTACTGGATGTCGTGGGTGCGCTGCACGATTGCAGAATCGTGCATGGAGAAATTCGGCCAGGCAATCTGCTACTGTCCGCCGGAGGCCAGTTGGTCCTGGTGGATTCGGGGATCCGACTCGCGATTTGTCCGACGTTCGAGATCAGTGCGTTCGTCGAACCCGAACGCAACGACGGCATCGCTCCGGAACTGATTGGCACGGGCGACCAGCCGAGTGTGGCTGCGGATCTCTACGCCATCGGGTGCGTGCTGTGGCAGTTACTCGCAGGACGCCCACCGTATCCGACCGGTGACCCGCTCGCAAAACTCGCGGCCCACCAGACCGAGCGAATTCCTGACGTGCGCGAACTGGCACCCGAAACGCCAACTCGACTGGCCGAGGCCATTAACTGCCTGACCGAGCCAGATCCCGCCAGGAGACCAGCGCATGTCCGCGAAGTTCTTGCGGGCCCTGCGACTCCAAGTACGGGTATCAGTCGACCCGCACTCGGTCAACCCGGTCGTCGGGCTCGCAAAGTACTGGCCGGATTTGCCGGACAGTTTCATCATCCGGTGGCTCGATCCAGTGCTCCCACACAACGACCCCGCACCACGAGCCGGCTCGCGCTGGCGTCAGCGGCTGTGCTGCTGGCCCTCGCATCACTGCATCTGTTTGCCGGCCGGGAAACTCTGCCCGCTTCGATCGATCGTTTCGGCGAGTGGTTCGAGAACCAGTATGCAGCTATCGCCAGTTCATCAGGCTCGGTCGATGCGAATGCAGCACATCGTGGTGACGACCCGGAGACCGGAGACACACCACAAGCTGCCACATCACCCATTCCAGAACCAAACGCAGAGGGAACAATTGATTTTCCTCACGCCGGACCGTGGGATGCCTCGTCAATCGTCTGGTCGGGAGCTCGTCTGACTCTCAGAGGTCCGCCAGGCACTCCAGCTCAGATCATGGTGCGTGACGAGCCACTTCAGCTCCGCGCTATCGAACTGTGTCTCGAGAACGTTGAGATTCTGATTCACACTTTGCGTCTCGTTCCCCCGACTTCGGCTCTCGTCGAACCAGATCCGGCGGTCATTTGCGAATCTCAAACATTGCGGGTGACCGGCTGCAAAATTCACGGCACCAGGCTGGCAAGTAATGCTCCGATCGATGCAGTTGAGCCTCTGGCGACTCAGGAGTTTAAACACCCAGTCGGCCTACGGTGGCAAGCGCTCGACCCGAACGATCCACTGGCCGGACGAATCAGCTTCGATGATTGCCAACTCATCGGCACTAAATCATCCATCGAACTCAGTAGCCCGGCCCGCGAGATTGGCTGCACAAACACACTCAAGCTGACTGGTGGCCCGCTGTTTGTCATTGGGCCGGATACGGAACCTGTCAGCAGATCGTTCCAGCTCGACCGCATTACAGTTCGTAACTCGCGCGGACTTATTTCGGTGCGACTCCCGAAAGGACACGTGGCATGGCAGTCGCGACTAACGGTCCGTTGCAACGACTGTGTGTTCTCTCTGTTTCGTTTTGAGCCGATGTGGGCTTCCCTCATCACCTTTGTTGGTGAGCAGTTGCCAAACGACTGGCATCGATATGTTGTGATCGATGGTCGTGACTCGGTCGCCGATCGGACCTTCTCTCGGCTGGCCAGCCTGAGAAGTCGTGATGGGCAACAGGATGAGCTGCTGGACGATTCCCGCTTGCAGATCCGTGGTCTGATCAGCACGGACATTACTTACCAAGGCGACGTATCGCGCAAACTGACCGACTCTGTTGTCGCCACAGTCGCCGCCAATCGCCGCTCATCGGCCTTGCCTGGAATCGTTGCTGATGAACAGGATGAATAGAATCCAAGCCCTGATGGTCTGCTGTCTGGCCATATCGCTGATCCTGATTCCGGATTCACATGCTGCTGCCGACTCCAGTCAACAGTCACCAGGAGAGCGAGTCCTGCTGTTACGGACCGGACGGGTCGTGCAGGGACGTCTGCGTCAGGTCTCGACTGGCTGGCTTGTCTCTGCGAAGAATGGGCATGTGGTGATCCCTTTCAGCCAGGTGCGTTTGGATGCAGATGATGTCGAGGAGTTGTATTTGAGTCTACGACTGCAGTTGCTTCGCAATCCGTCGGTAGGGAGTCATCTCAACCTTGCGGACTGGTGTCTGAGCCAGAAACTGCTCCGCGAAGCCTCGCTGGAAGTGCGGTCGGCAATGGAAATCGACCCGGCCAATGAAACTGCTCGCCTGATGCTCAAGCGACTCGAGGCACACGTTGCTCGCGCGGTGGCGGCAGTTGAACCGCAGGGAACTTCGACGCGGCCACTGGCACAAGTCGACCTCCAAGTGGATGGAGACGAGAGCGATCCACGTGTACGCAGTCTGGCGGGTTTGAAACCCGAGACAGCGCGGCAATTTGTTACGGCCATTCAGCCGATTCTGTTCAACCGCTGTGGGAATGCACGTTGCCATGGCCCATCGGTCTCAAACACCTTCCAACTCGACCGATTCCGAGTTGGTCTGGGCAGTCACCGTCTGAAATCGGAACGCAATCTCGCGACGATCCTGGAACACATCGACCCAGCCGACCCGGGCGGGACTCCGCTGCTGAAAGTGACCAGCGGCTCTCACGCCGGGCAGTCTGTGTTTCATGGCCCGGTTGCCGCGCGTCAGATCGAATTGATCACGACATGGGTGCATGCCGCCGTTGCCGAGCTGTATCCGAACGCCGCTCGCAATCGCACGCGCAAGTCCCCGTTCGGGCCACAATTGTCATTCACATCGCAGAACGGGAACACTGTTGCCGACGCTCCGGAACGGCCACCGATCCACGCCAGCCAACCGGCTGAAGCCGGTTCTCGTGTCATCCCGCCGAACAGTCCGGTGAGCCTCGAACCAGTCACGACTCAAGGTCGCACTAAATCAAACCAGCCGCAGTCCGAGAGCAAAACGCCCGGTTATCGGCCACAGTTGCGGGGATTTCAGGATGTCGTGCAAGAGACAGGGAGTTCCAGTGCGGAGCCAGATGCGTTCGACCCCGACGAATTCAACCGCAGGTATGCAGGTCGCAAATCAGCCGGCAACTGACCTGGCGAGATCGGTTCGCCCGATCATCAGCTCGTGATAGCGCTTCCAGGCCACCTGCCTGTCGTGGCCGAGGCTGATCTGGCATCCGTCGATCTGGACGTACCAAGCCTGCTTCTGCTTACCGAAATACGGGTTTCGGTTGTCGCATCATGCCTGGAGTTCGCTTTCGATGCCGACCCGATTTCATAGCCTGCCGGAAGCGGATGCTGTTCAAAATCAGCAGACTTGCTCATTCCGGCATGGGATTATGGTCTGAGGACCTCCGTAAATTCGAACAGGTCCAGGCGAGACGTGTCGCTGCTTCGGCCGATAAATGCCCACGCTCTGTCGTCAATGGTGAAGATCGGACTCACAACGACCTGCAGATCTGGAGCCACATCAATCGATCGACGGTGGAGAACTTGTCCCGTCACCTGATCCAGCCAGATTAACTCCGGCACATGCAGCCCCTTCGAATCCGGCACTGCCAGCGTTTGACAATACACGACAGCTGAATCATCACTGCAGTTAACCCAGCGAACCGGTCGCATGCACGTGCGTTTCCAGACAACTGATCCGTCGTTGCAATCGAGCGACCTGATATCGTGATCGGTAATAACGATGAGACGTCCATGCGAGATTCCAGCCAATCTCCGAACGGTTGGAAGGACAACACGCCATTTCAGCTTCCCGCCGATCTTCTCGATGCAGTCCACCACAGGAACGCCTGGCTGCACGACATACATTCTGCCTGAGTCCACCAGTGGTGGATCGAAATACTGTGCCGTCCGCGACGCGTCGACATCGGCAGGCACCACTGTCTGTGATCGAATCCAGCGAACGGCTCCGGAGTACTCCGTGTTGATAATGACTCCACCAGGACAGGCGATGAACGAACGCGGTTGCGGAGTCACTCGGCAGGATTTGTGCTGCCACCACGAATCCTGGAGTTGAACAAGAGTGTGATCTTGTATGAATCGACCATTGTCAGGATCGACCTGTACGATCCGCAGTATGGCACCGCCCTGATCCGGCCTGGTTGCAACGAGTGAATACAGACTGCCGTTGTTGAGCATAGGATCGGAAACGAAAACTTCGTTCGGCGACGACTGACGGCTCCATTTCCGCTCCCCACTTTCTTTGTTCAGACATACCAGAAGTGGTCCCGTAGTGTCGTGCAGGCGAGCGAAGAGCAAGTCGCCAGCGATCAGCGGACGCATTGACACGAGCACTGGCGAGCG
The DNA here is from genome assembly GCA_964431285.1 of uncultured Planctomycetaceae bacterium. Classification (GTDB taxonomy): domain Bacteria; phylum Planctomycetota; class Planctomycetia; order Planctomycetales; family Planctomycetaceae; genus CAUZFZ01. Next base: position 9,586 of record CAYSJO010000048.1, read on the forward strand.
AGAATCACTTGTGCTTTTTACGCTGCTTGTCCAGATCCGTTCTCCGTTCCGGCGATCCAGGGCCGTGATGTGATTTCCAGAGTTTACAAATACGCAATTTTCGTCGCAGGAGACTGCTAATAAGTCCGCTGCGTCAGGCTGTGTCAGATTGTCGATGTGTCCTCGCTTAGCGAGTGTGATGTTTCGCGGCACGGAACCTAAACCGGACAGGCGGGATCGTCCGTTGTCCAATTGCAGGAATCGGTCCGCGTGAATGATCTCGCGAGTTCGCATTTCATCGAGTAGAGAATTGAATTCCTCGACGACTCTTCCATTGATGTGTGCTGGAGATGACTCGGGAAGGTCATTGTTTCCACCAAGCATGGCCACTGCCAGTGCGATTCTTGTCGCGTGCTCACCATCATTTTGCGGTCCGGCTGCTTCTTGAGCCTGCTGAAAGTACTTCAGTGCCAGCCGAAACCGGCCGGAGGACAGTGCTCGATCACCCAGCCAGGCGTATGCTTCCTCTGCAACGCCCGTTGCGGGATAGCGGACCGCCGCCAGTTCGACGCCGCTCGCGTCGCATTTCAGGATGGACTGTCGAAGCCGAAGCAACGCTGCAGGAAGCAGGTCCTGGTCGATCCGTTCCTTGAAACTCGGGACGTTTGCTCTGGCACTCTCAATAGCAGTTCTTGGCGAAATGAACAGTCGCGGATCTGACTGTGACCGAACGACGCTCTCCTCGATGGAATTCGCTATTGATTCAGTGAGTCGCATGGCGTCGTCGAGAGCCAGTGCTGACACCGCGGCATCAAAGTCAGCTACCAGGTTGTACTGCTCCTTGTCAGAGCGGTGATTGAGAGGATGTCTCCACTTTTCGGGAAACACAGGCAGTCGTCCGGATGCCAATTCTGGCTGCAATTGAACAGCGAGACCCACGGCCCACTCAATCAGCGGCTCACCCTGCAGCATCTCAAAAAAGCGAAGTCTCTGGCAGAGTCGTTGCACCGTGTTCCACCGTTCCGAGTAGACAGACTGCAGGAGTTCCTGTCTTACGAGCGGCAATGCTGCAATTGGAATCTGGTGCTGAGTCCACAGCGGCATGGACATCAACACGTGACAGAATTCGGAGAATGCCTCATGGTTGTCGTGTTGTGACGTTGAGTACTCCGCGACTCGTTTGAATCGATCGACCATCCGATTCAGTCTCGATTCGTCAGTCCACAGATCGGTCAGCAGGGAGAACTCGTGAAGCAGGGAATACAGCGTATGTGTCGATTCCTCGTGGGCGAACGCCGCATCAAGCAACAGGTCGAATATCTCCTCGGCAACTTCAGCATCGCAGCCAATCGTCAAAACGTCGACTGCGCATGCTCGCAACCAGTCCTCGGATGACACATCCTCCGGTTGCTGATCAAGCAAACGGCGTCGCCAATTTGAGACATCTGCGCCGATCAATCCTGATTCTTCGGGAATCGCGATGTTGCCACGGATCAGGTTTATCTGTCGAAGGCATTGATACTGGACGTCTGAGAGAGCGATCCGTCCCGATCTGTCCTCATTACTGCGATGCAGGCCGATGCGGGACACAGATTCTGATAGCCCGGTGAGTGGATGACCAACCGGCACCCAATTTGTCGAGTCCACGCCAACCCATGCCTTGACGTTTCCACACCCAAACAGCAGCCGAACGAAATGCTGTGCCGAGACAGAACGGATCAGCGTCTGCGCCGTTGCCTCGGCCGACAGTTGTGGCCCGGACGCGTTCTGCGTGTTCCACCGAATTGCCAGGTCACTCGACGCCTGATCGTGGAAATACTGCAGGCTCCCCAATTGCTCGCCCACAGCATTTTGTAGAGTGATTTCCGTGCCCGCCGATGCGTGAACATTCAGCACAATGATCTGTCCATTATCAATCGGGAATGTGAGACCTCGCGGGGTGTCTTCGCTGACTTCCACACTGCCGCCCGAAAGCGTCGGCAGATTGACTGGACCGGATTCGCTCGTCCAGTTAAGACGGTCTGCAGCAGATTCGTTCACCACGTCGGTCTGCAATTTATATGAGGCAGGTGACCCATATGTGCGCAGCATCGCAAGGTGGTCAATCAGCACGCTTCCAGACAGATACACTTCGTCGGGAGCTCTCGGCATCGGCGCCGTTAGTAGAATGACGTCTCCTCGTGTGAGCAGGACGTTTCCGTCGAGGTAACGCAATTCGATTTGCGAACTGCGACGCAGTGCCGTCGAATGCGTGCGGCCTTCATCAGTGCCTCGCAGGATTCGACGGCCCGGCAAAACACTCTCTGGAGCACGTTGCGTCGACCAGATCGCCCAGGCATTCGGATCATCAGGCCTGTTCACAGCCTCGGATGCAGCCTCCTGCTTCACAAGTGTCAGGTCGTTCTCGAAGCGATCCACTGTTACAACGGCCGACTCGACGGAGCGTTGGGCAGCCTCTCGCTCATCGATGCAGCGTTTTGCGCGGGCCCGCTGCTGGTTGACCCGCCGTTCGGCATTCCTCAATTGCTGCTGCCATCGCCGGGTGTCCTGATCGACTTTTTTCAGTTCTCGATCTGCAGCGAGGTGTCGGCTGTTTGCCGCGGACCATGCGCGACTGGCGTCAGTCTTAGCCCGTGCAGCCAGACGACTTGCCTCTGCTTCTTTCTTTGCTAACTGATTTGCGGCTTCGACAGCACGTGCCAGCGCCTTGTCATCCGGTTTTCTGCTCGCTGCAGCCAGGGCGTTTCGCGCTTTCCGTGCGGCACTTCGCGACCGTGCCGCGAGCCTTGATACCTCGCGAAGTGTTCTGTTTTTCTCTGTCGTGGCTTTCCGCCAGACGCGGTCGGCCTTTCGGCTGGCTTCTACGACCGCCGGCTTTCTTTTCTCCGTTTTCTCAAGCTCTGTCTTCATTCTGGTAACGGTGTTGACCGCAGCCTGAATCGCCTTGAGTGGCCCTTGGGCCGCGTTGTTCTTGAGTTTGTAGTTTTCTCTGGCTTCACCGAGTGATTCCCTGGCTCGAGCCAGTTCGCCTTCCAGATTGCGCATTTTCGTGTAGGCGCGGTCGTCGGCGTCGTTGTGCTGAATCATCAGACCAGCGTCGCCGTAGTACAGGTAAATGCGCAGGTTCTGATGCTCCGGGACCGAGAGCCGCAGGGTGACGTCAGCTGCAAAAGGCGCGCGAAGCTTCACGAGTCCCTCGAATCCCGGCAGTTCTCGCCGGCCATGACCGGTCAGGAAACGATGCGGATGCCCGGCAACCGGCGCGAACCACTCCTGCAGGTCATCGAGTGTGAGAATTGACGTGTCAGGAAAAATTCGTCGGGACCAGGCGTCTTCGAAAGGTAGAGGCCGATTCGCAAGAAACTCGTCCCACGGGCCACGTTCTGCAGCCGTGCTGCCAACGGATTCAACCGGCGTGCGATCCGGCGTCTCGTTTACCGAGGTTGACGGAACCTTAGAGACTCCACCTTCGTCACCCGATATCTGAGCCACCTCAACTCGAGCGTCCACGTCCTGTGCCATCTCTGACAGGAATTCACGTTGTTCGCCATTCGGTGACTGCTCAGTTACTGAATGACGTTCAGCAATCGGGACGGTCCAGATTGCAGCAGTAAGTACTGCTCCTGTTGCAGCGAGCCACAGATTCACTCGTCGCCGGCGCAAGCGGACACGCGTTAGTCGGAATCGCTCTGCCTGAAGAGCAACCGATTCGCAGTCTTCATCGATTCGTGCCAGCAGTACTGTGACGGTCGCGCGGGGCTCTTCTGATTCAAACAGGCGGCGGCACAAGTCGTCGGACTGAACGAGTTGATCGCGCAATGCAACGATCTGCTCAACTGTCGCTTCAGTCGGCTCGACACACCGCAGCAGCTCGTCAACATCGATAGACGTCATCCACACTCCAATTACCGCTCTGATCTACGCTATTCTGAATAGTCTTTGACGGAAGTTACGAGGGGCACATGATATCCGCCAATGAGTGCGGTGATGAACTGAATCCGTCATTTCCGGCAGTCAGGGCAACCGCACAAGCCTGGCAAGTCGCCTCTACATCCTTCCCCGAATTAATAGAGGCTCAGGACAGTCGCTCAGGAAACCACTTGCTGGAATTGGGCTTCAGCCTGCAATATGAAGTCACGCTGAAGCGCAAACTTCAGTCACACTGATTCAGAAGTTTGAAGATTGATTGTGTTCTAAGCGGCTGTCAGTTCTTTCTGCATTGCTGTTCGGCACGCTGGCGACCTGCCCGGCTTCGTCGTGATGATGGATTACCAGGGAGCGCCCGTGAACGGCGCTCTGAACTGGTCCAACGGATTCAAGCCGGCGAGCTACCAGTGAGAAGTACGCCACGTCGCGTCCCGCCGACGAGGAACTGCTAGCCCGGATCGCATCGTATGAGCTGGCGTTTCGTATGCAGACAAGCGCCCCGGAAAGCGTCGATCTGTCTCAAGAATCGGAAAGCACGCAGAAGATGTACGGACTGGACAACAAGGTCAGTCAGCACTTCGCCCGCAACTGCATGCTGGCCCGGCGGCTGGTCGAGCGAGGCGTGCGGTTCGT
>CAYSJO010000049.1:0-4478 GCA_964431285.1 uncultured Planctomycetaceae bacterium
GGACAATTAGTGCAGTCAGCTCTTCGCTCGCATCTGCCTGTTGTCCCGGCGTCTGGGCGAGCGAGGCGTGCGGTTCGTGCAGATTTACAGCGGCGGAAACGAAGGCCCGCGCGCCCGTGATGCTCACATGGATTTAGAGAAGAATCACAGGCTCCACTGTGCGGAGACAGATTGTCCCATCGAAGCAGCGCGGTCTGCTGAACACGACACTCGTTGTGTGGGGCGGCGAGTTTGGACGGACTCCCAACACGGGAAACAGCAACGGCCGCGAAGACCAACTGTGAGAACGCTCTAAACGGTCGATACAACTTTTGATTCGGACTGACGACCCTCAAACGCTGTGACAATGACTCTCGAACCTTTGGGGACATCGACCAGCATGGTCGCTGGCACGTCACCGTCGGCATCACTCCGCGTTCCTCGGAGCGGAACCCCGTCGGTCCCGATGATTCGGATATCTGAATTGGCGAGTGTCTTCAGGTCTGGCAACCTGCTGGACGGTTTTCGGCCCGTACTCGATACCGCTGTTTCCAGAGCGCCGCTACCTCGTGGCGCATCCTCCGGAGCATCGATCATGTTGCGCACGCGAAGTCCGATCGCCGGGTCTGCCTGACGGGGGTCGAATTCCATTTCGAGGAAGTTCCAGTAGAACGGGTCGCCGTCCTTGTGCCCGTTCAGCTCTGGATCGGCGTGCGTCTTGTGGTAGAGAGCCGTGACTTCCAGAGGCCGGCCATCGTAGTCCTTCATTCGCGGACCAAAGTCCGTGATGACGCTGCGACCACCGCTGCGGCCAATTGGACCAAAGCTGCATTCGATGAGGCCGTGCTCTGTGTTCTTCATGAGGCAGCCATTGTGAACGTCTCCGTAAACCGTCACTACGCCGTCGCGTGATCCGAGCAGCTCGATGACCCGGTCGGCATCGTCACCTCAAAGACCTTGTCACTCTGCGGACAGCTCTTTCTCCCTCCGACGTGCTTGCGCTCAACCCGCAACTGCGAACCACAGTCCGGACACTCGATATTGATCCTGCTCGTGTCAGTCACGCTGCCGCTCCGGAATATTTTGATTCTTGTAGCACAGGCTTCTCTCTCGCTCTTTGTCGCGTCTGATCGACGCAGCAGTCAGCGTTCGTCAGGTCTATGCAATGAGCCCGTGTGCAACATTCCCGTGGACGTCGGTTAATCGAAAATCGCGTCCCGCGTAATGGTATGTCAGGCGCAAATGATTCAGTCCCAACAGGTGCAGGATTGTCGCGTGCAGGTCGTGAATCGTCATGCGGTTTTCGATTGCGTAGTACCCGAACTCGTCAGTCGCTCCGTAGCGAAATCCGGTCTTCACACCACCGCCGGCCATCCACATTGTGAAACCGTCTGTGTGGTGGTCACGACCGATAATAGTTCTGTCTTTCGTGGCTTGCGATGTGGGTGTCCGCCCGAATTCACCGCCCCAGACAATCAGCGTGTCTTCCAGCAGTCCACGAGATTTCAGGTCCTGAATGAATGCGGTCATCGGACGGTCGATCTGTGCCGCGTTGACCTCATGACCTCGCTGCAGATACGAGTGCTGATCCCACTGCTCGTTTGTGGGGATGCCGAAACTCTTCAACGTACCGCCGTGGTTGACCTGAATGAAACGCACTCCGCGTTCCACCAGACGGCGCGCCATCAGGCATTGCCTGCCAAAACTGTCGGTCAGCTCGTCACCGATTCCGTACTGCTTCCGGGTCTGCTTCGTCTCGGACGCCAGGTCGAGTGCTCCGGGTGCTGCCATCTGCATCCGAAATGCCAGTTCGAATGACTGAATTCGAGCCTCCATTGCCGCATCAGTAACGCCTTGTTCGGCCGACAGCCGACGCAGCAGTTCCAACTGCAGCCGTTGCGGTTTCCCAACCGGCTGCGAACTCATGTACTTGAAACGCACATTGCTTGCGTCGGCATTCGGATAACCGGGAGTTCCCAGTGGAACCCCCTGGTGAATCGAGGGCAGAAACGCCGAGCCCCAGTTGTTGACTCCGCCGTGAATACTCGACGGGCAGATGTTGATGTAACTCGGCAGGTTGCCGTTTTCTGTTCCCAGTCCGTAGCTCACCCAGGCACCCAGACTCGGCCGAACCAGCGCTTCGTGACCCGTGTGCAGCTTCATCGTCGCACCGCCGTGCGCGACGTTCGTGTCGCACACTGAATGGATCATGCACAGGTCGTCGGCGACGGCGGGCAAGTGCTGCCACAGGGTGCTCATCGGAATCCCACTCTGGCCGGTGGGTCGAAACCGCCACGGAGAACGCAGCAGGTTTCCTCGGGACGCAAACTGCACTCGCGTACGTTTGAACGGCGGTTCCTGGCCGTCGTATTTCGTCAGTGCCGGCTTTTCGTCGAACGTGTCAACGTGCGATGGTCCTCCCTGCATAAACAGGAACACGACGCTCCGTGCGCGAGGGGCGAAATGCGGTTCAATCGGTGCAAGTGGTCTCGCTGGCTCGGACGCCTCAACCGCGGACGACTCCGAGGCCAGCATCGTGTTCAGTGCCAGACCACCGAACCCAACGGCCAGTCGATCCAGCATCTGACGTCGTGAACAGGAACGAGGAGACTGCATCATCATCTCAGGTAAATGAAGTCATTGGCCGCGATGAGTGTCTGACACAACGCTGCCCAGGCGGCCAATCGTCGGTCGGGAGTTGCAGCATGCGATTGAATTGCCGCGGCATACTCGTCCAGAAACGAAATCGCGAGCCGTGCTTCGGCGTCTCGTGGGTGTCGCGAATACAGTGTCTCGTAAACACGCTTCAGACGCTCAGAATCCGTAACCGTGTCCGATCGCAAGAGAACGGATTTGGCGACGCGGCGGGAACAGTCCACAACGAGCGGGCTGTTCATCATTAGCAAAGCCTGTGTGGGAACTGTCGTCGTGGCGCGGCTTCCGGTTGGCAGGTCCGGATTAGCAAAGTCGAACAACGTAAGGAAGTCGTACACATTGGTCCGCAACACAGGCAGATAGATCGTGCGACGATTCGACTCATCATAGAACGTCTGCTGTCCTTGCAGGTCTCCGGGCGACAATGCGATTGTCTTGAGTGTTAGCGGAGCGCCACCGATTTGCCGATCAAGTCGCCCAGCAACCGCCAGCAAAGCGTCCCGAAGGGCTTCCGCCTCAAGACGTCGAGGCGACGCCCGCCAGTAGAGTCGGTTCTCTGGGTCGACACGTTCAGGATCCGCCGATGAAGACTCTGAGTCCGTCGTAGCTCCGGCAGTCGAATCGCCAGAGCGGCTGGAATCGCCCGAACTGCGCTGCGCCTGGTCCGGCCTACGTGTACTACTCATCTGCCATGTGTTGCTCAGCATCAGTTCACGGTGCATGGCTTTGATGGACCAATTGTGTTCGACGAATCGCCGAGCCAGCCAATCGAGCAATTCGGGATGTGTGGGGCGTTCGCCCTTCAATCCGAAGTTGTCCGGCGTGACAACGATGCCACGCCCGAAATGCCATCGCCAGACTCGGTTAACCATGACGCGACTTGTCAGTGGATGATCTGGTTGCGTCATCCATTCTGCGAGTTGCAGTCGCCCGCTTTGCTTGTCGGGCAAGGGTGTCTGCTCACTTCCGGCGATTACTTGCAGGAATCGTCGAGGCACTTCCTCACCCAGTCGCAGATGGCTGCCCCGCACGTGAATTCGCGTGTTGGCCACATCCCCCTCTTCGACCGCCATTGCCTGGATCGGTGACTCAATTTGCGATTCCAGCTCTGAAACCTGTTTTGCAGTGAGGTCCACGCGCTCAATCAGACTGGCAAGGTCCGGCATGCCCTCAATCCGGATGAGTCGCAGCTTGTCGATGTGTGACATCAGTGGTTTCGATTCCACACGAAACGTGTTCACGCCCTCTTTCAGAAAATGCACGCCTTCGAAAAACCAGCGTTGTCCGGGGGGATGCCAGTCACCGGATGTCTGACTGATTGCAGGGTCCCGCACGACTTTTCCGTCCAGTAGAATGCGACCGGGTCGTGCTGTTTTGGCCGCGTATCGAAACTGCAGTACGAACCGGCCAGGAGTCTTGATCTCGATGTCATACTCGGCGAAATTCAGTTGGCCGACGCCCGTGTCACCGATGATCCCGATTCCTTTACCGTAGTTCGTTGTTTCAATGGCGACGTTGCCTCGCGTGAATGACTCAGCTTCGAGTTCAATGGAATTTGCACCACGCAACGCGTCCTCAGCCTCTACTCGGATCTTTGCAAGCTCGGCCTTCCTGTCGGCCAGTTGCTGTTGCCGACGCTTTGCCTCGGCCAGCGACGTGCGCAGGTAAGTGGGCCGTTCAAGCCACTTGCCGTAACCCGCCATAGTCCGCGTACTCTGAAAGATACCGGCCAGCGAGTAGTAGTCGGCGGTCGGCAGCGGGTCGAACTTATGATCGTGGCAGCGGGCGCACGCCAGCGTCATCGCCAGCATCGACCGACTGAAAGCATCGATTTGCTCGTCGAT
>CAYSJO010000050.1:0-5994 GCA_964431285.1 uncultured Planctomycetaceae bacterium
GTTTGACATCAGCTTCGGCCGGAGCAGGCCGATCCTGTCCGAAACTCTCCAGTGCCGGCAGAAACAGCATGCATCCAGCGGATTCTAAAATCTCGCGACGTTTCATAACGTTCGACCTCTTAATCGTCTTGCAAAAGCACTCTTGAGCGAACTGTGTCCAGCATAGCCGGATTAGCGATGACAGCCAGTCAAAGAGTCTGACAAAGGACCTGCCGTATTGGAAATTGTTCAATCGGTCTGGAACATCTCCCATGGTTCGCAACGAAGAGTACCCAGACGAAATTCCGGCGCGAGATCGTTCATACGAAAGACCCACAGGAAACCCCAGTAAATGCCGGACTACGGAACTGAACGCGAAGAGCGAGTGTGCTGACCATTCGCCTGACTCTGGGAGTGATTAGACTGGCCGGAAGATACTGGTCTGCTTACGGTTGCCACGCGGCTTCAAGCCAACATTGCTGCAAAAGGATGGACTCAACATGATCAACTTGCTGCGTTGGCGGTCGGCATTGGCTGATTGGGGGCGTCGGTCTGGCCAGCGTGTCTTGATCAGTGCGATCGTGATTTGTGCGATTCTGTCAGCAGACTGCCGAGCTGATGACGTTCGCTTCAACGCTCAGATTCGCCCGATTCTGGCTAAGCATTGCCTGCAGTGTCATGGACCGGATGAAAGAGAACGACAGGGGGAAATCCGTCTTGATTTGCGTAAGGAAGTCGTCGCTGTGCGCGATGGTCATGCGGGAATCGTGCCAGGAAAACCCGAGGCCAGTGAGCTGTTTCGTCGCATTACGTCCGACGGTCCCAACGAGCGCATGCCGCCGCCGGGCGCCGGTAAGTCATTGAGTCCGGAGCAGATCGCAGTGGTCCGTCAATGGATACTGGACGGGGCTCCGTACGAAGGACACTGGGCATACGAGCCGATTCGAGAGCCAGACATTCCGGATAGTGGCGATTCAGCGATGACAGACGTCGATCGCTTCGTCGTCGCTTCACTGAAGAATCGCGGTCTCATTCTGTCGCCAGCAATCAGTCGCCAGCAGCTCATTCGCCGTGCAACCTTCGACCTGATCGGACTCCCGCCGTCATGGGAAGATGTTGTGGCATTCGAAAATGATGATTCTCCCCGAGCGTTTGAGGAGGTCCTGGACCGATTACTCGACTCACCTCGATACGGGGAACGCTGGGCGCGACACTGGCTCGATGTGGCTCGCTATGCGGACACGCATGGCGGCAGTGCGATCGGATTCACGAAGTTTCCGTTCTCCTACACGTATCGCGATTACGTGATTCGTGCGTTCAATGCCGATCTGCCGTACGACCAGTTCATCAACGAACAACTGGCTGCCGACCAGTTGGAAAAGGGAGACAATAACCCTTCCCTGGCTGCGCTGGGGTTCCTGACGGTCGGCATGCAGTACCGCAATCCGCATGACACCATCGATGACCAGATCGACGTCGTGACGCGCGGGCTTTTGGGTTTGACCGTTGCCTGTGCGCGGTGTCATGACCACAAGTATGACGCCATTCCCACCGACGATTACTACGCGTTGTATGCGACTCTTGCCAGCAGCAGTTCGCCGTCATTGCTGCCCGTGCTCGGCCAGCCACCGGACAGCAATTCGCATCGTGCTTACCAGCAGGAACTGTCGCGCCGACAGGAATTGCTTGACGACATGGCTCGTGAGCAAAGTGTGGTTATGCAAGGTCGCCTGCGAATGCAGGTCGGCGCCTATCTGAGAGAGTTGGCCAAAGGAGTTCCCGAACAGGACCTCTCGTCCGTATTTCTGTCTTATCGGACGGATGACCTACGTCCCCTGGTGCTGGAACGCTGGCGGAAGTACCTGGCTAGTCTGTCCGGGAATGATGCGGTCTTTGGTCCGTGGCTGCAGTTGTCGCAACCTGGCACGGACAGTTTCCGCGATCGATGCCAGGAGTTGATTCAGTCGCTCGTCAAGCAGAATGGTGACCTGACAAAACTCGGGGCGCTGCAGTCACTCAAGTCAAAAGCTCCTCGCTGGAACCCTCGCATTCTGGATGCGCTTTCAAAAAGTAAGCCGTCGTCGCTGTTAGAGGTCGCGGATGCCTACGGCGCTGTTTTTGCCGAGGTACATCAGGAATGGCTGCGTGCGCTGCTGGCGACGTCACTTGAAGCGCGAACGGATTCGAAGGTCATCCCCGACGAGGATGCACGCCATCGTGATGTCAACAGTCCCATTAACCGGCAACTGCGACGGCACCTGTATACTCCGGAAACGCCAACAGCCATGCCGGACGACATTGCGGTCACGCTGTTGAATCGACCGATTCGCGACAACGTCACCGGGCTCAAAGGGGCCATCCACAACCTGCATCTGACATCGCCCGGTTCACCACCGCGAGCGATGGCCATTCGCGAAGACAAGCAGCCAGAGGACTCATTCGTCTTTGTTCGAGGCAATCCGATTGAACGCGGCAGGCCGGTCGCTGCCCGTTTTCTGACGGCACTCTCCGGGGCGAATGCCAATCAGTTTCCGGACGGCAAACGGCGGTTCGGACTGGCGCGGGCCATTGTTGATCCGGCCAATCCACTGACACGGCGCGTCATCGTCAACTGGGTCTGGCAACATCACTTCGGTCGCGGACTGGTTCGCACGCCAGATGACTTTGGGATTCGTGGTCGGCCGCCGACGCACCCGAATCTGCTCGATTACCTGGCAACGATGCTGTTCGAAGATGGCTGGTCGCTGAAGCAATTGCATCGTCGGATCATGCTGACTTCCGTTTATCAGCAGGCGACCATCGAGAATGCCGAATCACGCGTGAACGATCCCGAGAACGAATTGCTGTGGCGAATGCCTCGACGAAGACTCGACGCGGAATCCATGCGGGACGCGATGCTGGCAGTGGCGGGCCAACTCGACACGAAGATGGGCGGCCGCCCGTTCGATCTCCTGTCCATGCCGATTGTTCCACGTCGCAGCGTTTACGCGTTTGTGAACCGGGATATCGTGTCCAGCTTTGCCAGCACTTTTGATATGGCAAATCCCAATTCATGTACGGCCCGGCGTCCAGAAACGAACGTGCCGCAGCAGACTCTGTTCGCACTGAATTCCGCGTTCATACAGGATCGGGCTGCTGCGTTCGCCTCGCTGGACTCAGTCGTGTCGGCAAAGACCAATAATGACCGCGTGCACTTGCTCTACCAGCGTGCGTTTTCTCGTACACCCCATCCGGATGAATTGGAGATCGCACTGCGATACGTCAACTCGAATACCGAGAAGTCACGAACGAATCCGTGGCAGCGTCTTGCCCACGTTTTGCTTGCCGCAAACGAATTTGTCTTTGTGGATTGATGGGTCAGCTGGCAGTCTGTCGATTTCGTCCGGTGAATCAGGAAGCATCTCATGCAACATCAACAATACTGCTCGCGTCGCTCGTTTCTGCAGCGCAGCGGAATGGGATTTGGCTCGCTGGCATTGGCCGATCTCCTCAGCCGAGATGGCCTGGCCGCCGATTCCGGAGTGCACTTCGCCGGCAGAGCAAAGCACGTGATTCACGTCTTCCTGAATGGTGGCATGTCCCAGGTCGATACGCTGGATCCAAAACCGGAACTGACAAAGCGTGCGGGGAAGATGCTGCCCTTTTCAAACCTGAAGACAGAGCGCAGAACGGGCGTCGCACTCCCTTCACCTTTTCCGTTCAAACAACACGGCGACAGCGGCATTCCTGTCAGTGACATTTTTCCGCACTTATCAAAGTGCGTGGATGACATGGCCGTCATCCGGTCGATGTACGCTGAACTGCCGAATCACGAGATGTCGCTGATGCTGATGAATTCCGGTGACCAGCGACTCGTGCGCCCAAGCTTCGGTTCCTGGCTGACGTACGGGATGGGTTCCGAGAATCAGAACTTGCCTGGGTTCGTCGCACTTTGCCCCGGCGGACTGCCAGTAGGAGGCGCCGGTAACTGGCGATCCGCTTTTCTGCCCGGCGTCTATCAGGGCACATTAGTCGACACGTCGAAAACGGATCCGAAGAAGCTGATCGAGTACGTCCACAACGATCGACTGACACCGCCGGAACAGAAGGCACAGTTCGAATTACTGCAGACGTTGAACGCCCGGCACCTGTCGGCGCGGCCGCAGGAAGCCGCACTTGAAGCCCGAGTCCGTTCGTTTGAACTTGCCTATCGAATGCAGCTCGAGGCGACGGACGCGTTCGATGTCCAACAGGAGCCCGAGCATGTCATTCGCATGTACGGAGACGGGCCGCAGAATCGGCAGCTCCTGTTGGCGCGGCGGCTTGTCGAGCGGGGCGTGCGATTTGTGCAGACCTGGCACGGCAATCTGCAGCCATGGGACAGCCACTCAAATATCAAAGTGACTCATCGCAATGTGGCCCGTGAGTGCGATCAGGGCCTGGCGGCATTGATTACCGACCTTAAGCAACGTGGGTTGCTGGACGAGACCCTGATTCTGTGTACGGGTGAATTCGGCCGGACACCGTCCGTCGAGATGAGCCAGAACGGCGCGGGTGCAGCGCAGGGGCGGGATCACAACCACTGGGGCTTTTCGAACTGGCTGGCGGGAGGTGGAATCAAAGGTGGCACGATTTATGGAGCCACGGATGATTTCGGTTTCCGAGCTGTTGAAGACCCCGTCTCTGTCCACGACCTGCACGCGACCATGCTTCACCTGCTTGGTTTCGATCACGAGCGGCTGACCTACCGCTACGCAGGTCGCGACTTCCGGCTGACCGACGTCCACGGGAACGTCATCGATCAAATCCTGACGTAGAACCAGGAGTGTCAGTCGTGCCCTGTCCCGTTCAGTATGGCCTCGCGCGTGCAGTGACCGAGTAGCAGTAGCATTTCCGCCCACTGGATCTGCCGCGCCGCCCGATCGATTTCCGGGGCGCCACCCTTTGCGGCTGATTCACAGAGTTCGGTGAAAGCGTTCGCGTCCCAACCGGTCCCAACTCCAAGTTTTGATTTCCAGGTCGATGCTGCCGGCGATGCGGATTGGTCCAGGATCAACCCGGTCGCGACGGCGAGTTCGTTGAAGACTGGGTGCCGGCCGACTCGACGAAACCAGTACTTCGCGTTGATGTAGTCGGGCTCGCGACGATGCATGATTGCGTGCCAGTAGTCACCGCTGGAGTCCGAGCCCTGTCCCTGAATGCTCTGGGCAAGATCGTGACTTTCGTCAAGAAAATCATGCACCTGCCAGATTCCCGCGTGAAGTGCTGTCGCATGCACTGAGGAATCCCCGCCCGGCAACTGATCGTTTGCCCGCAGCCCCGCCATGTAGTCCGCCAGCCAGTGTTTCGCTCGGGGTGGCCATTTGGGAGCCAGTTTTGGCAGTCCATCTAAGTCGGGCGGCACTGGAAGATCGGGCGAGTCGTCGTCGTGCTCGTCATAGGAATCGTACGAATCCTGCTGCAACTGATTCGGTGTCAGTTGCAGTTGAGTCGCCTGCCCCATGGCGTCTGCGCGAATCAGCAGGTCCCAGACGGGAGAGGTAACGTTTCGAAACCCCAGTTTGATCGCTGCCTCCCGACGCGCGACAAGCGGACAGCGGCTGGACGGCGGAACGACGAGGCTTGCAAGTCCAGGCGGAAGGTAGTCCCAGGCATATGTCACGTCCTGGGAATCGGGCGAGGCAACGACTCCAAAGGCACAACCGTCCTCATCGACGTCGAGTTTGCGGACAGATCGTGCAACGTCCACGGCCGTATATGGGGAGCCCTCGAAGATGAATACGAAGTAATCGATCTTCGACATCTGTGGGTCGCGCAACTGTTCAGTCAGTTCGGCCGCGGAAGCCCGGGTTGCGTTGATCGTGTGCAGGACAACTTCAGACACGCTTTTTCCTCAGAGAGATGCCAGATCAACTTCGATCTCATGACGCAGATTGAGAATGCAGCCGCAGGATGGCAAGCCGACCACGCGATGTCTGGAGGTGAATTCTGCAAAAACGTTGTAAACTCGTAAGTAAGTGTAAGTTGCAGTCGACT
>CAYSJO010000051.1:0-8238 GCA_964431285.1 uncultured Planctomycetaceae bacterium
ATTCCTAAATGAGTGTGAGGTTGTTTGACGGATGTCAGCATCGGGAGGCGTACTCCGGTCAGAAGGTGTGCCGATGTGTTTTATTCAGGTCTGCCATCGGTTGAACTCGAATCGGCCAATGGGAAACCCAGTCGATCCGTGTACGGCCAGTTCTGCCTCCAGCATTCGGTTCAGATCGAAGACTGCAACATCGTGAGGATTGGAGGTCTTCCCTTCCAGAAAGGCATCCGGGATACGCCCGATCTCCTGTCCGACTTGCCGATGCCTGGCAAAAAACGGAGATAATTCCGCTTCAGTGAGCTTTACCTCCGCCTGCTGCATGTCCGCGATTAACTGCAAGCCGCGTTTCGCTAAAGCGTGTTCACGCGGAGCCAACTGCGAATCGCGCCGCACCGTAAGCCGATCGTCGCTCATTTCGCTGTTCCTGCTTCGTGGAGTATGGCGCGGGGAATGCGTTCCGAAGTTTGGATGGTCTCCGAGGCAGACATCGAAAGGTAGGTAAGTAAAAGCGACCAGTCCCGGCCCGACTTCACCCGCCGAGGAGCGACCACCACGAGCACCTAATGGACAACATACCCACCGGCCGTGGAATCACGCGAGGAAGTGGAGACGAAACCCGTTCCCCTCGCGCGCCAGACGCATACAGAATCGCGGACACTCAGACACCAGCACCCGGCCCTTGTACCGCCGCTCTCCGGCCAGCCTATTCGTCCTCCCACCCATCAAGCTCGTGCAGAAATCTGTCTGTGTTGCCTGTGTCTCCAACTGACTTGTCATGCTGTTTGTGCGCAAACGCGAGACTGCGGCCGATCAGGTCCCGGCGCTTGTCGGTGTCTCCCAGCGAGTAAGTTTGCAAAACAAACAGTGCGTAACTGTTCGGCGGTGGAGAACTCGCGCGGTCGAGTGTGATGACGGGGCCGGCTTCAGTGTCTTTGACGACCCTGGTCCATTCGAGCGCCGCCCAGAGCAGCCCATCGCGGAGTCGTTTGCCGGCGTCTGGCTCGTTGTACTCCGGATCGAGTGCTGCAGAGATATCGTCGGGGAGACCGGAGATTTGCGTTGTATTTCTGCCGTTTGTAGCTGCGTTGCGTTCTTGCCACTCAAGTGCCGGTCGGAAGACACTCCACATCGCGGCCCATGCGTGATCGACTGCCTCAGCTCGCCCTTTGCCTTCCGACCTGAGACGCGTCGCGATAGGCTTCGGCCTGCTCCCAGACGCCTGCTGATCGCAGTTTCTGCATGACTTCGAGTTTGTCCAAATCTTGGCCTGTCATGCTTTCGTTCCTTTGTCTGTAAAAAGCCTTCTCGACAAGGAGATGCGGATAACCCCGGTCCTGCCGCGATCGAAGGGGTCGGGTCCGGACGCAAATCTGCACACGCCCCGAGGCGCCCCAAGGGGCCGTCGCCACTGTGTCCCGCCCACGCTGCTATGTGTCGTGTCTCCGACCGCCAAAGCCCGAGAGACGGCTGTCGAGGGTGTTGCCTAATTCGACAGCCGGTTTTTGTCTCTGGTCCGAGCGGGAAAGCCGGAGTCACGTAAAGGATCACCCCAAGAGTCTGGATCCGAATCCGGTAGCGTCCAGGTCAGTGCCTTTTCTTGAACCTTCTGGCAGTTCTGTCAGTGCCTCACCGGCGGCATTCTGCTTCGCATGCCGTCGCCACAATCGTATCGCGAACGTCAGTCGGCAGCGTTGGCCAGACATCACAAAGCCACGTCAGCTCGTCGTCGGATTACGTCGCCTGCGCACCGATTGCGTCGGATTCTGCGTCGCCTGTTTCCCGAATGCCGGTTTTTCCCGGTGAATTCAGCTCGTCTTCGAGTCCAAGCGGGGGAGCTTCGAAAAACCGGATCAAAATCCGAACCACTGACCCTCAGTTGCAACTTATGTTGTGGCTGAGGGTTTTGTCTTTGTGGGTCAATGGACCAGAAGTCCGGTTCGGGTCTCAATTCAGCTCAGAGTCCGATCCCTTATCCGAACCGCAATGAATCTCGTTTAGCCATCTGTCCAAGATACGGCAGGGAATTCACGGCCATTTTGAAGCGGCCTGTCGAACATTGATCGCGCCGGACTACAAATGACGGTTCGTCATGAGTCAGAAACGCAGTCCATTGCAGACAACCAAAAAACGGCACCAATGCGATCAATTGGGCTACATAATTCACAAGGCTGAATTGTGGTCGGTGGATTCCCCCACTGCGAATTGCAGCCAAGACGATTCCGCAACGGACGATGCAACCGAAGAGAGCACATACGAGCAATAACTGCCATCGGTGAATTCGACCGATGACTCCGGGCTTGATATATTGTCTGCGGGCAACAAGCAGCCGGATGATTGGTTCTGAAGGATTAATTCCGCAACTCATGCCTGACTATCACGCAGGTGATTGGATAACGTGAAGGAAAACTAATTGATTGCCGACGACAGGCCTCCACTCTCCGTTCAAACCAAAGGCGACCTGCGAAGCGCACAGCGGAGTGTATTGTCCGAAAACGATCCGTCGCGGGACACGGGAAAGGAATCTGGATTCGTCAAACCATGCAACCAACCCTCACACTTCTCATTGGCCTGCTGCTCGCGGCATCCGTGCTTCACGCCGATGAGCTTCCAGCGCCAGCCGCTGCAGGCATCAAGCGGAACTGTGTTGGCTGCCACGACCGTGCGTCCAAGAAAGGAAACCTGGACCTGAATTCTCTGGCTTTTGACCTGGACGATCGCGCCGTTCAAGATCGCTGGATTCAAATTCACGATCGCATTGAGAAGGGCGAGATGCCACCCGAGCCGAACGACTTGCCCGAGTCGGAGAGAGCATTGATGGTCACGGCTTTGCGGCGTCCCCTCGCGGCCGCAGACCTCGCGAAGATCGCGAAAAGCGGGCGGGGGCCAATGCGGCGTCTGAACCGCATCGAGTTTCAGCAGAACTTGCGCGACCTCCTGAGCCTTCCGCATCTCGACATTCGCGACCGCTTGCCTCGCGACCGCGAAAGCCATCATTGTGACAAGGTTTCCAGCTCGCTCGACATGTCACGTCTGCAGCTCATGGCGTATCTCGATGCCGTGGAAATCGCTCTTCGTTCGGCCATCGTTTCCACCAACGACCCACCACCATTGCAAAAACGCCGTGTCGAAGGCAAACAGTTAACCGCCAAATGGTTCATCGCTGGCGGGCGGGAGTCGTTGTTCTTTAGTCGCGACTCAAAGGGTATCGATCTGGAATTGCGAGCGCCTCCGCGGGGATACAAACATGAGCCGGATCCATCGGTGGAGTTGGCTCTGTTTCGCTCACCGGGATGGCCCTACGCGGTGTGGCCTGACAAATTGATCGCTCACACAGCGGGGGAATATCGCGTTCGTTTCTCCGCCCGTTCGGTCGTGCAACTGAAAGACTTTGTGCTGAAACGCGGTACGCGTTCCGTGCCGATGACGTTTCGCGCCCGCAAACCAACCAACCACGACATTGCTGAGAACGTGCGCCCCACGGGCGGCATCCTCGACATTCTTCCCGAGGGTCGTGTCCACGAAACGACCGTGTACCTGAAGCAGGGGGAGACGGTCGAGTACGGGCTGCTGGGCCTGCCTTCACCAGAGATCGATGCACAGGGAAAAACGGGATACTATCGTTACCCGCCCTTCCCGGAGGGCGGTCAGCCGGGCGTCGCTTTCCGGTGGCTCGAAATAGAAGGCCCCCTCTCGCCAGCAGCGTGGCCTCCCGCTTCGCATCGGGTGTTGTTTGAGGGCCTTGGCGTTGAGCTGAAGTCGGATCAGCCACAGGTGGAAGCCAAACGGCTGTTGCGTCGTTTCATTCGGCTTGCCGCGCGGGAGCCCGTGCCAGAGGAAGCCATCGCACCGTTCGAGCAACTCGTCGTCAGAGAATTGAACCGCGGCGAGACGCTTGCCGAGGCCTTGCTGTCCGGTCATCAGGCGTTTCTCTGCTCCGATCTCTTTCTGTACCTGCGCGAGCCGATGGCGGGCGACAATCATTTCACGATCGCCAACCGGCTATCGCATTTTCTGACAGACTCGCGTCCCGATGCGGAATTGGTCAAGCTTGCGCGGGACAAGAAGCTACGCGATCCGGCAACGCTTCGAGCGCAAACGGAACGTCTCATCGCGGGCGACGGCTTTGATCGCTTCGTCAGACATTTCACCGATACCTGGCTCAAGCTAAGCGAGCTGCGCCGCGATGAACCGAACGTTCGCCTCTATCCGGAGTACCGGCTGGATGATTATCTTGTCGAGTCGATGGGCCGCGAGACCCGATCGTTTTTCGCCACGATGATTCGCGAGAATCTTCCCACGCGTTCGATGATTGACGCAGACTTTGCCTTCGTGAACGATCGTCTCGCGAGGCATTACGGACTGCGTGAGGTGAAGGGATCAAACTTGCGGCGCGTTGACCTGCCGAGAAGCAGCCCCTACGGCGGATTACTCACGCAGGCATCCGTTCTGAAACTTTCGGCCGACGGCACGAGCACCTCGCCGGTGTTGCGCGGCGTATGGATCATGGACCGCCTTATCGGCCAGCCGCCGCCTCCGCCACCCCCAGGCATCCCCGCCGTCGAACCTGACATCCGAGGCGCGAAAACGATTAGGGAACTGATTGCCAAACACACCGAATCAAAAACATGCGCCGGCTGTCACGCAAAGTTCGACCCGGTGGGGCTCGCGCTGGAAAACTTCGATGTCCTCGGCGCGTGGCGTGCACATTATCGCGGACTCGAAAAAGGAAAACGCGTGTCCGGCATCGACCGCGCCGGTCACGATTTCAGCTATACGATTACATCGAAGGTGGACGCCAGCGGTCGTCTCGTCGATGGTCGCTCGTTTGACAATATCCAAGACCTGAAAGGTCTGTTACGGAGCGACTCGCGGCAGCTCGCTCGCAATCTTCTCCACCAGTTCGCGGTTTATGCCACGGGCACGCCCGTTCGCTTCGGGGACCGGGACGAGATCGAGTCCCTACTGGATGCCTGCGCAAACAATGACTACCACGTACGGGACCTGATGATGGCGTTAGTCAACAGCAGGATCTTTTTGGGAACAAGCCAGAAGACGGTCAATCCATGAACGTTCCACACATTTCCACCAACGCATCCCGCCTGCCTCGTCGCGCCTTCCTGCGGGGAATGGGCGTCAGTCTCGCTCTGCCGGCATTGGAATGCATGAGTCCGGTTTATGCTCGCGCAGAGACGCCGGTCGCGGCACCGCGGCGGATGCTCGTTATCGTCAATAATCTCGGGCTCCTCCCGAGACACTTCGCGCCGACAGGAACGGGGAGAGACTATAAGCCTTCGCCGTATCTTGAATTGCTGTCGGATGTGCGCGACGAATTCACGGTCTTCAGCGGGCTATCCCATCCAGGCGTGGATGGCGCTCACAGCACCGACAACTGCTTCCTTACCGCCGCGCCGGGCGCGTTCAAATTCGGTTTTCGCAACACCATCTCACTGGATCAATTCGCCGCCGAACGACTTCCTCAGTCGACGCGGTTCCGAACACTGAATCTGGGCGTCACTCGCCCCAGTGAGGCGGCAAGGCGCAGTCTCTCGTTTACGCGCGACGGAGTCCTGCTCCCCCCCGAAACCAGCCCGGCGAACGTGTTTCGGAAGATGTTTGTTCAGGGCGACGCCGCCGCGGTGCAACGTCAACTCGATCGTCTTCGCCGCCGCGGCAGTATTTTGGACACGCTCAACCTGGAAGCTAGACGCTTCAACCGTACGCTCCCCACCGCCGATCGAGAGCGGCTCGACCAATACCTCACCTCGGTGCGCGAGGTGGAACAGCGTCTGCAGACTGCCGGCGAGTGGGAGCAGCGACCGAAGCCGAAGACGAGCCGAACTCCTCCTAAGGACATCGGCGACAGTAAGCGATTCTTCGACCAGCTTCGGCTCATGCTCGACATGACAAAGCTTGCCTTCGAGAGCGACTCGACCCGCATCATCACGCTGATCGTGGACACCTTCCGCGCTCCGGTCTTTCGCCTGCCCAATCAGGCAGAGACAACCACGACCTACCACAACCTCAGCCATCACGGCCAGAACGAGGAGAAGTTGCGCCAGCTCGAGGCCGCCGACCGCGAACATCTGTTGCAGTTGCGAAAGCTCATTGATGACTTCGCCGCCAGACCCGAGAACGGTCGGCGCCTGCTGGACCACACGATGATTCTCTACGGCAGCAATCTCGGGGACGCGAACATTCACGACACCACCAATCTTCCCATCCTGCTCGCCGGCGGGGGATTCCGCCACGGTCAACACCTCGCCTTCAACCGCGAGCACAACCGGCCGCTGTGCAATCTGTTCGTTACAATGCTGCAAAACCTCGGAGTCGAAACGGACACTTTCGCTTCCAACACGGGAAACCTGAACGAGATCACTGTTTGAGTTCAGACGTCGACAAGCGCATTGGAACGCGCGGTACAAATCGAGTGCGTGATACAATTCTCGATCCGACTTCAACTTCTGTCGAGTGGTTTGGTCGTGAAGTGCGGCCGAAGTGCATGGATGATGAAGCAATTGGGTGCATAAAAGAGTCTGAGTTCCGAACGAGCGCGCACGGGTAGCGTGGCTGACGTTGGGTCCGAACCTGATTCTCTCAGGCTGCAGCATGTTCGAAGGACTTGATCAGTCCGCCGAGTCGCTCCTGACAAACGATCTTTGAGAAATCGATCGTGCTGTTCTCTTCCGGCACGTCCTGCCGCAATGGCGGAAGATGCTCGCGCCGCGAATGCGATCGTACGGTGTTGTAGTACTCAACAAACTCGGCGATGAGATAGTCGAGGTGGCGAGTACCGAACACCAAGAAGTTGTCCACGCACTCCTGTTGGATTGTTTGGATGACCCGTTCGCAGCGGGCATTGAGATTTGGTGAACGGAACGGGAGCACTTTGGGCTTCACACCGTCCGTCTTGAGAATCTCATCGAATTGTCGCGTGAATTTCGAGTCGCGATCTCGCAGCATGTATCCGGGTCGATCATCACGATCGGCGACCTGTGCTAGGAAGTTGCGGGCCTGCTGCTCCACCCATTTGGAGTTGGGCTTCGCCGTCGATGTCGTGACGATAATCTCCCGCGTGCCCAGGTGAATGAATACGAGCACGTATAAATCAACGAAGCCACGTGGGGTGATCGCTCGTTTCGAGAAGAAGTCACACGCCCACAGAGTTTTCGCGTGGATCTTCAGGAACTCATCCCATGTCCCTTTGCCGCGTTTTGGACGGGGGTCCGTGCCCTGCTCTTTCAGGATGTTCTTCACCGTCTGCCGACAGATGCGGCGGATCCCGAGCTTTCGAAGTTCTCCGAGTATGCGGGTGTAACCGAAGCCTGTTTCCTCGGCGATCCGCCGGACTAGTTCACGTAGATCACGTCGTGGTCGCTTTACTGTGGCCTTCGGCCGACCACGTTTCTCCTCGCGCACCCAGCGGTGGAACGTGCTGGGAGCGACGATGCCGATCAGCGAGTCGATACCCTTCCCAAGCCGCTTGCCCAACTTCAGCAGCCGAGCACGCTCACCTGGTGTCGTGTGGATTTGTTTCGGGATCCGTTCCCGTAAGATGCGGTTCTCTTCTTTGAGATACTCGATGTGATGTGCCAACTGGCGGTCCGTCACGGTGGCAATCAGAGTCAACAGTGGGTGAAACAGCTTGCTCATCTCAGTAGGATGCGCTTTCGTCGTATCTCGTTATGTGATCTGGAGAAGGCAGTTGGTTTGTACCCCGCTGTGGGGCCGGTCGCACCCGATTCAAAGTCGAGAATCGAGGTGCCCACGGGATCGCCGCCACCTTGGCCGCAAGATCGAGGCAGACTGCCTGGATCGACGGTGTCGCGCGTGCTGTTAACCGACAACGCAAAAGTTCGAGGAGGGTTCGTTACCTCCGAAGCACCGTAAAGGACTCGAACTTTTGTAAGGCGTTGCTGCTTCACGGGTTCCGCAATCGGGTCGCGCGCGTGTCGTTACGAAGAGGGTTGTGTACGGGGATGTTTGTGATTCTGTTTCTCGCCGGCTGCTTCAGCTCGAGCGACTCAACTGGCGGCAGTGCCTGCGTCGACGACGACGGCCCGTGGGACGAAACCGATCCGCTGTTATATGAGTTGCACGACGACGCGACGAACTTTTTGTGCCGTGTTGGCTAGTCAACGGACTCGTTGTGCGCAAACTATCTGTCGTTGTAATAAAATTTACCGTGTTAGGGGCCTATCGTGTGGTGAAGATGTAGTCACCCGGCTGCCGACCGGAATT
>CAYSJO010000052.1:0-5513 GCA_964431285.1 uncultured Planctomycetaceae bacterium
TCGTGCGAAACGGATTCGATTCCGGAATTGCGTAGGCCAGTTCTTCCGACTGGTGGTTCACATCGATTCGCAGGATGGAACCCGTCAGCAGACTGAGGTTCTGGCTGTTTCCTTCAGGGTCTTCCTGCGGACCGGCGTCGCCAGCACCGATGTAGAGGTATCCGTCCGGACCAAACGTGAGCATGCCGCCCCAGTGGAGATCGGTGTCCTGGTGGATCTGCAGCAGACGACGTGACGGACCGCCGGCGTCCTTGTGCAAGTCCCTGGTCGCTTTGCGCTCCGCAATGATGGGGGAGAAATGACTGCCCTGGTCTCGTACGTGGTAGTTCACGTAGTACTTGCGGTTCTTCCGAAACCGCGGGTGAAACGCCAGACACACGACGCCTTCGAATTCCCCCGTTGAGGCTTCGTTGCTCAAATCGACGAACAGCTCTTTGCGATCGGTCGTGAAGTCGCCCTCACCTTTCTGCAGACGCCAGATTCGACGCGTCTTCTGTTCGACGACGAAGTACTCCCGAGCTGTCCGCGGACTGGAGATGATGCATACCGGATGATCGAACCGCATCTCTTCGGAATGCAGTCGTTCCAGCCGAGCCGGCTTGCTGACCATTGGCATCTCGTTGGGCATCCCCGCCCATCTGGACTTGCCGATGCTCTGACGCAGAGTCTCCAGGTAGGCGATCAGATCGGCGAACTCGTCAACTTTGACGGTCTTGTACAGGCCGGCCGGCATGAGCGACGTTTTGCTTCTGACCTCAAGTTCGATCGACCCGGCCGGGATGCGGACAAGCTTTCCTTCGGCGTCCAGAAGCTGAAGTTCTTTATCCGTGCGCGTTTGCAGGACACCGTTGTGGGTCTTGCCCTCTGTCGTCGTGACTGTCGTCGTGGCGTGATCCGGATGGATCTGCGCGCTGGGCTCAAGCACCGTCTTAATGAGCTGCTCGCGCGTAAACTTGTCGCCGCTGGTCTGCAGACTGGGTCCTGCTTTCCGTTCAGTCCCGGAAACGACGTGGCACTTCCCGCAAGCGGCCGCCTTCGATGCGAAGACAGCCTTACCGCGCGCGGCATCGCCGCCTTTCAATGCGGTCGCCCGATACCGGGCGAGAATCTCCTTTTCGTTTTCCTGAGCTGGTAATCGCTCACTGGCAATTGAAAACAGCAGTACGAGACATGCAACGAGCCTGACACGAGAATTCATGAGTGGCGACCTCAATGGGAGATGACGAACGAGCAGAACCATACCGCCGTAGCCGAAGATAGTCGCCTTTCACGCTGGAAGGATGCCGACGATGCCGGCTCGCTTGGCGAGCGACGACGGAACGACTGCCAATAGCCATTGGCCCCCGGAATACACAAAGACGTATAATCAATCTAGGCTTTGGGCAGAGTCTGTGGACGCCAAACACGGTCACCCAGGCACCGACTGGAAGTGCCTTGAAGGTTCTCTGACTGCGAAATGAGGTTGTCATGATCACGATGCTGGGCAGTCCGCGAATGTGCTGTGACGGATTGACGCGACGTGAAACGTTGCAGGCCGGATCGGTCGGGCTGTTGGGCAGTCTGTTTGGTTCGCCCGGGCAATCCGCTGCGGCCATCCCGGATGTCAAGCCGCAGCGTCCCGGCAAAGCCAAAAGCGTGATCGTCCTGTATCTGCTCGGTGGAGCACCAACGCAGGACATGTGCGACATGAAGCCACTTGCACCCGGCGGCATTGGCGGCGAGTTCAATCCGATCAGCACGAATGTCCCGGGCATTCAGCTCTGCGAGCATCTGCCAAAATCGGCAAAGTGGATGCACAAGACCGCCATCGTGCGCTCGGTTAACCACAAAGCCGGATGCCACAACCCGATGCCCAGTCTCACGGGTTACCCGGAACCGCTGCCGTCGATCGGCGTCGTTCAGGACCACCTTCCGCCCAGCATGGGATCAGTATGCGAGTATCTCAACAACGATAACGGTGAACTTCCCGCATACGTGCATATGCCCTGCATGCTGGGCTGGGGACAACACATCCGCCGGGCCGGGCCATACGGCGGCTTCCTCGGACGACAATACGATCCGCTGTTTACCGAATGTGCACCATTCTCAGACAAGCCCTCTCCCAGTACGTACTACCCACAGGTCGTCAAAGGCGTGCCGACGTTACCGACAGCCACGTTGCCCGAAGGTCTCACCCTCGATCGATTGAACCGGCGTCGCACGCTCACCGAGCAGTTCGACGACACGCTTCGCGAAACCGAGCGGAGCAGTCAGTTCCGCCGGTCACAGGCCGGCGCGATGACACTGCTCACCTCGAAAAAAGTCAAGGACGCGTTCGACGTGGAGAGTGTCGCTCCCGAGCTCCGCGACCAGTACGGCCGGACTCTGTTTGGTTCCAGCGCACTGATCGCAAGAAAGCTTGTGCAGGAAGGCGTGCAGTTCGTGAACGTCACGTGGGACATCTTCTGGACGCGGCCCGGAAAACTGGATGGCTCCGGCTGGGACACACACCAGCGTAACTTCGGGATCCTGAAGGAGGTCCTGCTGCCCAACTTTGACGTCACGTTCTCCGGCCTGATGGAAGACCTGTCTAAGACCGGGCTTCTGGACGACACACTGGTTGTCGTCATGAGCGACATGGGACGCACGCCAAAAATCAACAAGAACCAGGCGGGTCGTGACCACTGGACATTCTGCTATTCCGTGATGTTTGCCGGCGCCGGGATTCGCGGCGGCACAATCTACGGAGCTTCCGATGATCAGGCCGCTTACGTGAAAGATAGCCCTGTCAGTCCTGCCGATATCAATGCCACGATTTACGAGTGCCTGGGAATTGACCCCAACATGCACATCCCCGACTCCGGCGGGCAACCAGTTCGCGTCAGCATGGGCGGTCGTGTGATTGACGAGATTCTTGCGTAAGGCGAGGCGAGCGAAGTGGCGGAATGCAAATTGCAAATTGCGAATTTCGAAATGCAAATTGGAGGTGATTCGTGAACTCTGATGAGTTGTCGGAACGCCTGCTGGAATTTGCAGCTCGTATCGGAAAGGCCGTTGATGCGCTTCCAGAGACTCGACTTGGTCGACACACCGCAGGGCAACTCGTCCGTTGCGGCACGTCGCCGGCTCCCAACTACGAAGAGGCTTGCGGAGCTGAAAGTCGCAAGGATTTCATTCACAAGCTCCGAATCGCTCTCAAAGAACTTCGAGAAACACGGCGTTGGATTCGGCTGATCATCAAATCGGAACTGCTTCCGGAATCACGAATCTCTGAACTGCTCGACGAATCCGATCAGCTCTGCAACATCATCGGCCAGTCAATTCTCACAGCTCGTCAAAACTCCGTAAGTGACAAACGGGCCCGCGCCGCGAAATGACAGTTCAATCCCACATGTCAGACGCACGTGTGACATTCGGTCGCCAGACGTCATCCCCAATTTGCATTTTGAAATTCGCACTTTGCAATTTGCATTAGTCGAGACATCTCAATGGACGGCTCTTCCTTTGGTAGATTCCTGACGGTCCTCGTTGTCTGCAGCGTTGCAACTACGGCCGGTCGTCTACACGCAGAAACGCCACTCAACCCAGAGGAAGTCATTGGAACTCCGGTCGCTCTGGAACTTGTTCCGGACTCAATCGACCTTTCGGAGCCGCGTGCCAGGCAACAACTTCTCGTCACGGGTCGCTACTCAGATGGGTCTCATCGTGATTTGACCCGCGTCTGTGAAATACAGGCGGTCAAGTCAAACCTGCTTCAAATTACTCCGCAGGGCTCGGTGTCCGGTCGCCGCGACGGCGAGACTCATCTCGATATTCGAGCTGCCGGACTCAAGACGCGTGTGCCCGTCAGAATTCGTAATTCGACACGACAACAGCGCATCAGTTTCCGCCGCGAATTCATGCCCGTCCTCAGCGCCGCCGGTTGCGCCGACATCCGGTGTCATGGCGCACCGAGTGGAAAGGACGGTTTTCGACTGAGCCTCTGGGGACACAACCCGGACCTGGATTTTGAACAACTTACACGGAACGCGTCCGGTCGACGAACGAATGCGCTGAATCCGTATGACAGCCTGATTCTGAATAAGGCTTTGGGGCGAGTACCACACGTTGGAGGCCGCAGGTTTGATCCGGAAAGTCTGTTTGCAAAGTTATTTCACGGCTGGCAGGTCGAAGGTTTACAGGACGATCCACAGCCGATTCGTGTCCAATCGCTGATGGTGTTGCCATCCAGGCGCGTGTTGCTTGCTCCCGCTCAGTCGCAGCAGTTGGCCGTTCGCGCCACGTTTGATGATGGTCGCTCTGCGGACGTCACACATCTGACGACATTCAGCAGTACTGATCTGGCTATTGCAAATGTCGATCGAACTGGTCTGGTCGAATTCGACCGACAGGGCGAAGTGGCCATCCTGTGTCGTTTCTGTGGCAAAATGGAATCCATTCGTCTTATGCACATCTCGGCACCACCGTCGGACTTTCGCTGGCCCAACCCGCCTGAGAACAACTATGTCGATACACACGCATTTGCCAAACTGAAAATGCTGAACATGGCCCCGTCAGAATTGTGCACTGACTCGCAGTTTGTGCGGCGCGTGTATCTCGACGTCTGCGGAATCCTGCCGACTGTTGAAGAAACACGCTCATTCATTGCCGCGACCGAGCCCGACAAACGCGAACGGCTCATCGAGCAATTGCTGCAGCGACCGGAGTACGCAGACTTCTGGACGAAAAAATGGATGGATGTCCTGCGAGTCAGTCGAGATTCCATTCAACTTGCCGGAGCTCAGGCATACCACGAATGGCTGCGGATTCGTATCGAGGCGGATGCGCCGCTCGACCAGATTTCGCGCGACTTACTGACGTCTGCCGGCGAGTCGTACAAGGACCCGGCCGTCAACTTCTACTGTGTTTCGCCACAACCGGAAAAAGTGTCCGATCCACTGTTTCTACAAAAGGATTTGGCCGAAGCGACCGCACAGTTGTTTCTGGGAATTCGACTGCAATGCGCGCAGTGCCACAATCATCCATACGAACGTTGGACGCAGAACGACTATCTGGCACTGGCGGCGTTCTTTACACAGGTAAAGCGGACTCGGCTCGGTAAAGCCGGCCGCAAAGGACGTCCGGATCGAAGGCAGATGGCTATCGCGCTGGACTTTGAAGCGGCCGAAATCACAGACGCTTCGAACGGGCAATCGGTTGCACCGGGGTTTCCTGGTGAACCACCGTCCGAATTTGACAGCAAGCAGGATCGGCGGCCTGTACTGGCCGCATGGCTGACCCGCAATGACAACCCGTTTTTTGCAAAAGCGGTTGTGAACCGGACCTGGTTTCATCTGCATGGACGCGGCATCGTCGAACCCGTAGACGATTTTCGCGACTCCAATCCTTCGGCGAACGATCCGCTACTGACTGCACTCACCGACGACTTTGTGGCCAATGGTTACAGGCTGAAACCGTTGCTCCGTACGATTATCAACTCGCGGACCTGGCAGTTGAGTTCGCGGCCCAACGAATCGAATCGGAACGATTCGCCG
>CAYSJO010000053.1:0-4098 GCA_964431285.1 uncultured Planctomycetaceae bacterium
GCGCCTTTTTCTCCTCTCTCTTTGACATGCCGTCCCTGAGTGTTGCCGGGAAACTCGATCCGTGGCTCCTCGCGAACGGTTCGCCTGGCGTGGATGTGGCCCAGTGCCCAGTAGTCGTAACCACGCAGGACCAGCACGTCCTCCGTGGTGGGGGCGTACGTGTCGTGTTCAGGGTCGCCCGTCAGGCTTGTATGGAGCACACCGATGTTGAACAGATCAGGATTCGCATCGGGATATCCCGCAGCCAGGTCCTCAGCAACTTCCCGAGTCGCAAAGCCGCGGCCGTGAATCGCCACACCCAGCTTTTCGTCAATAAACGTGACTGCCTTATCGACGGGAAACTCGCGCACGTTCTCCGGCCAGCGAATCCTCTGCCGAACTTCACTGACCGCATCGTGGTTCCCACGAATCAGATAGACCGGAATGTCGGACCGTTCGAGTCGTCGGAACTGATTGGCAGTCCAGAGTCCTGTCCGGATATCCGGCCACTTTCCGTCGAACAGATCTCCGGCCAGCACAACAAAGTCGACGTTTTCATCAATCGCGAGCGTTACCAGATTCTCAAACGCCGCGCGCGTTGCGCTGCGAATCCGATCAGCGGGAGCACCTTCGTAGGCCTCCAGGCCACGGAGCGGACTGTCGATATGCAAATCAGCTGCGTGCAGAAACCGCATCGGGAATCCCTTCCTGGATCGTTCAGAGCGGTCGCATATTATGTTGCGGGAGTGTATCCGTCGAACCGATCAAGACAGATCACTGGATGCCGATTCAGCAACGACGAAACCATGCGGGGCCACTTGTGGCGATCACACGAACAATGCCGTGATCGGATTGCCATCGGCCAGAGTGTGTGGCCGGTCCAGGCGGTCGTAAATTCTCGTTTCCGGGTTGATGCCAAGGATCGTGTAAATGGTTGCGGCGATGTCCTGAGGAGTGACCGGATTCTCCGTCGGATATGCGGCAAACCGGTCAGTTGCTCCGTGAATCATCCCGGATTTGAGGCCGGCTCCGGCAAAAATCGCGGTGAAAGCATGAGGCCAGTGGTCTCGGCCATTGGTCGCCGCTCCGGCTGAAGAAGTCACCTGGCCAACTTTCGGAGTACGGCCGAATTCTGAAAGGGCCACGAAAAGCGTCTCGTCGAGCAGTCCACGCTCGGCCAGGTCTT
Source organism: uncultured Planctomycetaceae bacterium (assembly GCA_964431285.1). GTDB lineage: Bacteria > Planctomycetota > Planctomycetia > Planctomycetales > Planctomycetaceae > CAUZFZ01. The sequence continues at coordinate 1,166 of CAYSJO010000053.1, forward strand.
CCAGAAGCGCAGAGACGGCCTGATCAGTGGGTGGACACAGGCCCTGTTTCATATCGCGAAAATGATTCCTGTGTCCGTCAAAGGCCTGGGCCCCGGCCCAGACGCTCACCAGTCCCACACCGGCTTCCACCAGTCGTCGGGCCAGCAGCATTGACTGTCCAAGATGGGGCAGCCCCTTGCCCTGTACGTCACTCATCGGACGGCCGAACCCATAGCGCTCGCGGACAGAATCCGGTTCGTCCTGAATGCGAAAGGCCTTCCGAGCTCGCGGACTGGTGATCAACGAAAACGCCCGCTCGTAAAATGTGTCCAGACGGTTAAACGCCGCGCTCTCGCCTTTGGTGCTCGTTCGATTGAGGACCCGCAACAGCGCTCGTCGATCGTCGAATTGAGTCTGAGAAAGTCGCTCCTCCAGACCGGGCACCTCAAAATCTGTCCGGCTTGCGTCGCCCGCAATGAGCGGGTCGTAGGAATCACCCAGCGATCCGGCCAGCACACCCGGGATGAAATTACCGCAATTGAAGAAGCGTTTCGGCAGGTGCACATAGTCTGGAATCGGTTGTCCGCTCGGGCGGAGTTTTGACAGAACGGAACCGTACGGCGGCGCGTTCTCCGAGGATGGTCCGCGGATAAGCTGCGATTTGCGGAACGGTCGTTGGCCCGTCAGCATGAAGTACGAGCTGGCATTATGGTCGACGATTCCGTGACTGACTGAACGGACAACGGCCAGGTGCTTTGCAACCTTCGCCAACTGTGGGAGTTCCTCGCAGATTTGAAATCCGGGTAGCGACGTGTTGATCGGCTTGAACAACCCCCGGACCTGCTGAGGAGCGTCAGGCTTCATGTCCCACAGATCGACCTGCGATGGTCCTCCTTCCATAAAGAACACGATGCAGGACTTTGCCCGAGTTTCCGGCAGCGTTGGCTCTCCGCGAACAACGGCTGCCGACCGAGTCACGTCCTGGGCGCGCAACAACCCCGGCAGCGTTAAACCCGGTAAGCCGGACGCACCGATCGATAGAAAACTACGCCGGGAAAGAGAGTGCATTAACTCGGACACCTGACAAACCCGGTAACAGGTCGGCTTGGTGGAATCTGAGGATGATGAGAATAGCCTGATTTCGAGATGCCAGCATTGTAGCTCGCCCGCAGGGAACTGCCCCGCATGACACGAGTTTCCTGCATCGCTGTGGCATTCAGATCATGACTCGCTGTCGGTTGCGGGATTGCTGAACCTGATCTGACAGTCGGGAAGCCAGGTTGCCAGATCCCCGGCGCCCTGCTTGCTGACGCGCGTGCCGAAGAGCGTGACATTGCTCAGACTGACAAGCTCACTGAGATACTTCAGCCCGTCGTCACTTATGGATGTGCCATGAATTTCCAGGAAATGTAGATTCACCAGTCCTGTCAGATGCCTCAGGCCTTCGTCAGTCACACAAGTGTCGTGAAGCCTCAACACTCCCAAACCGGGCAGGTCATCGCTTAAATGTTTCAGACTCTCGTCCGTCACGTGCGTGGCATCGATATCCAGTAATGACAGATTGGGCCATGCCTTCATCCGAAGACACAGTGCGCCTTGTGCTGGAGTGGTGTATGGAGAGTGCGTCGGCCGGCCATCCCGTTCTGCCACCTGGGTTCGTCGCGGATTGCGGGCATCTCGTGTTCGGTGTACACACGGATGCGGACACACAGCGACTCTATATTCCGGGAGTGGGCCCCGGCCTGATCCGGGAATACGAAGATTATGTGCTCGGAAAACTGTACGCCGACTCATCCTTTGAACGCGCCAGCGACGCCCTGGCCCATTACGGCTCGCCGCGTGATCGTGCGAAAGGCCTGGCGTTTCTACTGGCGCAACTCGCAGAACAGACCGGCTTTGGCGGGGTCGTGCTGAGCCCGGGCATTGTTCGTGAACTGGAACGCGCCGAACCCGCCGACGTACTGTCCGAAGGGTGGCGGTCACTGAACGAAGAGGCGTCGCCTTTCATCACCGAACAGTACGTGGCGCTGATCGAACGTGTACACAACACGGGCGAAATACTTGCCCCTGAGGATGTCTTCGAGCTTGAGCATAAGACGGCACTGGCCGGGTTCGGACCGCGTGTTGCTCTGAGACAAATGCTGCGAGTGGCCAACCGCTTCGCGTCGGTCATGCCGAAGTATCATGCGCCGGGACGCAGCCAGCATGTTGAAGCGGCCACACACATTCTTGATGAGGACACATATCCCGTCGGGGGATTCACGTCGATTTCCAACCGCGGATCAATCGAGAGTCTGCTGCACTCACAGCTGGCCTATATGGAACGTGAAGACGATCTGCGACCCGACCTGTTTGATATCAAGTTCCTGAGAGACGAACTGTTGTACTACTCGCGAGACGAGAATCAGTTCTTCCGTCGTCGCCGGACCTTCATCATCGCGCTGCATCCGTCACTGGTCGAGACTCGGGTCAAGGACCCCGATCTACCCTGTCAGCGAATCATCCTGACGCTGGGACTAATACAGTCATTAGTGGAAAAACTGATCGAATGGCTCGCGGAAGAGTCATTGCAGTTCGAGATTCTCGTCCCTGACTCAGGAGTCCTCGCGGCGGAAACAGAACTCATCGAAATGAGTGTTCCAGGAACAGATCACCAACGGAACTGTCGAAGTCCTGCCGTTCGACATGCAGAACTTCGCCGAACATTGTGAGAGTCATGCACGGCGTAGTCTAACACACGGGCTTACAGTATCTCGCGTCGACGAATTACCTCACATCGATGATGCCCTGCTAACGCGACTGCTTGTCGCGGAACGAACTCCTCAAATGGGAATCGACCGGGATCCACTTATGAAGCATGAAGTCCATGACGCGATGCACTCGTGGGAGCACGTGGTCTTTGACCTTGTTAATGATCTTGCATAGACGCTCCGGATCTTTATGGGGCGTTCTC
>CAYSJO010000054.1:0-8038 GCA_964431285.1 uncultured Planctomycetaceae bacterium
AATCGACCTCTCTTGCGAACTGGTCGGCCAGCATTGCCGCCGCCGGAACCTCGACCATCATCCCAACCTGAACGTCCCGATTGAACTCGATGCCGTCTTCTTCCAAATCCTCAGCGACGTCGTTGAAGATCATCCGGGCCTTACGCAATTCCAGCAGTGATGAGATCAAGGGAAACATGATCCGCACTTCACCGTGCACGGCGGCTCGTAGAACTGCCCGCAGCTGAATCTTGAACTGGTTGACATTTCGCAGGCTCAAGCGGATGCTGCGGAGTCCCAGTGCCGGGTTGTCGATTTCCGTGCTGAAGTTTTCGCCGGCAGGAACCTTGTCTGCCCCAAGGTCGAGTGTGCGAATCACGACGGGATGATCGCCAATCTCCCTGATCACCCGGCAGTATGCCTCGTAGTGCTCTTCTTCAGTGGGCTGTTGGCCAGTACCGAGGTACAGGAACTCGGTACGGTACAGACCCACTCCGTCCGCTCCGCGGTTGTTGCAGTGCTCGATTTCCTGCGGAAACTCAATGTTGCCCAGAACCTGTATTCGGACACCATCTTCCGTGGTGGCCTCGACGGAACGCAGCGCCGACAAACGTTCGCTTTGCGACTCCTGCTGCTGCACAGAATCGCGGTAGCGGGCCAGAGTCTCCTGATCGGGGTCAATGACAATCTCGCCCCGATGTCCGTCCAGAATCACGATGTCGCCGGCATTGATTTCCGTCAGGAAGTTTCCGACGCCAACAACCGCGGGTAACTCAAGCGCCCCCGCAAGAATCGCCGTGTGACTGGTTGGCCCACCAGCTTCCGTCGCGAAGCCCAGGACGTGTTTCTGGTCGAGGTTGGCTGTTTCACTGGGCGTTAGATTGCGGGCCAGAATGATCACTGGCTCCGTGAGATGTGCCAGTTCCTGCCGTTGTTCCCCCAGCAGTGCTCGAAGCAGGCGCTTCTCCAGATCGATGACATCCGCAGCACGTTCAGCCAGATACGAATTCCCGAGGTTCTGAAATGCCCGCGCGTATTTGCGCAGAATCCGGCTGCACGCAAATTCGGGGGAGAAGCACTTGTTCCTGATCAGTGACTCGATTTCGCCAACGAGCTTCACGTCACGCACCATCATATGGTGCGCCCCGAAAATCGCGGCGTACTGATCGCCAAGACGTTCTCCGGCAAGGCGTTCGTTTTCTTCGATGGCCTTGCTGACCGTGTCCAGTGCTTTCTGGAACCGCTCGACTTCAACTTCGACCGCATCCACACTCACAAATCGCTGCGGAATTCGGAACGACTCAGCTCCGAACAGCATACCCGGGCCGATTGCAACACCGGGTGAGACAGCGATCCCAGTTCTGGTGAGCATGATGATTCCAAAAGCGATCAGCCGAAAATCGACGTACACCGTGTCGAAACAGTCGCAACCGTGTCGGAAATCACCGTCAACTCTTCTTCGAGTGTCCGTTGAACCCCGATTCGAAGAGCCGAACTATGCTCTCCACGGCGTCGCTGGCACCTTCACCAGCAGCTTCGAGCAGCAGTCGGGCTCCCTGCCCTGCGTTCAATGTCATCAGGTCGAAAATATTCTTTGCGTCGACCGTGTGACTTCCTTTACTGAGTTTGACATCGCAGGAATGTGCAGTCGCACTCTGAGCGATCAGCGAGCACGGCACCAGATGCAGGCCGTTCTCACCGGGCACGGTCACCGTTGCTTGCACAGTGTCACTCATAATTGGAATAGCAATGAGTCACCGCCTTCAGAAGTGAGGCGATGAGAAGCTCGAGTGAGCCAAACTGATGGGCGTCTCAGACGGAACCCTTGTTATCCGCCTCCTCAAGCAATTCGATGATGTCAGCGTTATTCTTCGACTGCTTGAGGAAATTGCAGAACGTCGAATCCCGCAGGTGTCGCGAGATGTTTTCCAAGCCTCGCAGGTGATCGCCGGGTCGGTCTGGTGGTGAGACCAGAAGGAACAGGATATACACGTCCTCACCATCCAGGCTCGCAAAATCGACTCCGTCGTGCGCCAGGGCCACAGTGGCCACCAGTCTATCTACTGACGGGTGTTTGGTATGCGGAACAGCCACGCCGTTGCCGATTCCTGTCGAGCCCAGCTCTTCACGCTTCATGATCGCCGCGACGATACCTTCTTCGTCGTCGGCCGGGATTGCGTTTGCATCCTTCAGGGCCGCAACCATGGCCCGAATCGCGGCCTTTTTTGACCCGACCTGAAGATCGGGAATCACCGCGTCTGCCACAACGAACTCAGTCAGCTTCATCAGTACTCCTCCGAAACGCCGTCGGACGTGAAGGGTCAAAAATTGTGGAAATTGAATGCCCAAGTGCCCCATCCAGAGATGGACGGAGCCGACCGCGGAAACCCGGCACGGTATGCCCGGGAATTGAGAACGTCAATGGCCACGAACCATACGCTTCGACCAGATTCACTCGGCTCTTCTAACGGGTTCAAATCGCATCTCGCATGACACCAGCCAGCCAGAACTCGCTGCATCCACTGGTTCACGGCGCTACGAGACGTCCTCGTCGTCATCAGTGGGAGCATCGACCTCACCGCTCATGGGAACATCGCGACGGTGGTCCTGCAGCTTCTCTTTATAGCGGCGGATCTGGTGTTCCATCTTGTGTAGCGCCGCGTCGAAAACTACTGCAACTTCTTCGCCCTCGGCGCGCGAGACAAAATCATGTCTGTGCTCCGTGTCGACAAGAATCTCAACCTTGACGTCATCGTGCTCAAAATCCACGGTCACTTCGATTTGTGTGATTCGCTCGAATGTTGTCGCTAATCGTTCAGACTTTTCGTGAATATGGTCGTGGGCTTCGTCTTTGACTTTGCCATGTCGACTCGTGAGGTTGACCTGCACGTGTGGTCCTTTGATCCGACGTCGTGAATTACTGCGCACGCATCAAGCAGGAGACGGCATCAGGCACTAGTATCGCGACTTAGAATCCTGAGTCAAAGCTCTGGGACGATTCCGTGTCCTCATGGCCCAGCCAGGCGTCCGTGCGCGGGAGCAGGAATCGGCTGGGTGCTCTCAGACGCGACCAGAATCCCGTCTGTTCTGACTCGACGGGCCGCTCATCGGGCCCTGGCACGGATACATCGGCGTGGTCGACCAGTTCGGGACGGGGCAGACCCTGCCTCCGCACCGGCAGAACGGTGTGTGTTTCTTCGGTCTGCACCCGACCCGGGATCCATTTGGGGCGCATCCACGCGGCCATGTTCTGCATGGTCTGGCAGCCGGGAGTCGCGATGATGAACGTCAGCACCAGAATGGCGTACAGAGGTCGGGACATGAATTACTCAGATTGAAGCAAGTGTGCACAGAAGCGACGCAACCGGTCACGGTTCGACGATTTCTGGCTCCCACTGATCGGGCAACACGTTGACCGCGGGCACGGGAAGCATTCGGTCGCGGTTCAGCGAGAGTGCAAAACGGCCGAATTGGCAGCCCGTCATTGCCAGAAGCAGCATTAAAACACAGACACGTTTCGCCATTTCGATTCCCAAAGTCCGTTTCCGGGGGGGCGGTTTGCTCGACCGGTGCTTCACTTCTGGTGAAACCGATTGATATCAGCTACCCGAAATGGCCGGAACAGCAATCGACAGTCACTGAGAAACGGACTTCAGGACAATATGCGAGATTTCCGGTCTTGCCCCAATCCGGAGAGGGTGGCGGCCGGAAACTCCACGAGACACTAACAGAAGTGTTGGGTCCTCCCAGAAGACCCCGCCAGCGAACCGGCATCCGTAAAGACTGGGAGAATACACCGGCCCGATTCCCGGGAGGACGACCTGTCCACCATGGTTGTGTCCGGTGAGCATCAGATCGACACGCTGACGCCTCGCCCATGAGAGATTGTCCGGAGTGTGGCTGAGCAGCAACCGGAAAACCTCCTCCGGCAACGATCCGAATGACGGATGCTGGCCCATCCATGGTCGCTCAGTCCCTCCGATTGCTAGAGGCCGACCGGCAACGTCCAGAATCTGCATCTCGCCACTCAAATCACGCCAACCGAGCCCCGTCATCGTTCGGCGAATGGCGTCCGAATCCAAGTACCAGTCGTGGTTGCCCAGAATGAAATACTGGCCCAGTGGTGCCTGTAGTCGTCCCAGTGTCTCTGGCAGCCAGTCAATGCACTCCGGATTGTCGATCAGGTCCCCCGTCAGCACGATCAGGTCAACATCCAGACCTGCCGCCCGGTCGGTGAGTGTCCTGAAAAACGACTCTTTGATTGTCCCGATCATGTGCAGGTCGGTCAGGTGCAGGATTGAGAGCCCGTCCCATTCGCGCGGCAGGCGGTCCAGCTCGAACGTGCGCGTCGTCCATTCGACCTGAAAGCACTCATTGAATGGGATTCGGGGCATCGATCGAAACGGTCCGTCAGCTACCGGCGGGGATCCCAGCAAATAAGCCACGTCTGTGATCTGGGACGTCACTTCTGTCTGCTGCTTCGGCGGACGCCGAGTCCAGTAACGCACTACCGAGGAGCAGAAGAAGGCAAACCCGACAAAGCAGATTCCAAACCAGATTTGCATGGGAAGCGGCAAGAGCTTCCAGGTGGACTGCGTTGAAATCGGGTGCAGAAACACGCCTGGAGTCGAAAACCCGATGAGCACGGTCAGAAAGAAGGGAAACAGCGGAATCAGCAGGTCATGTAGATGTCGCAGGTGTCGCAGAACGCGTTCATTCAGTGGAAATGCATGAGTCCGGTTGATCAGCGTCACCAGCAGTTCGGCGTTTCCGATCGACAGAATCACGAGCCAGAAGAAGTGCGGATACAAGTACTGCAATGTCATGTAACGCCTGTGTTCCTTGGCTTCGATTCACCGCCAGCGGCAGCCATGCGCGTCGCACCGGCGGTTGCGGAATCCTCAGTCGACACTCACGCATCCGACCGGCGGGTGTCGAAGCGAGCGATTCCACTCTGAACTCAGAACGCCTTTCGCACACTCTCGATGCGGCCTTCCTGCAGAATCGGCAAATAGCGATTGGGCATCGCCAGGATGAAACACGCGACCGACGTCCCGAACAGATTCCCCGGCCGGCCTCCGGTCACGTACCGCGTATCGCGCCAGGCGCCGTCTTCGGCAGCTTTCCCGGGCTTGCGAAGTTGCGAGGCGACCAAGTGGTCCCGCAGAACCGGATAGCAGTTCTTCCAGTTCTCCCCCCCCACCTGATACAGCGACTGGCCGACGTAGTAGAGCGTGTAGGCGTCGAACGCGACTCTCCCGCTGCTTTGAGCTGCGACGCCCAGTTTCGTCTTCCCCTTGGAGTCCTTCCGCAGGATGGCATCGGAGATCACAGTCATGTTCTTGGAAATCCGCCAGTCGTCGTACTGACCGAATTCCTGCAGACAGACGACTCCGGCCGCTGCCATCGCGAGCGTTCCATTGTGACCGTCATAGGTGAATTGACCGGGGCCTTCCTTAATTCGCGGATCGTCCAGACTCCGCGCGCCGTTGCCAGCCCGGTATTTGTTTCGCACGCTTTGAATCGCCAGCTGGATCACATCGCCGCGCACCTCCAGCCCGCTGTCCACAGCGCTCCGCAGCGCCTTGGCCTGCATCACGACGAGACTTAAGTCGTGCCCATGCCCCTGCAGCCGGGCTCGATAATCCCAGCCACCGTCTCGAGCCTGAGTATTCGCGATCAGCCGCAGCGCCTGCTCCAGCACACGCGCGATGCGCGGATCGGGAGTCATCCCATGCGCTTGTCCGAGGACGAATGTGGCGAGGCCGTGGTTGTACATGTCGCGCTGCGCATCGGCGACATTCAGCAACCCCGACGGTTTGGAGTTTCGAATCACATAATCCAGCGCCCGTTCAACAACATCACCATAGCGTCCACGACCAGGGAGGTGCCCTTCGGCCAGAAAAGCTAAAGCGCCCAAGCCGACCAGTCCCAGATCATTGGATTGCCAGTTCCCCTGCGGCCCCTGATTTCGCGCCAGCCAGTCCAGCCCGCGTTTGAGCGCCAACTCACTGGCCGGAGTAATCTCCCATTCGCCTTCGGCGTGGGCCAAGGTCGGTACAAGAAGACTGGCCGCAAGAAGGGCAGTCAGACCCAATGAGGTGTTCCGCACGGCATATCTCCTGGTTCGCAGCGTCCATCGTCACACGGATCGACAACCCACAGATTGGCTCGCCGCCTGTCCGATTGTGGCGAATCCCTGTTCTGCCTGTAAGTCCATCGCCGTCCATCGCCGAACGGTGGTGCGTCGAGACGCACCCTGCAGATCAAACATTGAGTGTTTCCGGTTCCCGCGTCTGAGGTCCTGTGCGTTCGGCGATGCTGTAGGTGTCGACGTCCCGGCCTGTGTAGGCGACGAGCAGTTCGGCGATCAGGCCCATTGAGATTGCCTGGGCACCGAGCAGCAATGCCGCAATGGAATAGTGCAGCAAGGGGCGATTCCCGATCGCTCCGTATTCGGCGCCAAAGACGTTCGTCATTACCCAGATTGCGGCCAGGACTGACAGGCCCAGTGAGCCGAGGCCGAAACTCAACAGGCCGATTCCACCCATCAGATGCTGCGGCCTGGAACCGAATCCGGTCAGAAACTTGACCGTCAGCAGATCGAGGAAGCCTCTCGCGAATCGTTTGAAGCCGTACTTCGAATGCCCGAACTGACGTTCCCGGTGATGGACTCCGACCTCGGAAACTCGAAAGCCGCGGGCGTGAGCAAGGACGGGGATAAAGCGATGCAACTCGCCGTAAATGCGGATTTCATGAACGACCTCTCGCCGGAACAACTTCAGTCCGCAGTTGTGATCCTGCAGCTTCAGACCAGTCAGCCGACCCACCATCCAGTTGAAGACCTTGCTGGGTTTCGTCTTATGCCACGGATCGAGCCGCCGTTCCTTCCAGCCGTTAACGACGTCGAAGCCTTCTTCCACGCGGGCGATGACGTTCGGAATCTCGGCCGGGTCGTCCTGCAGGTCGGCGTCCATCATCATGATGTACTCGCCATCTGCGGCCCGCATCCCGGCAGTCAAAGCGGCGGCTTTGCCGAAGTTTCGACGGAATCGAATGCCGGTGATCCGCTCGTCCAGCTTCGTGCATTCCCGCACCACGCCCCACGAGCTATCCGTTGAGCCGTCGTCTACAAAGATCACTTCAAACGAAATGTCGTGTTCGTCGCAGGTCGTCGTGATCTCTCGACAAAGCTGCAGCAGACTTTCCGATTCATTGAGTAATGGAATGATGACGGAGAGTTTCACGGCGAGGACTCCTGCACGGGATTAAGCAGCCGAGCACAGCAACGACTCGACCAGTGGGGTGGCAAGTGTCCTGAAATCGGCATTGGGCATCAATGTCGCAGTCAACCACCAGCAACATCTTCCTGATTCAATGGGCCGATCGGTCGACCTTTGCACCCGCCCTGGTTGTAATGCGCTCTCATCCATAGTCATCGATATATCGCGGCCACTCGCCAAAAAATCTGACCGCTGCGAATCGATCTGAAAGGTCAACATGAGCGACAAGCCGCTGATTTTCGATATCCACCTCGACCTGTCCATGAACGCACTGGAATGGAATCGCGACCTGCGCTGGTCCCAGGAGCGGATTCGTCGGTGGGAACAGCACATGACCGACAAGGTCGATCGCGGCCACAACACGGTTTGCTTCCCGGAGATGCGGAGGGGCAATGTCGGTCTGTGCGTGGCGACTCAGATCGCGCGGCACTCATCGTATTTTCACAAGCTGCCGGGCTGGAATTCGCCCGAGCAGGCGTGGGCTCAAACGCAGGGACAGCTGGCCTGGTACCGGGTGATGACCGAACTCGGCGAGATGACGCCAATCCGTAATCGCGCAGAACTCGATGCCCATCTCGATCTGTGGCAGAACTCACCACCGTGCGACGACGGAACTCCCTATGTCGTCGAGTCGAAGAAGAAGCCGAATAATCTGCCGATCGGGTTCATGCTCAGTCTGGAAGGAGCGGACTCGATCGTCACGCTCGATTACCTGGAACGCAGCTACGAACAGGGACTGCGAGCAATAGGTCCGGCGCACTACGGTCCCGGCCGAT
>CAYSJO010000055.1:0-12046 GCA_964431285.1 uncultured Planctomycetaceae bacterium
AAAGATATCTTCGATCGCTTCCCACTGTTCGTCGGTTAGTTCATGTCGCATCGTTGGCCTTCCTTGGCTAGCGGGCTGAGGAAGACGAAGTTTCGCTGACATGGCAAATCAGGGCCAGCTCAGTTTTCAAACAGAGCCTAATCTCAATTTACTCACGCTCCGTGACAGAGCCATTGCTGGAGAAGATGGAGAGTAGGATTATGATTAAGACTCGTTGAGGCTTCGCCGCTCTAAGCCGGAGGACGCTGATTGTGTCACGTTCGAGATTTACCAGCGTCGCCCTGACCATTTGCGTTACGGCAGTTGTCGGTTGCGGAGATGGAAACGATATGCCACCGGCGCCAGTCTCCGGCCGCGTGCTGGATGGCACGCAGGACATTGAGCGAGAGAACTCATCCGAGACCAGAGCGGCAGATGCCGACCGCGCGTCGCCCAACAGCGAGCATCATTACTTTCACAAGGTCGCACAGCCACACGCAGCCGAGTGGGGCTACGACGGCGACTCTGGTCCGGGACACTGGGGCGATTTAAGTCCCGATTATGTTCTGGCTGCGAAAGGACAGCAGCAGTCGCCGATCGACATCACCGGTGCAGCCAGTCAGGATCTGCCTGCCATTGAATTCGCGTATCATCCGTCGCAGATTGATCTCGTCTACAACGGCCACACCGTTGAGGAAATCGAGGACAAACACAGCTCCATCAACGTCGACGGCCAGCATTTCGTTCTGCATCAGTTTCATTTCCATGCTCCCAGTGAGCACACCATCGACGGTAAGCATGCATCGATGGAAATGCACCTCGTACATAAGAGCGAAGACGGCAAGGTTGCGGTTGTGGGCGTGCTGATTGACACCGGAGCAGACAATCCGGCATTCGATGCGGTCTGGGATTACCTCCCCAGCGCGGCCAATCGTGAGCGGATCGAAAGTGCAACGATCGATGCTGCCAACCTGCTGCCGGTTGATCACAGCTATTACCGTTACACGGGATCGTTTACGCCGCCGCCGTGTACGGAAGATGTGCTGTGGATGGTCCTGAAGACTCCTGTCGAGCTTTCGGCCGGGCAGATTGAGAAATTCCGATCGGTGATCAGCGGGAACAATCGTCCGACGCAACCACTCAATGAACGAACGGTTGCGGTGTCCGCGGAGTGAAATCGGTCGACACCGCGGTTAGGCTGACTTCTGGAAACTCAGCAGTCCCACCTTCATTCTTTCAACCCGCAGCCGTCCCATGAGCCATGTTCTTGTTGTCGACGACGAACCGGCTATCTGTTGGGGCTTTCGGGAATTGCTCCGCGGTGATGGCCACGACGTGACGATTGCGTCGTCCGCCGAGGAGATGCTTCAGGTTGCCCGGCCCTGTCAACCGGATGCGGTCATTCTCGATGTCCGGTTGCCGGGCCAGGACGGTCTCTCGGCGATGAACCGACTACGTGACCTGACAGGCGACGCTCCGATCATCGTGATCACGGCGTTTGGCAATCTCGAAACAGCCGTCCGCGCTGTCGAGGAAGGGGCATTCGATTATCTCACCAAACCGTTCGACCTCGATGACGCCGCAGCAGTGATCCGTCGCGCTCTTCACGCTCGCACTTCCGTCCGCAGCCTGGACCCGCAATTGAAGTTGCAAGAGACGAACGAGCCGCTGATCGGTTCGTCGCCGGCGATGCAGACGGTGTTTCGACAGATTGCGCTGGTTGCTCAAAGCGACGCGGCCGTGCTGATCACTGGTGAAAGTGGAACAGGCAAGGAACTGGTCGCGCGTGCGATTCACAGGCATAGCCCACGGAAATCCGGACCGTTCGTACCGATCAGCCTGGCGGCTTATGCCCCGGCAACGGTCGAAGGTGAGCTATTGGGGTTTGCCAGGGGTGCGGGAAACGGCAGTGAAGCAGCACGAAAGGGACTGCTCGAATCGGCAAGTGGCGGTACTGTGCTGCTGGACGGCATCAGCGATGTTTCGGTTCCGGTTCAGGTAAAACTGCTGCGGGCCATTGAGCAGCAGGAGATTCTGCCTGTCGGTGGATCACGAAGGAAACGCGTCGATTTTCGAGTCGTCGCAGCTACTGACCAGGAACTTCGGGCGCTGATGGATCGGGGCGAATTTCGCGACGACCTGTTCTTCCGACTCAGCGTCGTGCAGATCGAACTCCCGCCGTTACGCGAACGCGCCGAGGACATCCCGGCGTTGGCCGAGTTCTTTCTGCGTCAATGCTGTGATAATGAGTCACCGAAGCAGCTTTCGACAGGGGCGTTGTGCGAACTGGGTGGACGATCGTGGCCAGGCAACGTGAGGGAACTTCGCAACGCTGTGGAACACGCGGCCATCATGGCTCGCGGCAAATCGATTGAAGTCAGCGACCTGCCGCCCGCAGCAACACTGACGACGGCCGGGGGTGGCGGAGCAATCGAGTTATTGCAACGCGAAGTCGCACGCTGGGCTGCGGAACAGATGCAGCCTTTGGATGCGACCACGACAGAAGCCAGTCTTTACGAAGACTTCATTCAGGCTGTCGAGCCCCCGTTACTCAAGGCAATACTTGAACGTTGTGGAAACAACCGGGCCGCAGCAGCCCGACTGTTGGGACTGCACCGGGCCACGTTGCGTCAGAAACTCAAGAACCACAGCATTACAGGGCCCGATGACGAGTCCTAGGTAAAGGGCAGGCTTTCACGGCCCCGTCATCTGGAGCCAGGTGAAACGATCACGTTCGGCTCAGGACCTGCTCGATCGACGTATCCAGCCGACTGATGATCTCGTCGATTTCTTCAGCAGTGACGGTCAACGCTGGACCGAACGCAATCCAGTGCGGGTCGAAACGCATCAGCAAACCGTTTGCCAGAGCCTGTTTGCCGATGGCCTGTCCGATCGGTGGATCGAATCGACGCTTTGTCTGCGTGTCGGCCACGAACTCAACGCCCAGAAACAGCCCGCGTCCTCGGATGTCTCCGACGATCCCGTACTTCTCTCCGAGTTTCGCGAGCCCGGTTCGCAGGCGATCACCCATCGCGCGAGAATTGCCACACAGATCCCGCTCGACGATTTCGCCCACAGTGGCCAGGCCGGCCGCCGCAGCCAGTGGATTTCCTTCGAACGTGTGCCCTTCGACAAAGCCCGGGTTCACCGACGAGTCACCCCAGAATGCGTCTCGAATGTGCTCTCGACACAGCAGCGCAGACAAGGGAGCGATGCCGCCACTGATACCTTTTCCCAGACAGAGCAGGTCTGGAGTCACTCCGAATGTTTCCGCAGCGAACATTTCGCCCGTGCGTCCGGCTCCGTTGATGATCTCGTCGAAGATCAGCAGCACATTGTGGCGGTCGCAGAGTTCCCGTAGTTGCGGCAGGTATTCTTCGGGTGGTTCGATGATGCCGCCCGTGTGACCGATTGGTTCAACAATGACCGCCGCCACAGTACTCGGGTCTTCGCATTCGATGACGTCACTGATCAGCGTCGCGCAGGTCAGGTCGCAGCTCGGGTATTCCTTGCCAAACGGGCAGCGGTAACACGTCGGCGGAAAGACATGAATGAACCCGGGAGCCAGCGGCTCGCTGGAAGCTCGACGCGACGACAGCCCGGACGCGGAGAGCGAACCCATCGTCGAGCCATGCCACGAATGGTATCGCGAGATGATTTTGTATTTGTCGGAGTTCCCCGTCAGACGGTGATACTGCCGCGCCATTTTGAACGCGGCTTCGGTAGCCTCCGATCCGCCGGACAACAGCTTCACGCCATTCAGGTCACCCGGCGCCAGTTCCGCCAGACGATTGGCCAGACGCACGGCAACCGCATTTGACCCGTGCATCACGGGAGAAAAGGCGAGCGTCTCCATCTGCTGCTGTACTGCGTCCATCACTCGCCGGTTTCCGTGACCGACACTGACCACATAGATGCCAGACAACGCATCCAGATAGCGTTTTCCGTTGACGTCTTCGTACCAGACTCCTTCGGCGCGCGCCATCAGCAGCGGGTCACGCACGAAGTCAGTCATCTGAGATCTAATAAAGATCTGCCGCAGAAACTGCTCTTCACTGGTCTGTGCGTCGGAGATGCTGTTGGCGATGGATACGTCGGTCACAAGTGGCTCTTCCGTGTTGGTGAATCGTGACGAATCCGAGCGTCGGTGTCCGAGTCGACCCGCACTCCTCAGACGTCATTCGGCTGCCGCTCTGCTCCGCATGTCCTGTTGCAGTCGCCCCAGGTCGGACTCCTTCAGGGCGAACCCCAGAAAACTGCAAGCCAGACAGACGAACTGACGCGGCAGGTACGACTTCGCAAATTGCAGCATCGGAGTTTCGGGCACGAAGGGCACTTTGAACACACTTCCGTGGCCGTAACGCAGGTCGGTACCCGAGCAACAGGGACATTTCAATTCCGTGTCGGAAGAGACAGTTGCAGTCGAATCGTCGGTCATCAGATCACTTCCTGTTTGTACGGAGAAGCTCCACGGTTGGTGAAACCGGAATCGTGGACTCCTGCAGGCGTGGGCCGCCTGTATTGATTCTTTGTGTTTTCTGGCAGCGAGACAAGTCGGCACGCAAAGTTCGCGACTTTGCGTAACTTCGACACCGGGCGCAAGTGTCAACCGCAGAGACCCGTCCGTTTGTTCCCGCCCACTAGCGGTAATATATTGTGTCCCCCACAGGGGCTCGATCATGGTGGCCCGCAAAATGTTGACTTCCAACTGCGTAAGGATCGCCAGAGCTGCTGCTTCCCGCCTCCCAACCCTTCCCAACTTCCAGACAGGTTTCACAATGAAGCGCACATCCCTTCTCACAGTCTGTTGCATCCTGGCCTCCACACTGACTGCTGTGGCTGGCGACTGGCCGTCCTGGCGTGGCCCCAATCGCGACGGGATTTCGCTGGAGAAGAACCTGCTCGCCGAGTGGAGCGACGATGGTCCTCCACTGGCATGGCAGATCGAAGGTGTGGGACGCGGATATTCGTCTCTGGTCGTTTCTGGTGACCGAATCTTCACCATGGGTGAGGCGAACAAAGACAAGGAGAACCCTCGCAGGAAACGCTGTTACCTGATCACTCTCAGTAGCAAGGACGGCTCGGAGTTGTGGGCGACGGAAGTCAGCGGTGGCAATCCGAACTGCACACCGACAGTCGATGGCGATCGCGTTTACGCACTGGCTCGGGACGGTGTGCTGGCCTGCATCAACGCGGAATCCGGTGAACTGCTGTGGAATAAGAGTTACCCGAAGGACTTCGGCGGCAAGATGATGTCGGGCTGGGGATACAGCGAGTCACCACTGATCGATGGAGATCGGTTGATCTGCACGCCCGGTTCCAATGATGCCATGATCGCGGCTCTCGACAAGACAACCGGCTCGGTCATCTGGCAGTCGAGTGTTTCCGATCTGGGTAATCGCGGGCGTGACGGAGCTGCCTACTCGTCCGTCGTCATCAGCGAAGCGGCTGGCGTGAAGCAATACGTGCAGCTCACAGGCCGGGGCATCGTCTCAGTCGATGCGGAAGATGGCACTCTGCTGTGGAGCTACAACCGCATCGCCAACGGAACGGCCAACATTTCGACGCCGCTGGTGCAAGGCGATCATGTCTTCTGCTCGACCGGATACGGTACCGGTGCCGCCTTGTTGAAAATCGTCCGTGACGGAGGCGGTCTGAAGGCCGAAGAAGTTTACTTCCTGAAAGCCAGCGACATGCAGAACCACCACGGTGGCATGGTTCTGTTTGGCGACCACGTTTACTGCGGGACGGGACACAACAAAGGCTTCCCGCTGTGTATCAATCTTCTGACCGGTGAGCAGGCCTGGAACGGTGGCCGCGGCCCCGGCGGCGGATCCGCAGCCGTCCTGCTTGCCGATGGACACCTTTATTTTCGCTACGAAGACGGCACGATGGCGCTGATTGAAGCGACTCCCGAGGAATACCGGCTGAAGGGGGAGTTCAAAGTCGCCACTGCCGCAGCAAAGAACCGCAACTGGCAACACCCTGTCATTGTCGACGGTCTGCTTTACATCCGCGATCAAAACACGCTGATGTGTTACGACATCCGCAAGCAATAGATGAGGAACGACAACATGCGACTAATTCACTCAACGGTACTCGCGACCGCGTTTGTTCTGGTTATTGGCGCGCACTCGACGTCCGCTGGTGAACGGGACGAACTGACCAAAGAAGAGAAGCAGGCCGGCTTTCAACTGATCTTTAGCGGGACCGACTTTGAGGGCTGGAAACAGACGGGTAACTGGGTGATCGACGGCAATGCCATGTCCCGTGTGAAAGGCGGAGGCGGCATTACCTATACCGGGAAAAAAATCCCGGACGACTTCGAACTGAGGTTCCAGTGGAAAGTTGGCAAAGGCAGCAACAGTGGCGTCTACTACCGGCCGGGCCAGTACGAGTACCAGATTCTTGACAACAAAGTGCATGCTGATGGAAAGAACCCGCGTACCAGTGCGGCGTCTATTTATTTCTGCATGGCTCCATCACGCGACATGACAAAGCCAGTCGGAGAATGGAATTCGGGACGCATCGTCTGCAAAGGCACGGTCGTGCAGCACTGGCTGAACGGCGAGAAGGTCATCGACTTCGATTACTCGGACAAGAAGTGGGCATTTGAAGTCGAGTTACTGAAGCAGCGGGGAGCAGAGCTGGCAGCTCGCGGATCAAATCTGAATCTGCAGGATCACGGCGATCCAGTGTGGTATCGCCACATTCGACTTCGAAGCATCCCTGAAGATGAAGAGTTGAAGCACACCGACGTGAAGCCGGCTGAGATTCCGGCCGATATCCTGAAAGCCGAAAAGAAGAAACTGGACGGCATTCTTAAGCGACGCCAGGCCACCCGAAAAAAGAAGCAGTGAACGCGAACAATGGCTGATTCCACTGATTCGACGGAGCCGATCGTCGATCTGCCCCGCATCGAGCGCGCGGTGCGGGAAATTCTGTCCGCAGTCGGGGAAGATCCTGAACGCGAAGGACTGCAGGAAACCCCCGCACGTGTCGCGCGCATGTATGCGGAAATGTTTCAGGGATTGCAGCTTGAACCTGGGCGGCACTTGAAGCGTGTCTTCCAGGAAACGTACGACGAAATGGTGCTCGTACGGGACATCAGCTTCAACAGCATGTGTGAACACCACCTGCTGCCGTTCATGGGAGTGGCTCACGTCGGCTATGTCCCCAACGGTAAAGTTGCGGGGCTGAGCAAACTGGCGCGAGTGGTCGAGGAAGTCTCACGCCGGCCTCAGGTTCAGGAACGCATGACTCATCAGATCGCCGATTTGATGAGCACTGAGCTGGAAGCCAAGGGCGTGATTGTTGTTCTCGAAGCGACACACACCTGCATGAGCATCCGCGGGATCAAGAAACCCGGTAGTCTGACAATCACGAGCGCCGTACGCGGCTTGATGCGTACGAATGAATCGACACGCTCCGAAGCCATGCAACTGATCAACGCCAAACAGTCCAAGCTGATCTGAGAACACCATGCGATGCTTTGCAATTCTGACGTTGATCGCGTGGATGAGCGTGACTGTGCCCCTGGTCTCGGCTGCCGATAAGCCGGTGAAGATCATTTTCGATACCGACATCGAAGCAGATGTCGATGACGTCGGCACCGTAGCCGTGCTGCATGCTCTGGCCAACCAGCGGGAAGCAGACATTCTGGCGATGGGAGTTTCGGCCCGGCACGAATGGTCAGCACCGTGCCTGGATGCCTTGAACACCTGGTTCCTGCGTCCAGACATTCCAATTGGTATCGTCAAAGGGAGCGGGGGACGTGGCAACAAATCGAAGTACTGCAAGGCGATCGCGAGAGAGTTCCCGCACGATCTGAAGTCGAGTGACGACGCACCGGAAGCTGCCAGGCTGTACCGGCAAATGCTGGCCCGACAGGCGGACAATAGTGTCGTGATGGTTTCGGTTGGGTTCCTGACGAACTTCTCGGAATTGCTCAGGACAACTGCGGATGAGCACAGCCAGCTGATCGGTGTCGAACTTGTCCGCAGGAAGGTCCACACGTGGGTCTGCATGGGTGCTAAGCATCCGCAGGGTCGAGAGTGGAACGTCTTTCAGGACACACCGTCATCAATTCATGCCATCACAAACTGGCCGACGCCTATTGTTTTCGGTGGCTTTGAAATCGGTGTTGAAGTCCAGACTGGTGCGGGCCTGAAATCATTGCCGCAGGGCAGCCCGGTCCGGCGTGCATACGAGCCGTACAACGGACTGACCAACCGTTCGAGCTGGGATCAGACAGCAGTGCTGTACGCGGTGCGTGGCCTCCGCGGGCAACTGAAGGAACTCTGGGATGTTGGCACGGGCGGCGGTTTCCGCATCCAGAAAGACGGCTCAAACACGTGGGAAGCTGGTGGCCCGTGTGAGTACTCGTATCTCATCCGGAAGATGGCCCCTGGTGACGTCGCCCGGTACATCGAATTACTCATGCTTGCACCTCCGCAACAGGCACCAATCAAATAAACCTATGGCCGACACTCCGACAAACCTGCGATCGCTCAAAGAGGAGCACGTCTTCGAAATTACCTGGTCCGACGGTGACCCCGTGGAGATTCCGTTTCGCTACCTGCGCGGACGCTGTCCGTGCGCAACCTGCGTCAATGAATTCAGCGGCGAACGAGTGGTGGACGTTGCCGACATCCCAGTGGGAATCGCAGTCGCGTCTGCTCAACTGGTTGGTAACTATGCCGTGAAAATCAAGTGGAACGACCAGCACGACACGGGGCTCTACACGTGGGAGCACCTCCGCAACCTGTGCGACCAGCGTGAGTGGGAATAACGCGAGCGTCACGGGTAAACGTGTCCCCTCTCCCCGCGGGGAGAGGGGCGTCCGAGTTTCGGATTCTTCGCGGGGATCGCGTTGAAGTTGTGGAACCAACGGTTCTCCCGTTTCTTAGTGGGAACTCACAATGACTCTTGACGAAGTGATGACCGCACTGAAGTCGCTGGGAAACGAAAAGACCGTCGCCACGTATCGCAGGCATGGTGCAGACGGAGAAATGTTCGGTGTCAAGATCGCCGACCTGAAAAAGATTCTGAAGAAAATCAAAGGCGATCAGGAGCTTGCACTGGCGCTGTGGGATACGCGTAACGCCGACGCAATGTATCTGGCAGGACTGCTGGCTGATGGCAGTCAGATGACGCGCAAGCAGCTCGATGGCTGGGCTCGATCCGCCTGGTGGAGCATGCTGGGTTCCTACTCCGTTCCGTGGGTTGCATCGGAACACGACGCAGCATTCGCGATCAGTATGAAGTGGTTGCAAATGAAGAATGTCGATAGGGCCTGCACTGGGTGGAACACGTATGCAGCGGCGATTTCCGTGCGGTCCGATGAGCATCTGGACCTGGACGAAATCCGCGGCCTGCTGCAACGTGTCGAGTCCGGGATCGACAACGCTCCTGACAAAGTGCGTTATTGCATGAACGACTTCGTGATTGCCGTTGCTTCGTACGTCAAACCGCTGCTTAAGGATGCGAAGGCCACAGCCAAACGGATTGGCAAAGTGGAAGTCGACATGGGCGATACCGCCTGCAAAGTGCCGGTTGCGACGGACATGATCGCGAAGATCGAGTCCATGGGCCGCGTCGGCAAAAAACGCAAATCGGCCAGGTGCTGAGTCAACGTCCTGCGATTGAACGATTGTCATTCAAGTCGACCGGATCGCGTAGTGACAACACTTCGCCGCTTCCAGCAAGGTTGCACCAAAGAACGTGTGGCAATTCCGCTGCCAGTGAGGGGAAGACCGCATCCACATCTTCTCCTGGAGCGAGTTCCTCTAGAGAACCTGGCGCATCAATCGACTTGACGAGTACCAGACGGTCCGTCGGCCAGACAGTGGCGATCCAGGCGCTGATCGAGTCACTCGTGGCATCCCATGAAGAAGGCAGGGCCGGGCACGATTCGCTCTGCAGCGTTTTCAGACAGGCAGGCACGTCGGCAATCGCCACCCGATGATCTTTCCAGCAGTCAGCTGCTTCTTCGCGGGTCCGAATCAGGACGGAGTCAGGAATCAAATGCGAGACCAGGCTGGCCGTCAGGCCGAGCGATTCGATCGCCAGCCAGTGAGCCGCCTCATCTCCCAGATGATGAAGCTGGTCCCACTCACGAACGGCATCCGTTGCCTCTCCGCCACCCACGACACACAACACGTCCTGGTGCTGGAACTGTTGCAGTAACCGCGACAGCCGACTCCGCAAGTCAGGCATCGACAGGACACTTCCGCCGATTTTGACGACTAAGGTCGACACGATGTTGTCTCCTCAAACTCAAGCAGATGACGGAACCGGGAACGCTGATCGACGCTACTGACTCTCGTAACAAATGTCAGGCAATCCGGGACAGACGAGTGAATGAATGAGCCGATGCACCTGACGCAAAGTGAAGCACCAGCGTAGCGCATACCAATTGCCATGCGTCCGAACCTGCACCACTCGACGGATCGCGGGATTCCCCCAGGGAAGTGCAGATTTGTCTCAATTCCGGCGAGACGACGTGGCGCGAAGTGGGTTCTGCTGCCGATCCTTTATCAATGGGCCACACATCCCTGCGGCAGCTGATGACTGCTGCGCAAGCACTGTGCGGGAGATGACCGATGATTGCCCGAGTCGCGGATGACGACGCTCCGGAAGTGCTGTCCACCGACAGCGACCCTCTCGCTGCCAGTGTCGGCCAGGTGATCAGCAAGGCCCGATCCCGATCCTGGCATGAACGCGGACGATCGCAGGTTGTGTTCAACGGCCCACCCGTCGATGTCCGCACGGACCTCAGTCGTGCTCCAGTCGAGGCGCCGGTTCAAAGCTGAAATGCCGCGTTCGTGCCCACCCCGCCGCCGGTCCCATCGACCAACTGCTGCGCCACTGCGAGCCACGTGTCGTCCGCAAGCAGGCGCAAACGCGCCGCGCATGACATTTCGGTGCTGGCCACAGAATCGATGCCGCCAACACCTTGCCTCAGCCAAAGCTGGACGGATATGCCAAACCGGGCAGTCGATTGAATCGACATCGCAGACCAACCCGGCAAATACAGGCGTCAATGGTCAGTGAAACGGACTGGGCGCAGACTTCGACGACCAGGCATGGGAGGGTCGGACTTAGCATGGCAGACCGATCTCAGTTTCAGACACTGTGTCCATCAGGAACTTCCGATGCCAAAGACCGACAACTCTGCGTGGGCGTATCATCGATCAATGTTGAAGGGGGACGGTCTTGTGATCGCCGGAGCCGTGTCCGGCATCGGGATTGTCACACAGGTTACGGCGACTCTACACGAGTTCAGCAATCCGGTGGGCGCTGCACTTAAGGGCTGCGCGGCCGCCGCCATCCTGCTGACCGCCATCAGTGTCGCCTGTCGCGAACTGCTGCGACGGAAAAGTCTGACGACTGGCCGGCCGCTGGCCTCACGATTTCCAAAGAGCGCGTACATGGCGACCTGCCGGGCCAGTCTGACACTGACGGTCGCGTTAACGCGGACGCATCTCGAAACCGGCGTTGCCATCCACCAGGGACGACAACATCTCGCCGTGGGCGACTACTAGGCGGCTGCAGATTGCTTCAGTCGTGTGGTCGAACTGGCTCCGGACCGGGCGAAAGGCTATTGCCTGCGGGGGCTTGCGATGCACTACAGCGGACAGACGGACGCCGCCTACGACGATCTGCAGCTCGCACTGGAGCTTCAACCGGAAAATCGAGCCGCACAGACTCTGCTCATGGCGACTCTGGAACGGATGAATCCGACAGACGCGTTGCAAACGGATACCGAGGCGGTGAACTGACAGGGGCAGAAGGCTGGCACTCTCGCCAGAACCGCATTCCCGTTACGGCTCATCCTGCGAGTCCGGGACGAGTCGTTCATACGAAATGTGAACTTCTTTGCGTTCCCGTTTGAACGGGTAAGCAATTGTCCTGCGTCCCAGGATGTGTAACGGCCCGCCGCGCTCGCTGACCTGATCAAGGTTTTCGTGATAGACCCGGTCCGGGCCGATGCGGACAAGCTCTTCTCCGGTAAGTCGGTAGCCTTCGGGAAAGTGCTCTGCCATCAGCAGAGCCGCGTTATCGC
>CAYSJO010000056.1:0-16908 GCA_964431285.1 uncultured Planctomycetaceae bacterium
ATCTTAGCCTTGGTGAGCCGTTACCTCACCAACAAGCTAATACCACACAGGCTGCTCCTCTGGCGGAATCACACCTTTGCTGTCACCAGATCATCGGGCATTACCCACAGTTTCCCGTGGCTATTCCCGACCAGAGGGTACATACCTATGCATTACTACCCCGTTTGCCGCTGTCCTCTGAATCATTCACCCGAAGGATCATTCAACAGATTCTCGCTCGACTTGCATGCCTAATCCACGCCGCCAACGTTCATTCTGAGCCAGGATCAAACCCTTCAAATGATTGCTTACCACGACAAGGCAAGCCCTGCCGCAGTTTAGTAGCACAGAAGCGTCTAACCCATACGTCCGTCGCAAGATGGACGCATAGTTAAGTTCAGCAGACCGCCTCGAACGTTGACAACTGCAACCGAAGTTACAGCTGTCTACAAGGCTAACTCTTACTTAGGTTTTTCGACCAGGTTGTCAAAGAACAAGCGACGGCTGCGTCAGAGACGTTGCCGTCGCAAGGGCGGATTATTGCCAGCCCCTATCTGAGTGTCAAGAAGCCCGAACACATCTTTTCCGGAAATCTCTTCGGTGAGCGTGGGCCTGCTATTCGCGTGAAACAAGACTCTTGCCGGTCTGTTCGGGTTCGCCAGAAAATCTGCCAATTCGCACAGAATTGATTATTCTGACTCTGCGAATGCAGATTTGCTAGGCTGCGAAGTTTCGTGGCGGAACTCGTTGAAATGGATGTACTCCCAGTGCCGATACAGGGCCGAGCTGTTCAAAAGGACGTCGTGGGTACCCACAACCTCGACACGGCCCTGGTTGAGCAGGACGATCCGGTCGACGGTGCGTAACGTCGCGAGACGTGACGGCAGAAGAATCACAGTGCGATCTTCCACAGCGAGCCGGCAGGCATCCTCGATCAGTGCCTTGTCATCCTCAGTGATTTCGTCAGTCGGCTCTTCGACAATCAGCAGGGCCGGGTCGCGTACCAACGCACGTGCCAGTGCCAGGCGAAACCCCTGCCCGGCATCCGGCTGCTCGCCGTGCTCGCCGATCACCGTTTCATAACCCTGCGGGTATTTCTGAATGAAACTGTGGGCGTGTGCTTTTTTCGCCGCTTCCGTCACCTGTGTCAGAGAGAATCGGGAATCTCCCCCAGTCAGATTCTCGAGCACAGTCCCCGTAAACCATGGATCAGCCCCGCCCGCGAACAAAGTTTCCGTGCGGAGCGATTCGAGCGTCACCCAGGCAAGGTCCTCACCGTCCACTTTCACACGGCCTTCATGTGGTTCGATGAATCGCGGCAGCATCAGGACGAGGGCACGGGCTTCAATCGGATTGAAAGCCACCACGGCAGTACTTCCTCCTGCCGGTATCTTAAGATTCAGTCCGTCAAGCAGCTTTCGTCGGTCCATTTCATACGTAACATTCTCGAATTCGAAATGTTGATCCAGTGGCTGCATGAATCGAGCTCCGACGGCCTGCCCGACCTACGGAATCGTATTCAGAAATCGGTAGATTCGGTCGGCCGCGATGACCGCTTCCGAGCGTTTCAAACGCAAGTCCGCCAACGACTCCAGCGGAACCCAGCCGAGGCTGAAACAGGCCAGCAACATCGCGCCTTCGGCTACAGTGAGGTAGTGCGGTTCCGAGGGCACGACGAGAATTCTTGCTCCGATCATGAAGAGGACCAGCGCAAAACTGACCACAGCCAGAACGCGAGCGACCCATTGGGTTCGCAGCTCCTGGCGGTCGATGAGTGACAGATGGTCGTGATACCGGCCCAGGTGCCGTTCAAATCGGCCATGTTCAAACTCTTCGATCTGGTATCCGCGAATCAGCCGGCTCTTACGAATCCCTTCAGCAAGCAACTTCAGCTCCGTGAATGCCCAGACTTCGTTTAGTCGCTCAGCCTGCCGGACGTGAGATTTTTCACGGCGAATGAGGTACCAGCAGGCGAGCAGAGGCACGACGCATTCGTAGGTCACCATCCAGTCGATGCCGCTCGCGAGGGTAACAAGGGCCAGTAATCTGAGCGGGCTGCGGAAGATGATCTCAATCCAGGACTCGATCCCGTTGCGAACTGTCTCAACCTCGGTCGTAAACAGATTGAGCACTTCATGTGTGTGCTCATTCTTAAGATCGCTGGTTCCCATGCGGAGCGCGTGGCGATGCAGGGATTGCCGCAACTGTCCAGCGGAATGGGCAGCAGCACGACCCGCAAAAATCCTCACGTAGGCCATGACTGCACTGTTCACAAGACCCAGAATCAGCACGATTGCAATCAAATAGAACAGTGCCGAATTCGTCGACTGGAGTGTGCGAATGCGCGACAACGAAACCAGTAAACCTCCCCATGGGCGATTGCGAAGCTCCCAGGCAACGGCCTTCACTCCCAGGTCACGCAACTCCAGGGGCGCCTTATGAATGACGGGGGGTGCTCCTGCGGGCGCGGGTTCAGTTCGAAAAAGGGCCTCGTACTCAAGAATCTCGTCGGTTTCGAGGATCACGTGCCCTTGATTGTCGAGCAGTGCTACGACCACAGACGTGATCAGCAACATACCCGAAAACAGAATGGTCCCGACGATGCACAGCACCAATGATGCGAGAGCCGGCCCGCGGAAAAGACGTCGCGTGGGGAAGACTCTCTGAAGTAGATCAGTCGGCAGGGCAGCCAAAGTCAGCACCCACGGACCGGACGCGCGCCAGCCAACGAACCGCCCTCAACCCCGTCTGCAGTCAGCCATGAGGCTGACCGAACGCAGGAAAAGAACCCGCCATCCATGCGGCCGGCCGATCACGATCAGGCGAGATCCCGATCCTCAAAGAGGATGAACGAAAGGAGAATTGCCGCTCCCGCATACACGACAGCGTATCTTAAAGCGGCGAAAAGATAGACGGGCGGAATCACCTTATCGGTCGATGCCGCCGTAGACATACTGAACGATTCGAGATTAGGCATCACCGTCGCTATCAGGCGTGCCATGAAATCGACAATCTCAATTTGCAGCACGCCTGCCTCGACAAGTGTCGGCGTCAAATGCCCGACGGCGAAAATCGCCAGACAGCTCGTCATATTCACGACCATCGGAGCTCGCGTCGATATCGCAACGCTGATGGCCGAGACGACGGCAATCTCAAGAAATATCAGTGCGAACCCAGGCAGGACATGCAGAACTTCCTGGAGCCGTGCGGTATTTGGGATCATCGTGGCCGAGTCCCACCATTCCGGGACTTCTTTGGACGACTCGCGCGCGTCGTACCCGACCTTGTAGAAGATGAAGAAGCAGAAGACGATCATCAGGGGAATGAGCAGAGCCATCGCCGCTTGCAGGATGCCGATGTACTTACCGAGCACGAACTGCCGACGAGTGATCGGCTTGGACAACAGCGTCATCGCCGTTTTCCCTTCGATCTCGCTGGCGATGCTGGTGCTGGCGGTCCAGATGGCAATCAGCAAACCGCTGATCTGAACCGTCGCCAATCCACATTCCTTGAGCATCTTGATGTCTTCGCCGAGCGAAAAGAACGGCAGAAACGTGTTGACGACAATCAGCAGCAGCCCCAGAAACAGCAGCAGCAGAAACAGTGGCTGCCGGATGGCTTCTTTGGTCGTGGCCCGGGCAATGACGCCCGTCCGAGTGCCGTAACTGATGCCCAGCAGACCGACAAACATGGCCAGCACGACACCGGTCGTGCCCCACCAGTGCCAGGCAGGGATAGCTTCGTCAGCGATGTCGACCGCCAGCAGTCCGATTCCAGACACAGTCATGATGAATCAACGTCCTCAGCAAGTGCGTCCCGGGGCACAGGGATATGAACGATCGGAGAAAGTCTTGGGCCCCAAGGCCCAATTTATCCGCGTTGCACGGCGAGCAAAAGGATCGATCTACCGGAACATGGACCGCTTTCAATGGATGTCCGTACGAATCGGAACATTCAGCCTCGCCAGCCGAACCGAACAGAATTGAGCAGTCGCTACGTCCGACCACACCCAAATGTTTGCTCGTTCTGCGGATAACCTGCTCGTCCGCATACAGTTGCGACATCTCTGGATTCAGCCAGAGACCTCAGCCAGTTTTACCAGCCGGCTCTTTTCTTTCAGTGACCGAGCCGCCGCGTGGACGATGGCCGTGACTTCGAGAATCTCCTCATGGGGATTCGGTTCATTGCCCGTCAGCAGCATCTGGCGGAATGTGGCGGCCATACGAACCATCTCGTAGTGATGGCCAAAGCCAAAATCACCGGCGATGGATGGGGTAAACGTGTAGAGCTTCTTTTTGAAATACACATCGGTGCGATTGTATTCGAACTTCTCGTAGGGCTGCCCGTACCACACGTGGCAGGGGTAGCGGTCCTCGTATGTGATGAGCGCGTGGCACGTATCCTTGTATTCGTACATGCTGACGGCATCGACGCCCGCTCCCATCAGCGTCATCACTGTCCACACGGGATGCTGGCCGTAGATCATCCAGGCGTCCAGCCGATATCGACTGTGCAGTCTCGCCGAGACGTGTTCGATGTCACCGAACTCGCCGGAATCCCGCATCCGCAAGGCCGCTTCCATGCCCCACTCATAATTGAAGATACTGCCGGACATGAGCGGCGCTTTGTGCTCACGAGCGAAGTCCAGGATCTTTCGTGTGCCCTCGACCGTTCCCCCAATCGGCTTGTCGCAGAATGTGGGCAGTCCGCGAGCCAGCCCGGGTGCGACAAGGTCGAAGTGATCCTCACCCTTGCCCGATGCATCGCCCATCCAGATGGCGTCCACTTCCTCGACCATCTTTTCCAGACTCGTCGCGACCTTCACGCCAGGGAAGACTTCCGAAAACGCCTGAGGGACGCTGGGGTCAGCATCGTAGTAGTGAGTGATTCGCGTATCGGGAAACGGCAGCATGTCGAAGTGATAATTGGGATTCCGATATGTCTTGCGCCAACTAGGGGCAGCCTGCGGGTAATGCTTCTGCAAAGCATCAAAGTCGCATTCGGGATGCAGATAATGGCCGAAATGCCAGGTATGTCCGTTGCGCACTTGAGGCTTGCCGAGAATCGCTGCGGACACGACGCCGATGCGGAAAGCCCTGCCTGTGGGAGCTGCATGCGACGGCCCGCCCACCATTCCAGCTGCTGCACCGCCTGTCAGTGCCAGGAAATTACGACGGGAAAGCTGCAGGGGATCACTCATGCAATGGCTCCGGAGACGAGTCTGAACTTGAGCGGAGCACGCGCGCTCGAGCGATGTTAACTCATGTGGGATGCTGCGACCCTCAAATGCGACCGAAATCCAACACCTGACATCTATTCAGATAGTCCTCAGCGGCGCTGCGTGCTACACCAGTCATTCCCATTTCTGCATGATCACCGAGGCCGGGCGCGAACAGTGGGCAAAATGCCAAGAATCAACCCATGAACCCAACTGACGAACAATCCGGATCATTAGACGACGGTGCGGTCTCTTCACGCCGTGACCGCCTCCGATCCATTGGCCTGCTTCTTTTATTCGGTGGTCTGTTTTTCGCCGCACCTCTGATTGCGTATCTGAAGCACCGGACCGTGGACGATGCAACCGACAACGGCCTTCGGGATCCGCGGACAAGGATTACTCAGGAGACCGATAACCTGATTGTCCATTGGGAACCGCCACCGCCGAACGCTCCTGGGATACTTCAAACATCCGGCCCTGGGAACATTCGCCGAGAAGATTACATCGGGCCTGACGCATGCCGCGAATGTCATGGATCGCAGTACAACGCATGGTATGGCCATGCACACAGACGCATGAATGCACTGGCCAGCGAAGAGACCGTTATAGGGAATTTCTCGGCCGGCCAGCAGATTCGGTATCAGGATACGCTGGCTCACTTTGTTCGCGAGGACGGACACTTCCGGATGAAGATCGAGCGTCACGGAAAGCGACATACATATGAGGTCGCTGAAACCATCGGATCACGATTCTTCCAGTATTACGTCGGGCATGGAATTGACGGCTCACCCCCCGACGAACACGACATCGAGTACTACACCAGTAACCACGTCTTGCCTTTCGGTTATTGGATCGACCGTCAAATCTGGGTTCCCATTGTTCATATCAGCGGAGAAGAACCAGACGAATTCGGACGATTCAACCCGCTCGACAAGCCGGCTGGAACCGGCAACGCTCGTCAGGACCTCGTCTACTCAAAAGGCTGCAATTTATGTCACACGACATTCCCACTGGCCGACATGATGATCCGCGATACCAATCTCGTCGGTCGTTTCGCGCCAGCCAGACTGCACTTTTCGATGAGCGAGTATCTGTCCGAGTCACACCCAACGCTGTGGGATAATTCGGTTTCGCCTCTTGCAGCCAGTCTCCAGGACGTTAACACCATTATGTATGAAATGCTGTCCTACGATGCTTCCGAAAAGGCT
The DNA here is from genome assembly GCA_964431285.1 of uncultured Planctomycetaceae bacterium. Lineage (GTDB taxonomy): Bacteria > Planctomycetota > Planctomycetia > Planctomycetales > Planctomycetaceae > CAUZFZ01. Next base: position 6,406 of record CAYSJO010000056.1, read on the forward strand.
GTCACACTCGGGATAAGTTGTGAGGCATGCCATCTGGGATGCCGTGCACATGCGGAGAAGCAACAAAAGAAGCCATCATTCTTTCCACATGACAGACATCTGTATGTTAGCGAAGATTCGGGTTCGACGGACACGGGGCGGACACATAGCAACCTGAATTGGGTTTGTTCACGTTGCCATCACGGTGAGCGACCTCGTTTTGCTAATGGAATATCTACCTGGAATTCCACGGAATTCGTCGATGCCTCAAGAGGATCGTGCTATTCAGAAATGACGTGCATTCAATGTCACGATCCGCACACAACGATTGGCAAAAAATGGAGTCGGTCGCCTGACCAGGATGACGGTGTCTGCCTCAAGTGTCACCAGCAATTCGAAAACAGCGACACGCGTATCCGCCACACGCATCATCCGGCAGGAACCGAAGGCGACCGATGCATGAATTGCCATATGCCAAGAATCAACGAGGGCATGCAGGACGTGGTGCGGACTCACACCATTTTTTCACCAACCGATCCGACGATGATTCTGTCGGGAAGCCCTAACGCGTGCGGACTGTGTCACCTTGAAGAGCCCATCGACTGGACGCTCAGTCACATGCAGAACTGGTATGGTGTTTCATTCGACGAGGGGCAGATTGCCCAGGCGTATCCTCAACGAGAGGAACCAATCGCTTATGTCTGGCTGAACCATCCTCATGAATCAGTTCGACTTGTTACATCCGACACAATTGGTCAGCGCAATGCACGGTGGGCGCTGCCCGAATTGGTCAACCAGCTCGACGACCCGTACCTGCTCAACCGTCAGTTCGCGATGATCGCCGTGGAGGAATTACTCGACCGTCCACTCTTGGACTTCGGCTATCGATTCTATATGGCGAAAGCAGAACGCTCTCAACCTCTTCAGCTGATTCGGGAATCGGTATTGCGTTCATCCGACCGGAGTCGGGCACCCGAATGACAACCCGGTGTTGTGGTCGATCGCTCTGTGTTCGGGAAACGGCACGTATCACTTTCAGCGTCTGCTTCCGGCGGCAGCAATCAGACGTGTGGCTAGTTCATGGCAATACAGTTCGAGATAACTGTAGCCGGATGGCGACGATCTGCGCGAATCAGTTCCGATGGCCGGGTCGAGACCATTCGCCAATTCCCAGGCATCCGGCAGCCCGTCTTTATCGGAGTCCTTCGGCAGCGGTCCAGGTTTAATGGCCGCGCGGTCAGCATCGATCGCTGCCTGGTAGCCCTGGCGTCCATTTCCGTCACGCGTCTCACGAACCATGCGGGCACTGGTCGCATCGTGCGGCAGTGCTCCGGATCGATCGAGAACGCTGTCCCAGGCATCATCTGCCGTCTCGATAGTTTCCAGAGTCAGTGAACCCAGTTTGCGAAGATCATCAACAGCCGGACCGGGCGAACCGTCACGTTCTTTTGATCCGCAACCACTGATCGCCAGGACGTTGTCTCGCACGGGAATCGGTCGCTTGCGACGGTCCGGGCCGCGCTTGAAGTAGCAGTGTGCGATCTTCAGTCCTTCACCGGCGGCTCCCCATGTCTGCTGCGAGTTGGAGTAGTTGTAGATGACGTTGTTAACGGCCTCGACGTACGAGTTCTTCCCGACCAGTGGATTGCGCTTACTCTGGTGCGCGAACAGGCAGTGATGAATCGAGACGTTTCTCGCCCGAGAATACAAGCCGCCATAGTTGTGCCACTGCCCCTTGTTGTTGAAGTAGTCGCTGTGTGCTTTCACTTTGCGAGATTCGTCGAAACCTGTCCATTGGATCGTCACGTTTTCGACATCGCTTCCGGAAATCGTCTCGTCACACGCTCCCGCGAAACTGCAGTGGTCGACAATCACGTTTTTCGCATGCCAGATCAGCAGGCCATCCGGATCGTTTCGCAGGTGGATTCTGGTCCCGTGAAACCGAAGGAACCGCACGACGACCTGCTCCGCCTCACCTCGGATGACAAAGTTGCGATAGTTGTAGATCGCGACTCCGCCCGGTGACGTTTCACCGGCGATCGTGACATGGTCATTGTCAGCAGTGATGAGAAAGGCGATCTCGTTCCGGCAGTCGATCACGCCGCTGACATCAAACACGATCGTTCGCGGTTCTTTCACCTCGTTGAGAGCCCACGAAAAACTGCCGGGACCGCGACGATTGAGGTTCGTTACATGAACAACCCGCCCTCGCCACCGCCCTGGACGTGTGCACCAAATCCTTCAGCGCCAGGAAACGCACGCAGGCCGTCCTCGGCAGCTTGAGCTTTCCCGGAGGCGCAAACAGCGGCCAGGACAATCAGCACGCATTGCAGGCCATTCGTTCGTCACTGGTACGTTGTCGATTCCAGGTTCATGTGTGTCTCCTTTCGATCGATCGGGCTGAGCAGCATAGCAATACGATCTCATGGGCGCAGTCGTACCGCGTTCCAACCACTTTGGATTCGGCGCTCTATAAGCCTGGCAGTGGAGGATGGTCGCTGCCGACAGCATTTCCGGCGCAGGGGCAATGTCGGACGCCATAGCTGCGAAGGCGATCGGCTACTGCTTGCGATCGATGCGCTCAATCAACGACTGATACGCTTTCAGGCACTTATCAATCTTCTTCTCAAGTTGGCGCATGTCGGATTGCTGGCCACGTGTTGCCTGGTGGATTGGCTCCAGCCAGGTGTTCATCAGGGCAAACTGCTCTTTGACAATCCCGGTCAAAACCTTCGGAACTCGGTTGATGATCGTGAGCTTCTGTGGATCGCCGTCTGGTTCATCATCTTCATCATCTGATGTGGCATCCGACGCCGGAGCAACTGCAGCGGGAACTGGTTCTGCTGCAGCTGGGGCTGGCACGGCGGCCGGTGGCTCGGCCGTGGCCGCGACTGACCTCTCGGCCAGTTCGGCGAATTCACTCATTCCCGACGACAGCGACTCGTTGATCGATTGGAGTCCGACCTCCAGACCTGAGAACTGTTCCGCCAGACTCTGAATCGCCGCACTGGCGAGGTCGTTGTCGTCCTCATCATCACGCGCTTCCAGTTCACGAGCTTCGTCGGCTCGCTGTTCCGTCATTTGTATCATCCCGTCCGACATGGCGCGACGGATCGAATCCAGGCCATCGCTGAGCACTCCCAACTGAGCGATCACCTGGCCGGTCTTGTCGTCGGAACTGATGCCCCGCATCTTCACGTTTTGCCGGAACGTGCGCTTGATGTCTTCCCAGCGTTCTTTTTCTTCCTTCGTTGCGAGCTCCGTCAGCTCCTTGAACTTCAGCAGATTCGCTTCCGTGCCCGACGTCAGCGTCTGCGCGTCGTTCTCGTAGTTGGAAACGATCAGTGAAGTCAGCTCGTCGTCGTTCATGATCGCGACGACTTTCTCCGCGATCCGATTCATATTCCGGTAGGAGCCCTGCAGCTTGAACGGTGGCTCTGTGCGGTAGTCGTCAGATTGAGCAGCCGAGCGGATGTACTCCTTGTTTACGGCGAGGATGACATCGCGAACGCGCATCAGCTTCTGCATCGTGCCGACAAGCTCGTTGATTTCCTCCATCGAGTAGTTGCCTTCCAGCTCGATGCCTTCGCGCGGCTCGTTATTCGCCATGCGAATGATCGCGTAGACATCCTGCTGACTTCGACTGGCCAGTTTGCTCAGAACTGGATTCGAAGTGAGCGCGTTCTCCAGATAGCTCATTTCGAACGCGTCACTCGATTCGCCGATGATTTCGCCCAGGTTGTAGATATCGGCGCGGTTCGAAAGCATGTCGGGAATCTGAAATTTCTCGCCGCTTTCCGTGTAAGGATTGCCGGCCATCACGACGGAGACTTTGCGGCCGCGCAAGTCGTATGTACGAGTTCGCCCTTTGTAGACTCCCTCGATCTTTCGCTGTGCGTCACAGAGCGAAATAAACTTCTGAAGAAACTCGGGATTCGTGTGCTGGATGTCGTCCAGGTAGATCATCACGTTGTCGCCCATCTCCAGGGCGAGGTTGAGTTTCTCGACTTCTTCTCGAGCCCCCGCATTCGTTGTTTCGGTCGGATCGAGCGACGTGACGTTGTGCCCCAGCGCCGGGCCGTTGATCTTCATGAAGATCAGTCCCAGCCGATTCGCGATGTACTCCATAAGCGTCGTTTTGCCGTATCCTGGTGGAGACACGAGCAGCAGGAGTCCCATCAGGTCCGTCCGCTTGCCCTCTCCAGCAACGCCAATCTGCTTGGCCAGATTGTCGCCAATCAACGGCAGATATACCTCGTTCAGCAGCCGGTTGCGGACAAACGACGTCAGCACGCGCGGGCGAAATTCTTCCAGTCGCATGTCTTCGCGAGCGTGTTCCACTATCTCATGTTTGAGTGCAACAAAATCGTTGAAACGTGGAACGACGACGCGTTCAAACTGATCGAGGCGATGAGTGAATTCATTAAAGTTAAGGTGACAGGAACCTCCGTCAATGACCGAGTGCGAACCAACCATCCCAGTCAGCTCAGTCGCAACAACACCGTCGATCACCTGTTTTCCGTCTGGTTTGCCTGGCATCAGTATCAGAGCAATTTCATCGACATAGTTATTCAGCTCAAGATCGTCCTTTGTCGCAAGGAACGCCTGAACCCAGTTTCTCAACAGAACAAAACAGCTCGCATGGTTTCGTTGGACTGCCTCAACAGACTGCCAAAACGCATCTTTCGAGTTGGTCCGCTTCAGAGGAACCTGGAACTCCTCGCTCAGGTTGTGTGCAAGAGCACTGACGGCAAAACGGGTCCCGGTTGTCAATTCGCAATAGAGATACTCGGCCGCTTCATCGAGCCAGGTGTCATCAAACAGCCCGTTCTCCGTATTGATAGTGGACAGTATCTCACGGAGTTGGTCGACAAACTGTGCCCGATCCGCGACTTCGTCAAACACGTCCGAAATCGCACCCACACCCTCAAGCGTCGCAGCGATCAGCGATTTGGATTTCTTGTCACCAAACACATGCCAGAAGAGGCTTGCCAATGATCGCGCCCGCGTGTGGTATCGCAGCAGACCAATCGTCTGCGACATCTTCACCAGAGCCGTCAGGATGTTCCCTGCGTCAACATCGTTGACTCCCTTCGTGTAGGACTCCGTATAGCGCGGCCCCATGAACTTCTGCACAAACGCGGAACGTTCGGCGTCGGGCATTTCGAGCAAGGCATGGGCAGTTGGATTGTCGTCCGATCCCAGCGCATCCAGCATTTTCCACGCAAGAAACTCGCCTCGATAAACGTCGCGATTCTCAGATACGACTTCCTGGCTCCACACATCGCGTGTTGCCAGAAGACGTGCGTCCCCGATTGCCTCAAAGAAGTTCGTGCCAGTCAGATGCAGGCACATTTCTTCGTCGCGCATCACAGTTGTCAGATCCAGCGCCTGGACGTTGACCGAAAACAGATGCGACCCGAACCGGATTGTATTCTCACCCTCAACAAACAGTTCATTGCGGTCTTTGAGTTGCCGCACAGCATCTTCGCGGACAGTCTTCAGCCGGCTTTGGATGTCATCGACCTTGACGCTGTCCTCGAGCTCTTTGAGCTGCTCGACGATATCGCGGACCTTCTCAATCATCAGGTCCGATGCAAAGTAGCCGTTGATGTCGTTGATCGTCTCAAAGCTTTGCAACCGAGTCTGGATTCCTTTGAGGACTCGATCGGCAGCTTTCATCAGTGAATTGGCTCGTTTGTTGCGAGCTTCCACCAACGCCAGCTTGCGCTGTTCGAACGCGTTGTAGACTTCCTCTCGTTTCTCCGTCAGTTGCAGGATGAACTCGTCAAATTCCGCGAATCGGCCTTCGAGCTCTTCCAGCTGAATCATCATCTTGGTGAGGAATTCCTCACACTTATCAGGCGCGTCGCAGATATCCAGGTAATTGACGACGGCCTGGTTCAGCAGCTTCATCTGCGAGTTGAACTCAGCGACTCCTTCGACTGACGCGAGTTCCTTGATCTTCTTCTTCAGCACGGCGCGTGCCTGATTCACCGTGGCAAAGATCGCCGAGATGTTGTCGATGATGGTCGTTCGGTGAGTTGCATCGTCGATCTTCAGGTTGCTGACGATCTCGATCAGCATTTCGAGTTCGCCAGCACTCGTCGCAATATCTTCTTCGAGCTGCTTCGCGTCAGTGACCTTCGTCAACCCGTCAATCCGCGATTGTTCATCTCGAACTTTGTCGCTGTACGGTTCGAGCGACGTTGGACGCAGCAGGTATTCCACGCAATTGCGCGACAGCCGTTCTGTCTGTTCAGAGACATCTGATTCGAGTGAGTCGATCAGATCAACGTCGACATAGCGCAAATCACGCAGCGAAATGATGTCACCACGGACACCCCGCAGATCACTCAGCGAACTCACAAAATTGTTGATGTGATCGAAGCGTCGATGCTGAATCTTCGACAGAATCTCTTTCGTTCGATTCTGCGCGTCACGAGTCTGCTCGGCCGTGTTCTTCTTGACTCGAACGACCTTCTCGAATTCACCGACGGCTGCGGCGGCCGCGGCTTTCACGTCTGCCAGTGATGCAGCCAGATTGAATGTATCTTCGCGACTCGTCCAGAAATACGAGTCCACAATGTCTCCCGCCTGCTTGACCAGGTCCGTGTACAGGTTCGCGTATGTGTCTTCCTTATTGATCAGATTCAGCACTTCATGGCATTCCGCCATGCCGCGGACGATGTCCTTGTTACCGATCTTGTTCAGGAACGAATCGCTCTGTGTGTGCGGGACAAAGTCTTCGTCGACATACGGGGTCTGCCAGATTTGGATGGCGTGATGCTTCTGCGGATCATCCTGAGCTTTGAAGCACAGCAGTTCACCCGCTTTGAAAAACGTCAGTCCGTTGCAGATGATTGGCGTATCAACCTTCTGCTCGATCAGGTTGTACGGCAGCAGAACGTAGACACCCGAGTCGCGGTTGTAGAAGACATACAGATAGTCCTCACCGTTCGGTGCGGGCACGACGCGTTCGAACAGCATGTCCTGCAGATTGTTTTCAAACGTCTTGAACTCGCCGTCCTGAAGATAGAAGCCGTTTGAGAAAATCAGTCCGTGATCGTCGGGCAGAAGCACACACGCGTCTTTGATGGAATCGAGACGTCGCGCCTGTTGCAGCTTTTCATTGAAGACGATGTAGCGGAAATTCGGCTCCTGATACGGACGAATCTTCAACAGAATGATGTTGCCGACTGACGCATAGTAGATCTCGGCGTCGTCGAGTGTCTGGTCCTTGTGGTCAACATCTTCCTCGTAAATGCCCTCGCCTGACTCGGTGTTGTTCTCAACTTTAATCGTCAGGTCGCCGCCTACTGTCTCGACGAATACGCGATTCTCGATCGAGATGTGCGGATGCTGCCCGGACTGGTGCAGGTCACGATGCGTCCGCCTCCATTCGAACTCGTGCTGCGCGGGGAATCCGAATTCATGGTCGCTGCGATTGTCGATGTACCGAGGCGATTCCTGTCCGGCGAGCAGCCATTTGAAGGTCTTGATTTCGCCGACGTCCTTGCCGACTCGAAAGACCATGTAGAGATGCGGGCCACGAACGGCGAACTTCGCAAAGACCGCCTTCTTGTAGTAACGAAAGAGGTCCTGGAAGTCCTTCTGAAAGTCCGGGTCGCTGATCAGGTCAAGTGATTCCGTATGAAATGCCTGATCGGCGAAACTGTAGACGGCAAAGACATCGGACAGTTCGGTTTCTGACTTGAGGCCCAGATGCACGTTGTAGCCGAACAGAAACTTGCTACCGATGGCCACCATGTCACGGGCGACGCAGTTGTGCTCGGTCGTGATGCGTTCGGTAATCAGCAGCGATGAATCAATCGAGCCGAAGACATCCTTGCGGGCTGCATTCAGTTGATCCAGTCGCGATTTGAGATCCTTGCCACTGTTCTGCAGGCGGTTCCGAATGATCTCGTACGTGCTGCTGTCGAGACCAACAGACGGAGCCGCGTCCGCAGCAGGTGCAGCGTTTTCAGATTCTGCTTGAGAGGCCATGGTCGAATGATCCCGTCTGCATCTGCGGAGCGATCCCTTCGCACGAGTTGGTAGTTCACGTCCACGAAAGATTCAGGACATGCCACATTCGGCGACGTCAGGACTGCACTGATTCCGCCGGGGCATTGACCAGCGTTGCAACCTTGCGGGTAGCGAATGACGTTCCCGTGACCTTATCGAGCATGCGCGTCAGTTCGGATTGGGCCTCGTCAGTATCGGCCATTGCCAGCATTCGCCCGATTAGGGCGACGACAGACAGGTCCTTGACGTCTTCGAAGCTCATGTTGAACTGGCCCGCAAAGTCCGTCAGCTTGCTGCGAAAGTAGTCCGGATCGCCGTTGAAGAACGTCTGCTTGATGTCCGTCATAGTTTCGCTGTTGTGAACGAACCGGTCGACTGACTTACCCGCTTTGACCGAGTCAACAATCTGATTGAAGAATGTGGACTCGCCGCCAACGATATCGATCCGAGCCGTCTTGAGAGCCTCGCCAACGATGGTGGACTGAGCTTCCGCGATGTCCTTCTGTGTGTGGATCGCAGCGATCTCGATTTCCTTCTCTTTGTTCAACTGCAGTTTGAACTCTTCATGTTCTTTTCCAACGCTGTCAAACAGCTTCATGGCTTCGGCCTTCTGCTGAATGCCGTCCGCTTCCGAACTGAACTTCAACTGCATGACACTGGCTTCCGCCGTGCCTTCTTTCTCGATCGCCGACGCCTTCGCTTCCAGGCCCTTGGCCTCGGCAACGGCTTTTTTCTGCAGGACGTTCGCTTCTGCCGTTCCCGTCTTTTCTGTGGCATCCGCGGTCGCCACCATCACTTCCGCGTCGGCCAGACCGATTGCGGCGTGATCTGCAGCCTTGGCTTCGGCCAGCATTTTGGTTGCCTGAGTATCCTTTTCAGCGGATGCACGCCGGGCTTCCGCTTCAATCACGACCTGCTCTGAATTCAGTTCTGCCGCTGTTTTTGCCGCTTCGGCAGCTTTGACCTCTTTCACCAGGGCTTCCTGGGCGTCTTTCTCAGCCAACGTCACAGCCACGGTCTTGTCACGATCGGCGGACATATAGGCTTCGGTGTTCTTGATCTTCTCCTGTTCCTCAACCACGGCCCTTTCCACGGTGACGCGTTCTCGAATGACTTCCTGAATGTTCTTGCGTTCGACTTCGATCGCTTTCTCTTTCTCGATATCTGCAATCCCCACAACGCGTGCCCGCTCGGTCGCTTCAAGTTCCCGATCCCGAACAACACGTTCCTGCTCGACTCCATCGGTCTTCTCTTTGTTCCGTAGAGCGACAATCACCTGACGCTGTTTGTTCTCTTCCTGGACCTGCAGTTCTTCTTCCGTCCGAATCCTCGCGGCTTCGGCCTTCAATCGCTCTTCTTCCTGAACGCGAGCCGCTTCTGATTGTTCACGAGCCGTGATGGATGCGATTTCACGCTGCTGCTTCTCGACAGCTTCGATACGCTGCTTTTCCAGTTCCAGAATCGCTTCCTGCGCTTCGACGTCCTGCTTCTTCAGCGTCTTCTCTTTCTCACGCGTGAAATGGTTCTCCTTGACCTTCTCCGCCGCAGTGAGTTCCGTGATCTTCTTGATACCTTCTGAGTCCAGGATATTTGTCGGGCTGAGACGATCGAGTGGCGTCTGTTCCAGATAGTCGATCGCGCAGTCATCGAGCACGTAGCCATTCAGGTCAGTGCCGATCACTCGCAGAATCTGCTCTTTGAACTGATCACGCTCAGTGTAGAGCTGGACGAAATCAAAATTCTTGCCAACCGTCTTCAGCGCTTCAGAAAACTTCGCTTCAAACAATTCTTCGAGTCTGATCTGCTCTGAGGCACGACGTGGCCCGATGGTCTCCGCGACGGTTTTTATATCTTCCATCTGATTGTTAACACGAACGAAGAATGTGACCTTGATGTCTGCCCGCATGTTGTCCTTGCAGATCAGTCCATCTTCGCTGTCCCGAGAAATCAGAATGCGTTTGACGGACAGGTCCATCACATGCGCTTCCTGAATCAACGGCACGACAATCATGCCACGGCCGGTAATCGCCTTGAGTCCGCCGACACCCGTACGGACGATGGCTTCTTCTGGTCCGGGTTTGCGGTAGAACTTCGAAAATGCCGTTGCCAGTCCGGTGAGCAGGACCAGGAACATCATGAATCCGAAGAACACGACCAGAAGCTGGTCCCCATCAATACCGAACAATGAAAATGCCAACATTCTTAGGCTCCAGTGTCTGCTCGTTGAACGAGGTAGAGATTCTGTTCCGGGTCGAAGTCGACAATCAGTGCGTTGTCGCCCTTCGTCAGTGATTCGTCTGTCGCTCTGACAGTCAGTTTCAGCGGCGCACTATCCGTCGAGAATTCGGCTTCACCAAACGACTTCGTCACTTCACTCGTCGTAACCAGACACGTTGACCCGATCAGGTCTCTGGCTTTGTTTGGTTCGACCGGGTCGAACCGGCCTTTCAACGGCTGCGTTACACACTTCGTAACAAAGAGGGCGATTCCTATATC
>CAYSJO010000057.1:0-5063 GCA_964431285.1 uncultured Planctomycetaceae bacterium
ATCTTTCTGTCCGGAGGATTGACTCAGCACGAAAGCTGGGATCCAAAGCCGGGAGCGCCGGACGGGATTCGGGGCGAGTTCAGTCCGATTGAAACGGCGACGCCAGGTGTTTTTATCTGCGAGCACCTGCCGATGCTGGCCACTCGCAGCAACAAATGGGCGATTCTGCGGTCGCTGACCACACCGTACAACGGACATTCGGAAGGGCACATGGCTCTTCTGTCCGGCCGCACACCGCTGCCACCCACGTTCAGTGGGGTCAAGCCGATGCCCGAGGACTGGCCGTCGATCGCGTCAGTCGTGGGCGACATGCTTCCCGCTCGAAACAACCTGCCGCCAGCAATCGTGCTGCCGGAGAAACTGATTCATCGCACAACGCGAGTCATTCCCGGCCAGTTCGGTGGCCAGATGGGATCTCACCGCGATCCGTGGTTTCTGGAAGCGTCGCCGTTTAATGCAAAGTCTTATGGAGCGTATCCCGATTACGAGTTTCATTTCGTCCGCGGTCGCGAGCGGAACGAGAAGTTGCTCTTTCAGTCTCCGAATCTGAGTCTGCCGGAAGGTCTCACGCAGCCGCGACTCGGCGCGCGAAACGCCCTGCTAAGCACAATCGAAGATCAGCGTCGCGATCTTGATCGTTTCGCCTCAACGGAAAGCTTCAGCCGCTCACGTCAGAGCGCGGTCTCGCTGCTCACCGACGAAAGCGTCAAGCAGGCATTTGACGTGACGCGAGCCGACGACAAGGTTCAGGAACGTTACGGAAAGAACGCGTTCGGCTGGTCGCTGTTGATGGCGAAGCGGCTGGTGGAAACCGGCGTTAATCTGGTGCAGGTCAACCTTGGCAATAACGAGACCTGGGACACGCACGACAACGCCTTCCCGCTGCTCCGGGATTGCCTGCTTCCGCCGACCGATCGCGCGGTCTCGGCGCTGATCGACGATCTCGACGAATCCGGCCTGCTGGACGAAACGCTGATTGTGATGCTCGGCGAAATGGGACGCACGCCAAAGATCAACACGAAACTCCCCGGCCGTGATCACTGGGGGGCCGTGCAATCTGCCTTCTTTGCTGGTGGCGGAATCCACGGCGGAAACGTCGTCGGCAGTTCAGACGAAATCGGCGGCTACCCGACCAGTCAGGTCGCTCGCCCCGAAAACGTCGCAGCGACGATCTACAACGCACTCGGGATTCCCGACACGGCTGCCTCGCTCGATGAAGTCAATCGCCCGAATCACATCTATCACGGCGAGCCGATTCACGCCCTTCTGTAGTTGTGAGGCGCACCGCAGATGAGGACTGACGTGCGGTGGATGTGTCAGCATTGGACGTGTCACTCAGGGGCACGTCCCACATCGGACAGTAAGTCGGGTCGCACCTTGTGCACAACGGCCAGAAGGGCCCGATCAAAATCCTTCAACCCGGCTGGCGTATCAGTCGGCGCAACATCAAGGATCCTGAACAGCCCCATCATGCCCTCATCAAAACGCAGTTTTACCACCTCAATGGACTGGCTCTGACCAGTAGGGTTGCGAGCAAAGAAGCAGCCGTTCCGGATCGCCGCACGATCTTCCTCCTTGTATTGCTCGATCACATGCTCAGGAGTGTCTGGCGGGTTCACCAGATGGTACCGCTTGGCCACAAGGATCTGTTCAACAGAAATGCCGAATGACTGAGAGAAGACGTTGTTGGCATACATGATCGCCTCGCAGCTGCCATGGTACTCTGTGTACCACACGGCCACGTCGGTTTGCCGGTCCAGGAACGGTCGAGCTGATCGAATGGTATTCATCGTTCCGTAGCCCGAATGGGCAGGCCCATCATGAAGTTTTCTCCGTTTTTCAAGTGATCCCAACATGGCCCGCATCGCATTCTGTGCCGTCATCGTTCTGTTGCTGGACCTGATGCTGGCTGTTTGCGCTGCCGAGGACCACCGCCATATCTATAAAAGCCCAGAGGCCTGGCGGCGCGCTGTGCCGACAAAGTATCAACGTCGACTGGAATACGCATTTGTCGAAGCAGACTCCGAGCTGCCCAATGTTCTGTTGATTGGGGGCTCAATCTCGATGTCCTACACCGTAGGCGTTCGAGAGAAGCTCGCGGGGATCGCCAACGTCTACCGTGCGCCCGACAACTGCCGCTCAACCCGCCAGACGCTCGGCGAACTTGAGACGTATCTCGGTGAAGTGCGGTGGGACGTTATTCACTTCAACTGGGGCATCCATGATCTCACGCACCTGGACGTATCCGGCAAAGCGGCTCCGCCACCTGATGGCAAAGCGCAGGTCCCACTGGATCAGTACGATACCAACCTTCGAGAACTGCTGCGACGACTGCGTCAGACAGACGCCAGACTGATCTGGGCCTCGACAACGCCTGTTGGACGCAAGGCTGAAGTCAAAGGGTGCCGCCGCGACATCGACGTCATCGCACCAATGGGCCGGCGAGTTAATAACTCGTTCGGATCAGTGCCCCGGTTGCGGCCTGCACGAAGGCGGATACCTGGAACTCAGTGACGGACCACTTCCTCAGTACTGACCATCGCTTCCAGGCACCCCATGCCCATCCCCGTTGAATGCGCCAGTTGCGGGCACCGGTTGAAAGCCAAAGACGCCTCTGCCGGTCGAAAAATCCGATGCCCGGAATGCGAAGAGCCGATCAAGGTCCCCAGTGGCGGGGGCGGCGGAAGGCCACAACGCAAACGCCCGGGAAAAAAGCGGCCGGAGCCAGCGGAATTCGACGAAAACGCCGACCTCGATTTCGGCGCGCTGGCCGACATGGAACGCCGCGGTGATTCGCTGGGTGCTGGTGACGTAAAGCCATGTCCAGAGTGCGGCGAGCCGGTTGGCAAACGTGCTGAGGAATGTCCGCACTGTGAAGCCGACCTCGTGGCGATTCGGGCGGAACGGCAGAAGGCAAAGCGCATCGAAAAGCGCAAACAACTGATGGCCGATGAGACCGAAGGCGGTCTCTCACCTACGGCAATCAAGGTCGTTCTGCTGGTCGTCATTGCTGTCATCGGAAACTTTGCTCTGTGTACATTTACGGGGAACGCGGCCGTTCCGATTCCCGCGTCGCCCGAATGGTTTCGAACCGCACTGGAGATCCCGACGGCACTATTCCAAGCGCCGGTGGGCCACACGCAGGACGAAATTGACGCCATCATTAAGCTATTGAAAGGCGAGGGCATTGAGGCGACCGCCAGCCGGGGCAGTGACGCCGCGGAATGGCGAGTCAACGGCCCTCGGACGAAGAAGGCCGCCGCGATCAAAGTGGTCAAGGATGCGATCAAGAACGGTGAAATCCAATCGTTCAACATCGGTGAGCCCGAGGAATACGCTCAGGCCGAGGAAAACGCTCAGGCCCCCGATTCTGTCAGCAGTGGTTCTGCTGTCCCCGATACGGTTTCCAGTGCCAAAGTAAAAAGAGTGAGTCTCGAAGTTGGAGATGCCACGATTACTGACGATGAAGACGGTATTAGCCACGTCAAAATTGAGTGTAATAATGGCCTGACAATCGAAGCCAAGCGGAAGCGAAATCCTTACGACGAATTTGGCTACGATATTTATGAGCCAACAGTGAATCAAGATTACGACAGATTGGCTGTCATGACGATTGCCAGAGGAGTAATCGCAAATTATCTGAATGGAGAATACAACTAGACATGTGAAGGTGGGTTTTCTCTTTGATCCAAAAGTCCCTATGCCGTAGGGTCACGACAGGGGACCGATTTTCGCCATCCAGCACTGCCCTGAGCCTACATCCCCTGCATGGCACCCCGAAACCATGCCGACTGCATTGGCAACAACTGCGACGCCGTTCTGAGCGGCGAGATTGTCACAGCCTGCTGGCACAGTTCGGGCTGGCGCCGAAGTCAAAACGCGGGCTAGCTTAGAGTGATCCGGTGGAAGCACACCAAGCCGCTCGCTGCGTTGTGACAGATTGGCGAAGGATCAACCGGCTGAGATTACGATGTTTCAGATTTCGGAAGTGCAAGAAGCTCCTGCATTTAACGGTCGGCGGAGTATTTTGACCCTACGGGGACCGCAGGGCTTGCCGGAAGTTGTCGTACTCCGAGTCGTCTTCCCGTTCTTGCTGTACTCGGTTTCGGCGTGAGCCAGAAACAGAACGGATAGGCGGCTGACGGACAGCTTGAGAGCGGCTGGAGACTTCTGCTCCGCACGAGCAGCTTCCCACCTGGCGAGAATCTCGTCGAACTTGTGCAGCGATTCAGGGGAGCCGTGTGGGCCGAGATAAACGCGTTTGCCATTGAACGTCGTGCGGGCCTGACCGGTCGCCTTGTGCAACCCGTAAACTGGTCTGCGTCCCATTGAAATCTACTCCCGAAAGTAGTGTCCCGAAGTCCTGACTACCCACTTCCAACACAGAGAAGTGGGTAGTAATCAGGTTTTCCGGCACACTGCCCCAAGGAGCAGGTTTCTCCAACACAGAGAATGCCAACGTGTTACGACGAAGAGCGGCTGATGGGAATCGAACCCACACCTGAAGCTTGGGAAGCTTCCGTTCTACCACTGAACTACAGCCGCGATCGATAGCACAACTTCAGTTAGCTTACCCAGGCGTTTCAGGCGTCTCAACAGCACTCGTCCCAAAGCGTGAGGCTGTGACGTTGTCCATTGCCGAAATGCCAGAAGTGCGCTACCTCTAAACTTAAACTAGTGGTCCGTCATGTCTCAATTTTCTGTAGGGTGTTGTCCCGTACCTGATCTAGGATGTTCACATGGCGGTCAAGTACATCATCACGCTCACGGAAGAGGAGCTGTAACAGGTCGAAGCGGTTGCTCGTGGAAAGCAAGGGGCGACTGAAGATCGCGGCCTGGAAAGTGACTCTCGCAAAGGCTTTGCTGAAGATCGATCGCAGTGAACAGGTCCCTGGGTGGACCGATGCGAAAGTCGCAGAGGCGCTCGACGTCACCGAACGATCCATCACCAACTGGAAAAAGACAGCATTCGAACGCGGGCCCCTGGCTGTCCTGGAACGGACACAGCGTGAGGTCCAGCCCACCAAAGTCGATGGCCGCGTCGAGGCTCACATCACCAGGCT
>CAYSJO010000058.1:0-5700 GCA_964431285.1 uncultured Planctomycetaceae bacterium
CTTCGGCCGGCAGGCATCGGCTTTTCCATCAGTTGCTCAACTGGCAATCCGCAACGACGCCCTGATTGTGATGGGCTGCGGAATCCGCCAGCCGGACGATGCCCATCAGGGTAGCTGGGTCCGCTACGAAGTGAGCTGCGAGGACGTCATCGATCCACGCGATTACGACTGCGACACCGGCGTCCATGAGATTACTCAACGGTTTTCTGCGGCACTGGAAAGTGCCGTGCGTCGCGCGCCCGAGCAGTACTTCTGGATCCACCGTCGCTGGAAAACGCGGCCGGCCGAAGAACAGTCCGTTGGCCGGGCCGCGTGACTCGAACGACCTGCGGCGCAAGTCAAACAAGCACTGGGAGCGGGCCGGGCTCCGTCTCGCGCCTCGCGCGGGTAACGGGATTCGCAAGAATTCAGCCACGAATCGGTCGGAATTCCTGGGAATCCCGCTACGAAGAAATGCTACGTGCTCTAAATGCCGTCAAGATTCAGCAGCATGGCTGCGGAGAGCCGAAAACTCTCATCAATGATCTCGACGCGGATTGGCGTGGGATCGATTCCCTCACCAGTGACGCCCAGGTCGTTGCCGCCGTTTCCGTTCAGCACGTCGATCCCCTGGTCTCCCACCAGCGTGTCCCTGCCGCCGCCGCCACGCAGCGTATCATCACCGTCGGCGCCCTGGATTGTGTCCTCTCCAAGTCCACCGATCATCAGGTCATCGCCATCGTTGCCCGCGAGGCCGTCGTTGCCGCTGCCTCCCATGAGCGTATCGTCACCGTCGCCGCCGACAAGTTCGTCGTTGCCGTCGTCACCTTCGATCAGGTCGTCACCGTGATTGCCTCGCAGTTTGTCGTCTCCGGCCTGACCTCGAAGGGTGTCGTTGTTTCGGCCGCCATCCAGCGTGTCCGCTCCTGCACCACCGAGCATCATGTCCTGGCCAGAGCCACCAAGCAGCGAATCATTGCCGGCCATACCGTTAAGCAGGTCGTCACCAAAGTTGCCGAGTAACGTGTCGTCGCCATCCGCCCCATCGAGGTTGTCACTGTCCAGACCACCATCGATCCGGTCGTCGCCGGCTTCCCCAAAGATCGTGTCGCTACCGGCTCCGCCATTCAGCGAGTCATCGTCCGCACCCCCATTTATAGTGTCTGCACCATCGTTACCAAACAGTGTGTCACGACCGTTGCGGCCAACGATGCTGTCGTCTCCTTCATCGCCGAAAATACGGTCATTTCCTGGTCCGCCGCCCAGTGTGTCCGCTCCCACGCCGCCGTTGATCTGAAGCCGGACACTGCCAATGTCGCTGCCCATGGCATCAATGATGTCATTGCCATTTCCACCATCAATCACCAGTGAAATTCGCCCAACCAGATTTAATGCGCCGACTGTGATCCGATCTCGTCCGTTATTACCCAGGACGAGGACGGAATTCACGGACGCATTATCAACGGTTAGAAGGGCTGACTGTTCGGTAACTGTCAGTCGACCGTTCACGTCCTGGCCGATGGTAACTGTATTGCCAGCACTTGAGAGGGAGGCCAGTGCCTGATTCGAACCGTTGCCTCCAAACACGGTGTCGCGGCCATCACCCAATCCGTCCCACCGGAGAATGTCGTTGCCGTCGTCACCATTCAGAACGTCGTTGCCACCCTGTCCGACGAGACTGTCATCTCCAAGCCCGCCGTTGAGGGTGTCGTTTCCACTTCCGCCCAGGATGGTGTCGTTGCCCAGTCCTCCGTTCAGTTGGTCAGGCTCACCCCGTCCGGTAATCAAGTCGTTACCACCCGCACCAAAAATCGTGTCCCGTCCGGTCTGTCCATCGAGTGTGTCACCCTGATCGGCCTGGTCGACGTTAAACGTCACCGCCGTGGGATTGCTGGTGGCGCCAGCGTTATCCATGATGGTGTAGGTAAATGAGTCCGTACCGCTGAAGGCGGCATTCGGAGTGTAGGTGACGAGGCCGTTGCCGAGATTGACAACCATTCCATTCGCCGGCCCTGATGTGATCGTGACGGTTGAGAAGTCCAGAACGCCATCGGTATCCACGTCATTCGAGACGATGTCCACCGTTACGGGGGTGCCGAGAAGCGTTGCAAAAGTATCCGGATTTGCCGTTGGCGGGGCGTTCGGTGCGACCGGCAAGAATGTGCCGTACAGCGTGTGAGTCGTGTATTCCACAGACCCGCCGGCAGGCACTGTGAACAGATTGCGGAGTGCGAGTTCCGAGTCAAAGTTCTCCAGACCGGCGTCGACAAATCCATCACCGTCGAAATCGGCATTAGTCATGTCGTTCTGCAACAGCATGTCCGACAGGGCCGCACCGGAAGTAATCTGCGGAGTGATGTCTAAAAAGCTATCCAGCTCGAACCGGTTGGTCAATTGGGGAATCCCGCCGATCCCGCTGATTCCGACAAACTGTATGGGCGTGGTCACATTCGCAGTCACTGCCGCATCGCTCTCGAAGAGCACAAGCTCTCCATTGGGGTCCAGAAGCATGCCACCGAAGTCAGGCAGGAAGTGCGACTCGATGTAACGTACTAATTCAAATGTCACATCTCCCGCACCGGGATTCGTGATGGTGTAGGTCTGCAGGAGCTGCGAGCCAATGCGAGTTGTGCCCGCGTCACTCAACGGTCGAACTTCCTGGACCAGTGAAAAGTCAAGACCGCTGTCTGTGAATGTGCTGTTCGCTTCGGTGGCGTTACCCGTCAACGCATTTGTCGAGCTCAATTCGGCTCGTGGGCCGGTTGTTCCAATTCGAAGATACAGGTCAGTGTCGAA
Source organism: uncultured Planctomycetaceae bacterium (assembly GCA_964431285.1). Lineage (GTDB taxonomy): Bacteria > Planctomycetota > Planctomycetia > Planctomycetales > Planctomycetaceae > CAUZFZ01. Next base: position 2,776 of record CAYSJO010000058.1, read on the forward strand.
GAGGAGTCCAAATGCAGGCCCCGCAGCTCCAATCGGGTCGAACTGGACACTGGTAAAATCACCAGAGGCACTGAGGCCGTTAATCGTGAGGTCGCCGTCACCAGTGCCCGTGCTCAGTGACACGGGTGCCGCCAGCGCTCCCGACGCACCGGTCGACACGGTATTTGTGAGAACTTCAAGTGGTCCGAAGACCGGAGCCGTTGGCGGCGCGGGGGGCTGCGCAGGAGCAGCCGGTACTATTGGCGTTGCGAACAATCTGCTCTGCAGCAGGTCATCTCCGGTGCCACCCAGAATTGTGTCCCGTCCGAATATACCGATCACTGTGTCATCGCCACCCTGGCCGTTCAGCGAGTCGTCGCCAAACATCATGAGTGAAAGGTCCAAACTGTCACCAACGATCAGATCGTCGCCGCTGCCTCCCAGCGCTGTGTCGTCACCTTCTCCACCCTCAAGGGTATCGTTACCGCCTCCGCCATTCAGTGTGTCGTCACCCAGCTCTCCGAAGATCGTGTCCGCTCCATTCTGTCCGCGCACGTCGTCGTTACCGTCGCCAGCAAGAATCGAGTCGTTGCCTCCGTTGCCGCGAATTCGATCGTTCCCCGTCAGACCAAACAGCGTGTCGGAACCGCCGCCGCCAAAGATCAGGTCGTCATCAACGCCGGACGGCGCTGGTGTGCTCGTACTGACCGCGGCCGCAAATGCAAACGTCGCCACCTGAGTGGTCCAGGCGTTATTGGCGCCGTACTGACCCGTGAACCAGAACGTGGAACCATCGGACGGATCGACACTCATCGAGTGGTAGTCACCCCAACGGTCGATTCCCACCTGAGGAGACTGACCATCGATAATGACAAACTCACCGCGCGGCATCGTGCCCAGCGGGTCTGAAGCACGCCGACCGATATACCTCAATCCTGGATTGGTGGTGGGACCACTGACGCTGTAAGCCAGCGCGATGTTGCCGTCCGCGTCCATTGCGATGGCCCCCATCCACCGATTGTCGGAGTCCGGGCTGATCGTGCCTTCCTGGAAGAGCTGCCAGGGCCCACCAGCGGTTCGCCGCAATTCGAACCAGCGAACGCCGGCGCGGTCCGTCCCATCAACGTCAGTAACAAAGTTGCCGACGATCGACTCATGCGTGCCGAAGTTGCGGTACGACGGCCTCCACATGACGACCTCACGCAGCGGATCAAGTGGAGTATTGCCACCGGGCTGCGTAATCGCGCTGAATGACAGCAGGCCATTAAGATCCGAATCAAATTCGGCGACTGGAATGGCCGCCACGAGCTGGAACGACGAATTCGCTGCGTTGGCCAGATCGGCCGTGAAAGCGTATAGCTCGACGAAGTCCTGAGTGGGGTCATTCGACCCCACATTGTGAGCTTCGTCGTCCCTGTGGCGAAGCATGTAGGAGGGATTATTCAGCGGTGGTGCGGTCGCACCGTCCAGGTCCACCGGAGTCAGCGCCTGAAAACCGAATCCGGCCAGCGCTGGTGTTGTGAACCGCTGGAATGGTCGCGGTGCCATTCCCTGCAGCATGTTGACTCGGTCCAGTACGTAGACCGGCGGATCGCTCGTGCCTGCTTCGTTCGTTGTGATGTAGTAACCGTCGGGCCACACAGACAGCTTGGGATAATCAGGGAAACCCCCGCCCGCAACGGGAAACGTGAACTCAAAGAAGAACCAGTCGGCAGCGCTGTTTGTGGGCGTCGGTGTCTGAGACACGTAAACGTAAATCTCGTCCGGGTCGGTCGTGCTGCGTCCCGAGAATTCCATCAGAACCCAGCGATCAGCAAGTTCGTCGTACACAACAATCGGGTCACCTGCGCCGTCAACGGTCGCACCACCCGGTGCGAGTACAGACAGGTTGAATGGCGCGAACGCTGGCGAGCTGTCCTTGTTGAATATTGAAACCAGTGACCCGCCTGGATCGTTGATCATCTGAATAAAGTGATTGGGCCCCACATCACCCACTGTGTCTGGCGGAAAAACACCGTTAAATCCAGCTCCAGCGAAGTTCTGGATCGGCGTCCCGAAACTGTCGGTGGAAGTCATTGCACCGCCACCAGTGGAGAATCCCAGCGCACCCAGACTGGCTGATACAAATACCTCTTCGGGTCCCGCCGCGACGACTGTCACCAGCGACGATGCGGTCGCGTCGGCATTCACGGCCGCCACGATGTCGGCGCCGGTTGCCGTGATGGCCGTTCCGTCGTCACCCAGTTCAATAGTAATGAGGATGGCTGCGGTACCAATTCCCGTTACCGAACTGACGGAGGTGCCTGACATTGCTACCGCGTCAACCAGGTCAATTGAGATCGCCGTGCCGCTGACGCTGGGCATTAACTCGTTAAATGTCAGGGTCTGTCCACCGGTTGGCGAGGTGACCGTCAGACCAGCCGTAGGGCCACCGAGAACTGTGTCCGATCCGCCGCCGCCATTGAGAGTGTCGTCACCGTCGCCGCCATTCAGAATATCCTGACCATTTCCGGCCCGAACATCGTCGTTACCAGGTCCGCCGAGTAACGTGTCTTCACCATCATCACCAATCAGTGTGTCTGCTCCGTCATCACCGTTGATGAGATCGTCGCCATCGCCAGCATCCAGCAGATCGTTTCCGGCACCGCCGGTGATGGTGTCATCGCCGTCGCCGCCATCCAGTGAGTCCCCGAGTCCGCCACCGATGAGCAGATCGTCGCCGTCGCCCGCCTCGACATCGTTGGCGAAGTCCGGGCTGCCGAAGATGACGTCATCACCGTTTCCGGTCGAAACGGCGATTCGAGTCACGTTCGGAAACGCCGTCGCCGTGACAGCAGTCAGGTCAACCGTGTTCTCTGAAGCACCCACAGTCACAACAATCGACGTGACTTGATCCGTCGTCACGGAATCAAGCGAACTGGCGGGGATTCCGTCGCCCTGCACGTC
>CAYSJO010000059.1:0-20801 GCA_964431285.1 uncultured Planctomycetaceae bacterium
CTTTGGGAGAGGTCTGAAAACTCGTGATAACATCAGATTCATCCCTCAGCACGCCGCCGTCTTCAACTCCTCGTAAACACAATTTCTGACAATAGCTCGCTTCTGGGGCCAAAGAGGGCCTTATGACCTGCCCCCCTTAACCGCGACCAGTTTCAGAGTGGTAAACTCTGGAATTGTTCCCAACAAAGGAGGCAGCTCATGCCACGCAGGCGATTCAAGACCGAAGAGATCATCCAGAAGCTTCGTGAAGCAGAGGTTCTTCTGTCTCAGGGCCGCAATGTGTCCGAGGCCTGTCGTCAGATCGGAGTGACGGACAACACGTACTACCGCTGGCGTAAGGAGTACGGGGGTATCCGCAGTGATCAGGCAAAGCGTCTGAAGGAACTGGAACGGGAGAACGCCCGTCTGAAGAAGCTGGTGGCCGAGGAGGAACTGGGCAAGTCCATCCTGCGTGAGGCCGCCTCGGGAAACTTCTGAGTCCGGCGAAGCGTCGTCGGACGGTGGAGCACGTACGTGAGGCTCTGGGCCCCGATCACATCTCGGAACGTCGAGCGTGTCGGGTTCTGGGTCAGCCCCGCTCGACGCAGCGTCGGACTCAGTCTGCGCAGTGAGGATGGTATTACACACGCGGCGTGCAATGCCCACGCGCGGCGCAAGGTGTTCGAGGCCCCGTAGGGTTAAAAAACTCCGCCGAACTCAAAACTCCGTGAAACACGAGATTGTGAGGACGACAGATTTTTCATCTCGCCCGCTTGATTTCATCCCTCGGCACCGAACGCTGGCCAATTGTCGGCGTCGAACCTGTCGTTCGTCGACCGCACGATCTGGCGTAGGCAGCCTCTCATCGCCGCACGATAATGCCGCCTCACCCATCCTCTGGCGGAGCTACGGCCATGTCGCGACGGGAAGTCCGAAAAGCCACCGAAGCACGCAAGGAAATCTTCCTGCGTGTCCTTAGCGAGACGGGCAGCCGAGCTGCTGCCGCAGCAGCGGCCAGCCTTCACACGGACGGCGGAAACGGCCAACGCCCCGGCTACGAGACGTTTCGCGATCTGTGGAAACGCGATCCGGAGTTCGCCCTTGCTGTTGAGCAGGCTGAAGCGAAGGCCCTGGGCCGTGTGGAAGCCGAGATCGTCAACCGGGCCTTCACTCTCGATGAACGGCCCATCTTCGATCGACAGGGCAAACGCATCGGTACCCAGAAGAGCAGCAATGCGTCCAATCAGATGCTGCTCAGGCTGGCTGAAAGACTGGCCCCCGAGACGTGGGCACGGCGTAGTAAAACGGAAGTGCAGGGCCACCTCGTCCACCACGAGGGAGCGTCAGTCTCCATTGCCGTATTGGAGCCCACGGACGTGCTGCTGCTTACCGAGGATGAACAGGATCAGCTGCTGGAGCTGATTGGAAAAATCGAACAACGCAAGTCGGAGGTGATCGATGTCCAACCTGAAAGACTTCCTGCGGGCCGCTCGGACGGAAACTGAGGAGCAGCGGTTTCAAAGGGCCCACGACCAAGGGCTCATCCCCCCGGAGGAGCTCATCGGTCGTGTCAGGCTGGTGGGCGACCCACGTTCGCCGTTGGCCGTGCCGTACCACTTCCGGACAGTGCAGGACTGGGTCGACTACTACGGCAATCGGGAAGTTGACTACGACAGAAAGGCCGAGCCGCCTCCGCCGTTGCCTTCAGGGCCATGAGGGTTGCAGATGGCTTCGCCTCGTTCGCCAGTTGGTGGCCATGAGGGGAGTCAGCTGACCTCAGTCGGCTTTGAGCACGGGCTTTCCGTCGTCATCCAGCACGGGAACCAGAATTGGCTGCCGGTAAAATCAAAACGTTCGAGTCCCATCAACAGCTCGCCGTCGAGCTTCCGCTTCCAGACTGTCGCAGGCATCACGATGCGCCGCCTCAAACGCTTCTCAGTAGCAGTCGTCGCGTTCGAGTCACTCGTAATGTCGGGCCGGACTGATGCCCGCTGCCTTCGTCGCCCGTGGAGTAATTCCAGTCACGGAGTAGGCCGCCAGAAACACGGCTCTTTTTTAGGTGTCCGGTTTCGTTCGGTTATCGCTCACCCTCGCTAGGTCAACCAGGAATCGACTCAGTCAGAACGCCTGACTTCTCATACGGTGGTGATGGTTGGGATGGTGGCGATACCGTCAGCCCGGTCAGGGTTTGCAGTTGTGAAACCACCTGCCGCCGGCCCTCAGCGTCGAGCCGTTCGAGCGCAGATAGAACCACCTGTAGAACCACATCCGGCGAGGCCTCCAGTTTTTCAGGGGATTTAGATAGGTTGTTCAAGTCCTGGCTGCGTAACTGATGTTTACTGCGTTGCGTCGCAACCCTCCGAAAATTCCGGCGTTTTTTTGCGCACTGTTCAGTGGCTGCGAGTTGCGGCGTGCACCGGCGATCAATTGGTCGATTCCTTGCCGGTTCGAACCAGATCGATACGTGGCGGCCCGATTTCAAAACGATCATGCACATGGCCGCCGGCCGCTTTGACGACATATTTTCCGACCAGCGTGACAGAAAGTGCATGGCCCCCAACTTCTTGGACGTCCTCGCCAAGCTGTTTGTCGTCCCCTTAACTCCAATCTCTTTCAGGAACGCTACGCCAGCGTCGACCGCCAGGTGATCCAGTGGATGCGAAACAACGGATGATCCTTCCCACCCCTCAATATCGGCCACCCGGGCGCGAGTGCTGATGACGGTGAGGCCACTTCCCGCCGTAGCTGGATTCGCAAGAATTCAGATTTCCGTCCTTGCTCTCATCCGAATTCTTGCGAATCCGGCTACTTCCCGCGGCCAGCTCGACGATCATCGCCTGCAGCCCTGGATCGCGAACCTACCCCGTATCGTCAACCCACGCCCCCGAATGCCACAAACTCGACAATGTTTGTGTCCGAATCGTGCCAGGCTTTGTCGAGCATCGCGAGCTCGTCATAGCGGCCAACGGAGTGCCGTCCCGGCCGTGGCCGATCGAGACCTGCAGATCGGGGTGGGCGGATGCGGCGCGTTCCGTTGCCCAGTCAGGCTCGGGCGCGGATCGACGCTCCAGGTTTGACCGCACCAGTTCGAGACGCTTGCTGATCAGACAGCGACTTCTTCGGGCGAATGCTGCGTGCCGTCGACAAAGCCGTCGATTGAGTTATACGCCCATGTCCTCCAGTACCGGGTCGTCCTCGGGATCGACATCGTCGACGCGGACGAACATGACCTCTTCGTCGGCGCGCTTTTTGATCAAGTTGCGGATGGCTCGAAATTCGAGCTGGCACCAGCGGAAAAGTCCGTTTGGGTAAAGTCGTACGAAGTCGGCAGGCAGGAGCATCAGGAACGGACCCGTAGAGCCCCATGCGTGTCGCGACCTGACCTTCGTTTACGACTGAGCCGGCGACTTACTCGCCATCAGAAACAACGCCGACAAGGTCGTAGTCGCGGCTTTCGACGATTTCGACGGGGACCATGTCGCCGATATTGATCTCGCCTTCACCCGGCATGACGAAGATGTTCCCGTCGATCTCGGGCGCATCGGCAAAGATGCGGCCCAGGTAGACATCTTCCTCCAGCTCGTTGTCTTCGAGCTTCTCATCGATGATGGCGTCCAGTTCGTAGTCGACGAGCGATTCACCGAACTTGAAGGCAATGTCCTGCTGGAGTTCCATCAGTTCGTCGCGGCGGGCTTCTTTGACTTCCTCGGGCAGGTGACCGTCGAGCTTCACGGCGGGTGTGCCTAGTTCGACCGAGTACGTGAACACGCCCATGCGCTCGAATGCGGTCTCACGTACAAAATCTTTCAGCTCCTCGAACTGTGCGTCTGTCTCGCCGGGGAAGCCCGTGATGAATGTTGTGCGCAGTACGAGATTCGGGACGGAACTCCTCAGCTTTTCGACCAGTTCGATGGTCTGATCCCGATTCACTCGCCGCTGCATGCGTTTCAGGACCGGGCTGCTGATGTGCTGCAGCGGCATGTCGAGGTAGGGCAGAATGAGCTTTGATTCGGCGATCGTCTCGATCAGTTCGGCGTTGAAGTGCACCGGGTACAGATACATCAACCGGATCCAGTCAAGACCTTCAACCGCCTCCAGTTCGCGGAGCAGTTCCGCCAGCCGCACCTGACCGTACAGGTCGAGTCCGTAATAGGTTGTGTCCTGAGCGACGATGATCAGCTCGCGGACTCCGTCGGCCGCCAGTTCGCGGGCTTCCTGAACCACCATCTCAATCGGCTTGGTGATATGCTTCCCGCGCATCGACGGAATCGAACAGAAGGTGCAGGTGCGGTTGCAGCCTTCGGAGATCTTCAGGTAAGCAAAATGCCGCGGAGTGATTCGCAACCGAGCCGTGTCGTCGAGAGCTTTGATGGGAGCCGGACGGAACAGCTCCCGCTGCTCGCGGGCTCCGCCGATCAGGTGATCGGCGACTCGGCTGATCTCCTCTCGGCCAAATACGCCAACGACGTGATCGATCTCGGGCATTTCTTCCAGCAGGGTCCCGCCAAGTCGCTCCGGCAGCCAGCCAGCCACGATGACGCCCTTTGTCCGTCCGGCCCGCTTGAGTTCAAGCATCTCTTCGATGACGCCTTTCGACTCCTGCCGCGAACTTTCGATGAAGCCGCAGGTATTGACGATGACGAAATCCACTCCGTCGGGATCTGACTTCAGCGTGTACCCGTCAACGGCCATTGTGCCCAGCATTTTCTCACTGTCCACCAGGTTCTTGGGACAGCCAAGACTCACGAACGCAAACGTACCGCGAGCGAACTCTTCTGGTTCAGGCTGCGGCTCGCGACTGGAAATGAAGCCAATGTCTTCTTGAAAAACCGGCATCGTCGTCTCGATTCAGTGGAAGTGACGTCGTGCGACTCAATAAACGAAGGCCAGCTCCGTACGAGGCTGGCCTTCGCATCTCCATGTAACATTCACAACTCGTCGCGATTCAAACCTGTTCGGCGGTTGGAACGATGTAAGGCTTGCGGTACTCACGCGTCAGCCATGGATTGGCGATTTCCGCATGTGTGCCAGTGAAAACTTCCTTCTTGCCGTCGAGGTCCAGAGCCAGGCCCAGACCCAACTTCGTCGATTCGAGGTCGACTTTGTTGAAGGCAAGATGGGCTGAGAATCTCTCGAAGGTCTCCTGTCGCTCCTTCACGCTGCCAAGGCGATCCTGAATCTGCTCTGCCGTAAGCTGAGCACCCGTACGCAGCGAGACATTGCCAAGGTGGCATAGAGCACTCGACAAATGGCCTTCCTCGATGTCGGCGTTAAGGTCGGCGTGTTTACGCGATTCGACTGCGGCCAGGAAGTTGCCGTAGTGATCGCCGCCCGCGTTGAACTTCTTGAAGATCTTGTTGTCCTTGTCGACAGCGACTCCGCCTGTGTAACTGGACAGCGACACATAGCCTTCGGTGCCGTGGAAGATGACGCCAATCTTCGAGCCCTTGTAGGCGCCGGTCTTCAGGCCTCGGGTTTCGAAGATCAGTTTCTTATCACCGTAGTCGTGAATCGACACCTGGCTGTTGGCGGTTTCGCCAGCATCTTCGTAGCCGAGACGTCCGCCGTAGCTGATTACTCCCTGACCCAGACCTTCGACACCCAGCCCCCAGCGGGCGATGTCCATCTGGTGGATGCCTTGGTTACCCAGGTCGCCGTTGCCGGTGTCCCAGACCCAGTGCCAGTCGTAGTGCAGTCGCGGACGCGCCAGCGGCTTCATCGGCGCCGGACCGGTCCAGACGTCAAAGTCGACTGAGGCTGGTACGTCGTAGTTACCTTTGGCACCGATGGAACCACGCGGTTTAAAGCACAGGCCACGCGCGATTTTCACATCACCGATCTTGCCGGACTTGATGAAATCGATCGCCTCGATCGTTCCGCCCATGGAGCGGCATTGCGTTCCTGTCTGCACAATCTTGCCGTACTTGCGAGCGAACTGCACGATGCGTCGCCCTTCGCTCACGTTGTGACTGACGGGCTTTTCAACGTACACGTCTTTTCCGGACTGAATCGCCCAGATGGCAGCCAGAGCGTGCCAGTGGTTCGGCGTGGCGATGCTGGCGAAGTCCACGGTGTCGTCGTCGAATGCTTTGCGCATGTCCTGCACATACGTCGGACGCTTGCCCGTTTTCTTCTCAATATCGTCGCAGGCCTTCTGGCCAATCGACTCATCCGCGTCAGCGATGTAGGCGATTTCGACGCCGTGGCCCAGGCATCCGCCGATGTGCGACTTGCCACGACTGCGAACGCCAATCACGACCGAACGCAGTTTTTCGCTCGCATTCTTTGAGCCTTGCCAGGCAAGCGCGGACTGAGGAACTCCACCAGCGGTCGCAGCGGCTGCGGCCGTCAGCATCGATCGTTCTAGCATTTCACGTCGAGTAAAGCGTGAGGACATGTGCCGTTCTCCGTGAGTGATAAGTGAGTCTGAGTTCGGTTGTTGTCGCAAGAAATCAAACCGGCCCGACTGAAGATCAGACGGGCCGGTGAATCAAGTTGGTTAGTCGTCTTCAAAACTCTTCGCCGGAGCGAGGATTTCGTCGAGTGGTGTTGTCTTGTCACTACTGATGGTGACTTTGAATGACTTATTCCCGTCCGGGTCCTTGATGTAACCGACACGCTCGTGCCAGATCGTCACATCCAGATCTCCCTCAGGCAGGTTCTCGATCTTGAACTTGCCGTCGGCATCAGTGACGGTTGCGTACGGGTGATCGATGACCAGCCAGCGGGCCGACATCCAGCCATGAATGTCACACTTGATTTCGAAAGGCAGCGGTTCTTTCGTGACGAATGCGGGCATCGTGACCCCGACCCGGTCGTTGGCCGAGACGATGAAGTTCTCGCCCTTGTTCAGAATCGGAAACGAATGCGTGTTGTGCGGAATTGGATCGTCCGACAGCACCACGACCCGCTGATCCAAACGAACCACCATGGCATGCGGTTTGAACTGACAGCCCTTCTGGTCGAATGTGACGGTCGGCTTCTTGCTCTTCACCAGCTCGGGGTGAATCTGATCCTTGCCGACCTTCTTGAGATAGACAAACGCGTGAGCGATGCCCTTGTTTTTTGGATTGACGACCAGCGAATCGTCCGGAACATTCTGAGCGGCACAGCACTTCGGGTCTCGAACAGTCGAGTCGCCCTTGGTGACTTTCAGCTTGAGTTTCGGCAGATCGCCATCAAACACGAGTCGTCCGGTCAGGTGCCCCCAGCCATCGGCGACGGCGGTCTGCGGCAGCATCAGTCCGGCGAACATCAGACTGGCCAGGAACCAGTGAATGGTCTTTCCTCGGATCATTGGAATCTCCTCGATTGGTGCTGCAGCAATGTCAAAGGCCTTGTCTCGATCAAAGTCAGAGTGAGGCTGGAAAACAACGACAGCAGCCAGGTGGATGGGCCGGCACTGAACCGCGATTTGCGGGGCAACCGGAAGCAGGCACCTATCCGGATCAGATGCCTTGCAGGTGGGAAATCCGACACAGGAGTGTGCCGGATTAAGGTGGGAGACGGTCAGGTATGACGCGTCGGACCGTTAGAGTACCGTGGCAGAATCCGTTTTTCGACCATTCGCTGCAGATTCACGACCATCCAGACGCATCCATATTGGCCGATGTGTCGCCGGAATTTCGCCTGGAAAGGCCCGATATTGTCTCCGTTGCGATTCGTGATCATAGGCTGCGGCCGCATGGGCCTGGCACATAGCCGACGACTGGCTGAAGACGATCGGTCGGCGATTGCCGCGTTTTTCGATCCCGATCAGTCGGCCGCCGAACAGCTGCGGGATTCGTTCGCCGCGAATGCGGTCGTTCACACGTCGATGGACAATCTGTTGTCGGATACTGCTGCCGACGCCGCAATCATCGCCACTCCAACCAGCAGCCACTTCGATCAGATCAGGGCGGCAGCTGACCGCGGCTGGCATGTGCTGTCCGAAAAACCGCTGGCCGACTCGCGCGAGCGAACGCTCGAATTGATCCGTTTGGCCGCCGACCATGGCACACGGTTCGTACTGGGCTATCAGCGGCGCTTCTGGACGCTTTACCGGCGTGTCCGTGAAGAGATTCAGTCGGGCCGGCACGGACGCATTCTGTCAGTTCACTCGGTCGCGACTGAACGCTGGCAGCAGACGATTGCCGGCACCTGGCGTGATGATCCTCACATCAATCCGGCCGGGTTCCTTGGCGACGCCGGCAGCCACACGATCGACATCCTGTTCTTTACGACGGGTCTCACGCCGGTCGACGTCTTTGCGATCAGCGACCGCTGCGGGAGCCGCGTAGACATCGTGTCCTCAATTACCGGCCGCCTGGAAGGAGACGTCCCGTTGACGATGACTCACGTCGGCAACGCCAAGTCATTTCATCGCGAACTGTTTATTCACTGCGAGCACTCGGACCTGATCGTCCGCGAGTTTGATCTGTGGATCGCGCGCAACAACCAACTGGAACCCGTTGTACTGCCCGCCACCGAATCTGGTCCTGAGTCCACAAGAAACCCCGTCTCGGGTTTCCTTGACCTGCTGACGGAAGAAGGCATCAACCCGGCCCCGTTCGAGTGCGCTCTGCCGGTCTTTGACTTCACTTCCGCGGTCATCGAGTCTGCCAGAGTTGATGCACCAGTCGCCGTGAACGTGGCGATCTCCAGCTGACCGTCATCCTGCAGAGGATCGACTGCCGGATTCACCGCGCGGGCGCGGCGAATACACACTGGCGGAAGCTCGTCTCGCAGGTATGGCGTACTTGATCGGGCGGTGTATCCCTGCAATGACCGCATGGCAGAGTTTACTTGCTGCTTGCCGCAGCTCCCGGCAAATCAGCCCCCGTCTGAAACAGATCATGTGCCGGCCATTCCTGCACGGCGTCCGCTGCTTGGTGCAGCAGCCCATCGATCGCACGTCCGGCGTGGCTCATGCCCCCACTGCTTCGTGTGTTGAATAGCACGGCCCAGTTGCGACCGTCGTGTCGCCGTACCAGCAAAGCCGCCGTACCTGACAGCGATCCTGTATGCCACACGTTGATTCGGCCCTCATCCAGCGTCCGTACCATCCAGCCCAGTCCGTAATGGGTCGGCTTTGCTGAGCCGTCCTCGTTGTGTCCCGGCGCGCCTTTCGGACGTGACCACATGGCCCGCACGGAGTCCGCACTCAGAATCGGGCATCGATCCGGGTCATCAAACGCGGCTGCGAAACGAGCGAGGTCGACCGCACTGGCCAGCCAGGCCCCGTGAGAATCCATTGCCTCCAAGTACCACGCGCCATATGGCCACGACACCGTCTGACCGAGATCACTGGCAAAAACCGACTTGCCTTGTGAAGGCGCGTAGTAGCGAACTTCATTATTCATCCGATCCGATAGACGCGTTCGGCCGATCCGCATGGAGGTGATACCCAGCGGTGCCAGCACGTGCTTCCGAACGTACGCCTCATACGGCTGTCCGGTGATGTCTTCTATCACGCGTCCTAACAGGCAGTAGCCGTAATTGGAGTAGGCGTACCGCTCACCGGGTGCAACGTCGAGCGGCTCGCCCAGCATGTAGCGGATGACGTGATCCGGTCCGGCCGGCGGTGGAACGTCCAATGCCTGGGCAAATCGAACGCTCTGAAACATCGCGTCGTAGGATACGTTGCGATCCCAGCCACCCGTGTGATGCAGCAGGTGCCGGATCGTAATCTCCTGCTGGCGCTTGTCAGGCTTCGTATCCGGTTTCAGATGTGGTTCGTAGTTGTCGAGGATCTGGAAGACCGGATCGTCCAGTGTCAGCTTCTTCTGGTCGACAAGCTGCAGAATGGCGACAGCAGTGATTTGTTTGCTGATGCTGGCAATGCGGTACAGGTGCGTCGCCGTCGCAGCTTCACGGGCAGCCACGTCGGCGTAACCGAAGCCTCGGGCATAAGTCAGACGTCCCTGATCAGTCACGGCGAGCGACGCACCAGCGATTGCGTGCTCGTCCAGGAATGACTGCATCAGATCATCGAAGCTCTTCAGACGCGGATCGGTCTTGCCAGTGGACACAGCGGCCGGTCGACGTTCCGGCTTCCAACCGGGGCCTCGCAGAACGCGACCCGGACGTGCGCGTGTGATTTTGCCGTCGGCAAAGACAATCTGTCCGTTGACCAGGACAGTGCGGATGCCAACGGCTGGTGCCTGAGGTTTCTCGAACGTGGCCTTATCCTGAATCTCGTCGAAGTTGAACACAATCAGATCGGCAGCAAGTCCGATCGAGATACGTCCGCGGTCGTACGCCATGACTTCATTTGCAGCCAGAGCACTGGCCTGTGAGACGGCGCGCTCCAGCGAGATCGCTCCCAGATCACGCACGTATCGAGACAGCATCCGTGGAAACGAACCAAACGCTCGCGGATGCGACGCAATGCGGCTGCCTCCGGCGGGACCAACGTCGGTGCAAAACGAAACGAAGTTCTGCTGCATCAATCGGATTTTGTTGGCGTCGCTCATACTCTGCGGTAGAGCGAACGCTCCAAAGCGAGCGATCTCGAAGAACACATCCCACGGGTCTTTGTCCGTCAGCCGTGCGATTTCTCCCAGGCTCTTTCCGGCGTATTGCGAGTAGTCCGCGGCCGTAATCTGGCCGAGCACAACCTTGTCCCAGTTATTGCCCGTGTGGCGGAACCAGTTTTCCCAACCACCTTCCGACTCCATCTCTTTACGAATCGTGGTGCGTAAGTCCGGGTCGGTAAGCTGCCGGAGCAACCGCTCACGTCCCTCGGCAAAATGCCGCGGATGAATGAAAGCCGCGATCCCCAGTCCGTTATTGATGTATGGATAAATGTCGGCCGCGACGTGTTGCCCGGCCGCTCGCGCCGCCCGAATCTTTGCGATCGCCTGATCGATCTTCGCCCAGTTCTGCTGCCCGGCCGCTTTCAGGTGAAAGATGTGAACTGGCGTCTTCGCTTCTTCGCCAATCATCAGCGCTTCATCAATTGCAAACAGTAGCTGGTCACCCTCGTTCCGCATGTGAGTGTAGTAGCGCCCGCCATACTCACCTGCGACGGCCGCCAGGGAGGAGATTTCGTCGGTCGATGCATACACGGCGGGCGGATAGATCAGCGCGGTCGACAGACCAATCGCACCGTCTTCCATCGCCTGCCGCACAAGCCCGCGCATTTTGTCGAGTTCGGCCGGCGACGGATGGCGGTCGACATCACCCAGAACGAGGCGACGAACCTGCGTGTGTCCAACCGTCTGCACGACATTCACCGTCAGACCATTCTGTTCAAGCAACAGAAAGTACTCGCCCAGGGTTTGCCAGCCGGTCCGTTCCACATCGCCAGATGCCACGGGAGCCGCCGACACACCTTCTCCGCAATTGATCGTCGTAATGCCCTGGCTAAGTAGATTGAACGCGGCGTTTTCATCGCGCATCAACGGTGTCGCTGTCTGCCCCATCATGTCGATGAAACCCGGAGCAACGATCAACCCGCTGGCGTCCAGTGTGTGATCGGCGGTGGAATCCCGAAGCCTGCCGATCGCCGCGATCTTGGCATCACGAATTCCGATATCCGCGCGGTACCACGGCGCTCCCGTTCCGTCGACAATGCGGCCGTTCGTAATCAGTACATCGAACTCAGCGGCAAATGACGTAATCTGCGTGGCAAATAGCGTGCAGATGACAGACAGTGTGACTCGAAAGCTCATCGACATCTCCTGAAAAACTTCTGTCCAAAAAAGACGCCGCAATGCGCACATCTTCGCATCCTTCGCGATCTTCTGTTTAAACTGACAGAAGGTCGCGAAGAAGGTATAGTCCTGCCACGACTTGGCAGTCGAATCGTAGTGAACTCTGTTTCTTCGGAGACATCCCGTGAAGAATACGCACATTAGCCGCCGCACCGCACTGAAGGGATAGGGCTCGATCACGATCGGCCTGCCGCTCCTCGAAGAGATGCTCGTTTCGACTGCAAGTGCCCAGCAGTCAGCCGTGCCGGTTCGCGCATTCAACGTGTTCTTCGGCTTGGGTATCCCGGCCCCGCTGCAAACGGAAGGGTTCGACGGAGTGCTCGAACCGCTCAAGCCGCTCAGTGACAAGCTGCTGATCATGCGGAATGTCGACCAGGTGCGATGCGACGAGAAGGGCATCAATGCGCATTTCGACGGCGCTTCAGGAGCGTTTACCGCTGAGGCACCCAACGGTGAAGCGCGATCTGGTGGACCGTCAATCGATCAGGTCGTTCGCAAGGCCCACTATCCCAACGGATTGCCGGCCGGCATGGTGCCAACACTCGTCGGCGGAACATTCTTCCGTCGCAGCCGGATCAGCCGTTACGTGCATAGCTACAACCAGGACGGCACAGTCGCAGCCACAATGCAGGAAAGACCACGCGACGTGTTCGATCGAGTCTTTGGCACAATCGCGTTAGCCAGCGGTGATGACGCCAGACGACGCCGACTCAAACGCAGCGTGCTCGATTCCGTCGTCGATCAGTACCGTTTCTACACGGGCGAGAACTCACCATTGGGAGCTGCCTCGCGGGCGCGAGTCAGCGAACACCTGGAACGCATCCGCGAATTTGAACAGCGTGCCTACGAGATGAAAAACCGGCCGGCCGGCTCGCCGAAACTGACTCCGAGATCTCAGCTCGCCCACGGCGGCAAGGCCGACCTCGGTGGACAGGGCATCGACATCACGCTGGAAGAACTCACGACCGAATGGCGACTGATGGCCGATCTGTATGCTTTGGCGATTCAAACTGATCGCGTCCGTTTCGGCTCGATCACTTTCCTGGCGGCGGGGGAACGCATCCGGCTGACCGGCGACTATAAATACGACGGTCGGAAAATCTGGCAGTTTGATGACGCAGGCCAGCAGAATGCGTCGGGTGACAAGGGCTGCAGCCACGAGTGGTGGCACAAGTTCAATGAGAAGAAAAAGAACGAACAGCTGCGAGCGCACGCCCATATGAAGATGCGCGAGATCGCTTACTTCCCGAGTCGACTTGACAGCGCCGAATCTAAAGAAGCCAACGGGCGTACGATCCTGGAAAACTCGATGATTACCGTCTCAACAGAATCCGGTGACGGCCGCCACTCGAATGTGAAGCGCGAGCTCTCCGGCGTCTTCCATGCAACCACCGGTGCAAACGGTCGATTCAAAACGGGTCAGATTATGGACGTCGGAAAAGAAGGTCTGGACGTCTACAACACCATGCTCGATGCAATGGGAGTCGCCCGGCAACTCGGTCCGGCGAAGCGAGAAGGGATCGCCGTCGACAGCATCCGAGCATGACTGCTCAGTTGCTGCCATCCCAGAATTTCAGCAGCGACTGACCTTCAGCAGGCATAGTTGCCAGAGCCGCCGCAAGCTTCTTTCACGCACTGGCAGCTTCAGGGCTCTCGCCATCCGCGCTGATGGGACGTTTTTCCAGCACATCCATCGCCACGTGATAGAGCCGACCGTCACGGTACAGCTTTCACTTCTGATCCCGCACGAATTGCTGCGGTTTGGTGCGTTCCGGACGTGGACAGTAATAGCAGTGAATCCACTCCCGTGGAGTGCCCTGTTGTCCGCGTAGCTGCGGTGAGAAACTCTGTCCGTCCAGGTTTTCAGGAACAGGCAGACCTGCGGCCTCCAGCACTGTCGGCAGGAAGTCTGAGAAATCCGTCAGATCATTACAGATACGACCGGCCGGTACTGTGCCGGGTAATAGACGAAGAACGGCTGATCCTGATGTTCTGTCATGAATTCCGTGATGTAGTTGGTGCGATCTCCGGACCATACTCGGTCTTTTGAAATTGCCGTTTCGTTCCATCGATCCACATCAGGGGACCATGAAAACGTTCTCCCAGGCGATCAACCTGCCACAGACAGACATCTTCGAATCCGGCGTTTCGTGGCCACGTGCCCTTACCACGAAACTGTTTCGAGTAATGCTCAGCCCCAAGTAACTGCCATTTTCCAGCCACAGCGGTCCGATAACCGCCCTCCCGAAAGTACTCACCGATCGTCTTCTGATCGCGCCGCAGTACTGAGAACGCCGCGTAGTTTCGAACATTCGACAGCCCGGTCATCAGTTTGACCCGACTTGGAGTGCACAGCGGCTGTGAGTAGCAGTGTGTGAATCGCATGCCTCGCTTTGCCATGCGATCGATGTGCGGAGTTCGATACTGGGAACTGCCGTAACAGCCGAAGCACTCGTAACCGACGTCGTCTGCCATGATGAGTATGACATTCGTCCGCGGCTCGGTCGGTTGGCCATCTGACGCGGCAGTGCCGACCGTGACGAACAACATGGCCACCGCAATCGACGTGAACAGTTTCCAGCGCTGAGTCATGGGTATCCATCACGATTCCAACAGCGGCCAAGCAGCGTTCTGCGCTTCGACATGCCGGGGGTCAATTGTCGTTTGTGCCAGGTAACGATAGCCCCTGATCCTCCAGAATCGATGCGACGAATGGACATTCCACAATCGCCAGAATCCCGGCGCGGGAACTCTCCACAAGGACCGTTCCGAATGCGCTGGACTTTTTCTGCAGCCGGCGCCCGCCCTCGGCTTTCAGTGTTTCGTCGAGTTCCGTGAACGTGCTGGCTGTCGCTGCCTAAACAGATTGAAAAGGGCATCCCGGTGATCGAGTCCGGGACGCCTCTGAATTCAGCCAGCAGTTCGAATCAGTGATCAGTCCCGCCAGATTGGACGAGCGTCACGACCGTTCGACGATTTAGTAGCCACGCACGATCAGGAACAGGAATCGCTGGTCGAAGGGGCGTGGCCCTGCGACGGGGACTTCGTAGCCGGCCAGGAAAACACGTTGTCTCCCAGGTGAGTACGCATGCCAGGTGTCAAGCTCACGAACGTGTTGCCGTTGGAACCGAAGTCGTCAACGAGGTTCATGCTCAGGTGGTAGGTCAAGTCGCCGAAAGGTGCGTCTTCGTGAGGTGTGATCGTCTGCCCGATCGACAGATTGGTGAACCAGGCAGAATCCGGTGACACCGACGATTCGGTGGCAACATTCACGCCAACGCCGCCACGCAGAGACCACCCGCCTCCGATGTCGGTCCAGACATTGATTCGCGGATTCAATGCCGTTCGGTCGGCACCGACCGCGTCTGTGCCCGTGGGAATCTGAATGCCAACTTCAGCAGTAACCGACATGTCGCGCGCATCGTACAGCTTGATTTTCGGAATCACGACGATGTCGCCGAAGTCTTCCGCGTCTGCTGCACCGCCATCACCATCGACATTGACGACGAACGGGACATCAATACCAAGCCACAACCGTCGACTCAATGGAGTCTGGTGCTGATAGATGCCGACGTGTGTGTCGGGTCCAGTGCCCTCTCCGTCGGTGTGAAAGTACCCGACGTGCCATTCCCGTGTGAACCAGCCATCGACTGTGTTCAACCAGCCATGTCGTGGAGCCCCACCCGACCCGAGGGGAGCCGCGCTGAATGGTTCGTCCCAGCCTTCGGTAAACAGCGTTTCGAGGGACAGCGGACGCCAGTCGTTGACTTTTTCGAACATCGACTGGTAGATGACGTCGGATATGCTGTACACGCCATCGCCCGCACATGCGGACGATCGTGGATTGCAGCCCGCAGCCGCACATGCCTGAGAGACGACGGCTTCGGCTACACTTTACGTAGCCACAGCAGCTTCGTCTGCAGCCGGAGCACCCTGTGGCAACATGACTACAACCACAACCGACCACACAGTTCCCTCGAATATCTGACCCCGGTCGACTTCGCGGCCAGCTGGGCTGCTTCCACTCCGGAGAAGTCTTCGGCTACGCCTCAGCCTTCTCCTCCGTTCCACCAGCCCAGCGGTTCTTACCTAACCAGACCTTCATAAGACCTGGTACAGGAATTCAAGGCATCCCACAATCGCTGCAGCCGTCAAAGTTTCGATCGAGCACAAGCCGGCTCAAAACTTCCATAGGAGCCTGCAGATTCGCGACGGTGATCGAGACTCGCAGTCTCCATATGAGTGGAGCTGCAGCGCGGAAGTCGGTCACATGCGCGTCGAAAACGTCAGGCGATGACATACTGGTTCGGACCCGACACCAGAAACCAGCTGCTTGAGTGCTGGCTCGCAGCAGGCGAATTACCCGGATGCTCCGCAGCACTTCTTGTACTTCTTGTCGCTTCCACAGGGGCATGGATCGTTACGACCGACCTTCGGGCCTCGATTACGGATCGGAGCGACCGTCTTGACCGTGTCACCGGGTTCGGCTCCGCCGCCACCTTGAGCAGGCTGGGACGCCGCCATATCCGACACGTTCGCGGCCTGGTCGTGTGTGGCCGCTGAAATCTGCCACAGCGAACCGACGAATGACGGGCTTTCATTTTCGAGTCGGAAGATTGTGGCTGTCACCTGCTGGCCAACTCGGTCCCACATCTCCTGAAAGGCCTGACGTCCCTCGCGACGGTATTCGACCTTTGGATCCTTCTGAGCAAAACTCATCAGGCTGACACCCGCCTTCAGGTGGTCCATGTAGTACAGGTGATCTTTCCAGGCCGTGTCGAGAATCTCGAGGATCACTGATCGTTCCGCCTGGCGAAGTTCGGGGCGGAAGCGGGCATCGTAGGCCTGAAGGAGTTTCTGGCGCGCCGATTCACGTGTCGCTGACATCAGATCGCTGGCCGACAAGTCAGATTGAAACTGCGTATTCGCCCAGTCCACAACCTCTGGCAGTTGATCGGGAGCCAGCAACGCGGTGTCGCGGGAATCTGCACCGTTTCTTTCCCCGTACGCGGCATCCAGACGATCGTCGGCTTCCTGAATGGCATCGCCGCCAGCCAGGAACTGTTCGCTCCCCTCGACAAGCCGCTGTTCGAATTCGGACGACTTCTTCACTTCGTCAGCTTCGATCTTCAAGTCGAAACGATCGTTGGCCCAGCGAATCAGCCCGTCGCGATCCAGCCGGTTTCCGCCACCATCGCTGACTTGGAAACCATGGAAGCCAACGGCGACTGGGAAACGAATTTCCATGTCACGGTACAGCTTGCGGACGCTCTCTTTGACCAGGGAATTGACGTCATCCGGTTCAAGCCCGTGGATGTCCGCCGCATCCACCTGCAGCGTGTATTGCTGAATCAGCCAGCCACTCAGCGAAATGGCCCCCCAGTCCTCTTTGATGAAGGTGTCGACCGGTTCGAAGTCGAAGCGTCCGACAGCGTCCCGTGCCCGTTCGTTGATGTAGGCGAACAGCCCAGTGCGGTCGTCCTCAGCAAGGACCTTCTTCAGCTCGGGAACATTCGTGTTCAGGCTGTAGTTCAGGTTCACCCACTTCGACAGCGCCTGCCAGTTCCAGTCTGACTCATTTTCGCCATCGGGCAGGTTTTCCTCGATGCGTTCCTCGATCTCCTCCATCGCCTGCTGACGGGCTTCGTCGCGAACATGCTCAATCAGAAGGTCTCGTTCCATTCCGCGGATATAACGCGCCTCGATCTCGACGTGATGCACCTGAGAACACCATTCGACGATCGTATTCCAGCGGTACATTGGATCGATGAATCGATCAACGGACTCACCGATTTGCCGATCGATCATGTCCAGCAGCAGTTCGCGACAGTTACCGCCATCGAGAATCGCCCGGCGATACGAGTAAACGCTCTTCCGCTGCTCATCCATGACTTCGTCGTATTCGAGCAGGTGCTTGCGAGTTTCGAAGTGGCGTTCCTCGACTTTCTTCTGAGCCGCCTCAATCCGCCGCGTGACCATCCCGCTTTCGATGGCCTCACCTTCCTGCATACCCAGCCGAGTGAGTAGGTTGCGAACCCACTCGCCCATGAAGATGCGCATCAGGTCGTCATCAAGTGACACGAAGAATCGGCTGGAACCCGGGTCTCCCTGTCGACCGGCACGACCTCGCAACTGCAGGTCGATGCGGCGTGAGTCGTGCCGTTCCGTCCCGATGACGTGCAGCCCGCCGACTTCCGCGACCTTTCGGCCTTCCGCGTCCATGCCCTCCTTCTTCGCAATCTCAGCCGTCTTTTCGTCCCATTCAGCTTTGGTCACGTCCAAACGTGTCGCGTAACTTTTGCTGAGTTCTTCCCAGGCCATGAATTCGGGATTACCACCGAGCACGATGTCCGTACCACGACCGGCCATATTGGTCGAAATCGTGACCGCCCCGTGGCGCCCGGCCTGAGCGATGATCTCAGCTTCACGTTCGTGGAACTTGGCGTTCAACAGGTTGTGTTGAATACCGAACCGCTTCAGCTTCTTGCTGAGCAATTCGGACTTCGCAATCGACACCGTACCGACAAGCACCGGTCGACCGGTCTCGTGAACCTCTTTGATCTCGTCGACAACCGCGTCCCATTTCTCGCGTTCCGAGCGATAAATGACGTCCGGACTGACCAGTCGCTGCATCGGTCGGTTGGTTGGAACACTGAGAACGTCGAGTTTGTAGATCTTCAGGAACTCGTCGGCCTCGGTCATCGCCGTACCGGTCATTCCAGCCAGCTTGCCGTACAGCTTGAAGTAATTTTGTAGCGTGATCGTGGCGAGCGTCTGCGATTCCTCTTTGACCTTCACGCCTTCCTTTGACTCGACCGCCTGGTGCAGGCCGTCGCTCCATTGGCGACCGGTCATCTTACGACCGGTGAATTCGTCGATGATCACGATTTCGCCGTTCTCGACGACGTAATTCACGTCCTTCTTATACAGGTGGTGCGCCTTCAGCGAGTTGTCGATCAAATGCGGCCAGTGCATGTTGCCGGCCGTATAGAAACTTTCGACACCGGCCAGTTCTTCTGCCCTGCGAATACCGTCATCGGTCAGGTGGCACGTATGCTCCTTCTCCTTGACCTCGAAGTCGACACCCTGCTTCAGCTTCAACGCAACCTGCTGCGCTTTCTGATACTTCGCGATGTCGTCATGCGCCGGCCCGGAGATGATTAGCGGAGTCCGGGCTTCATCGATGAGGATGTTGTCGACTTCATCGATCAGGGCAAACCGCAGCTCGCCCTGCACAAGAGCTTCACGCGTCGGCTTCATGTTGTCGCGCAGGTAGTCGAAGCCGAATTCGTTATTCGTGCCGTACGTGATGTCGCATGCGTACGCCGCCTTGCGTTTGGTGTTGTATCCCGGCGGATCCATGCCGGACGTGATCGCGCCGACGGTCAGGCCGAGGCCAATGTAAAGTGCCCCCATCCATTCCATGTCGCGCTGCGCCAGATAGTCGTTCACCGTGACAACATGCACCTTGCCGACGAGCGCATTGAGGTAGGCCGGCAGCGTCGCGACCAGCGTCTTACCTTCACCCGTCGTCATCTCGGCGATCATGCCGCGGTGCAGCACACAGCCACCGACCAGCTGAACGTCGTAGTGACGCATCTTGAGATACCGCCAGCCCGACTCACGAGCGGCGGCGAATGCATCCGGCAGGACGTCATCCAGCGTTTCCCCGGCAGCCAGCCGTGCCCGCAGCTTCGCGGACGTCTGTCGCAATTCGTCGCTCGAAAGTGCCTGGTACTGTGACTCAAGCTGATTGATACGTTCGACGCTCGAGCCGGGCACGACTCGGGACGAACCGTCACGTTCGCGCACGAAGCCAATCTGTCGTACCCGACGTTCGTTGGACGATCCGAACAGTCCCGTGATGCCGCGCTCGACCTTCGACGAAACGGCCGAAAAGAAGTCGGTGACTTTGTTAAAGGACTCGCCAAGCTGCTGAGTGGCGTCCATGTTTCGATCCTGCGTTGTCAGCCTCGACTTCATGTGTCGAGGAGTGTGTTGCGAACGACCGCGGCAGTCCGGAACTCCGGCGCACACGACGTATATTTATAGTGAGCCGACTTCCGTCATCGGCGTCGACGATTCGGCACTGTGAAACTGATCACCCTGGGGGGTGCGCTGATAGTCCTGCCGGTCTCCTTCCCGACGAGTCCTGCGCCGGTCATTCCGTGACCGTGTGCTTGTGCCGCCTGGCATTGCCGGGGCTGGCGGAAGCGGTGTACGTAAAGGCTCAGTTTCACAGAGTTTAGGGTCAGTTCGGATGCTATTGCCTGCCTGAAACGTGGTCAACGTCCAGATGATCCCGTCTCACCTGCCGAAACACAGTTTCCGCCCACCACAACAGACAGCAGACTGGTGGATTTCGCCAGTAGAGCACGCAGCAACGAATCGCAAATCTGCCCTTGCCGCAGCGCCCTATGATCTGCGATTGCCGCTGCTAGCATGGCAGTGGGACAATCCTCAGCCCCATCAAGATTGCGAAGACGACCATCACGATAAACGCAACGATCGTCCAGATTCGTAACTGCAACCCCAGGACCTTCCGAAGCACAAGGCCCAGGGACTGATCGGGCTTGCCGTTCTCATCGACATGTACGATCCCCATGAATCGCGTTGCGCCGCATTGCGGGCAGTGGATGGGGTGTCGTTTGCCCCATGAGTGCGCGTTGACCCGAATCCACCCGAGCGATTCCAGGCCGACTTCGTACGGACACTTCAGACACCGCGCCAGCCAGCCGGGTGCGTGTGGATCGGACTTTCATTCGTCATTTTCACGCCGCGACCCACGTCAAACGTGAGCGACTGGTCCAGCCATTCTTTCTACCTGTCTACGTGACTTGCATGCGTGACAACGATGTGCCGCGAATCATCCCGATGCGGAACGGTCAAGCGATGTACCACACGTGTGCCGTCATCTTGATGCAACACGACGATCAGATGAGAGTACTCCTGAACGTGACCCCATGTACGACCAGAATTGGAAGCGCGATAGCTGAAGCCGACATGCACAGCAAACTGTTCAGCGGACTCGCGGTGTTCCATTGACTCGGAAAGCTCGTCAAGCATGGCGATAAACGAGTCTGCCATGTCGGAACCATTGGCTCCAAGATACGAAACGCTGGTTAC
>CAYSJO010000060.1:0-2106 GCA_964431285.1 uncultured Planctomycetaceae bacterium
CCCGCAGTGCCTCGCCCCCCCCCCCCTTTCTCCTGTCCTTCCTTCCCCCCCCCATCCTGCCGCCTCCCCCCTTTCGCCCACCCATTTTGTGCCTGCCCTCCCCCCCCCCCCCGTAGTTCCACTGCAATTCGTCAACTGGCGCGGCTCTCAATTCCGGACACTTGATCCTCACAGGTCCGCAGGTTCGAATCCTCTCGTCCTGCACTGGACGATTTGGAACTTTGGAAAACCGGCGCATCGTTTCGCCGTAACTGCCTGTGTCTGATCATCCTGGAGGGTCTTCAATGTCTCGCGTTTTTTCGCACGTCCCGCTGGTCGTCGCCCTGATCGTCCTCGGATTGCTGACATCCAATGCAACGGTCCATCTGCTCGCGGCCGAACCGGCGTACTCTGCCCGGGTCGTGACGGATTGTGATGATGCTCTGTACAAAGTCGGAGGCGAAGCCGCGTTTCTAATCACGGTCTCTCGCGGGAAACAACGTGTCACTGAGGGCAGCGTTTCATATGTCGTGGATGACTTCCTGGCTGGCGGAAAAGCGGCGGGATTTCCGAAAGGCACAGTCCCGCTGGGTGACAGGGCTGCTCGTGTCGTCGTCAAAACAGGGCCACTCGCAATGTCAGTCAATTCGTCACTGCAATCGGAGACGACCTATGCTGTACCGCAGCTTTGGCGAGACGTTGTGTTGCCTTTCGCTGTATCTGTTGTGTCTGCTGACCGCATCGTTGCTGAGGTATCGTCTGCACCGATACGTCGATCCATCCGATCCGATTTGCATCCGCACACTGTGGCGTCATTCGTATCGCACGTCGACAATCGTGGCGGCTCTGGCTGGCCTACTGTTACTGCT
This sequence comes from uncultured Planctomycetaceae bacterium, assembly GCA_964431285.1. Taxonomy (GTDB): domain Bacteria; phylum Planctomycetota; class Planctomycetia; order Planctomycetales; family Planctomycetaceae; genus CAUZFZ01. The sequence goes on from CAYSJO010000060.1 coordinate 849, forward strand.
TCCATCGAGTCCAGACTGGATTCCAGAGAACTGGCGAGGGCGGGGCATGTTCGATCCTCTGCCCGCACGTCATGTTCTGACACCGGGCATGGCCGAACCGGTGGCGCGCGAGACCCGGAAACCGGAGATCGCGGCACTGGCGACTGCAATCACCCGTGGCGTCAACGACGGACTGCCCCAGCGACGACGCGACATCGACTGGGTGCCAGTCGACAAATGGGCCATCCCCGGAATTCCTGGCTACGCATACGAGTACACCTGTAACGACGACGGATTCGAACTCCGTGAGCCCGTTGAGTTCGACGGCGAGTCGCTCGCGTGTCGGTGCACGAGAGGTCCATTCAAGACGGGCACCGGCGGACTCTGGAACATTAAGGTCCGCCCATGAACTCACGACAGAAACCAAGTTGCGCGAATTGGATTCTGGGACTGGTCCTGCTCGGTTTCTGCGCGTTCCTTGTATTCGTCACGCAGACCTGGCTCGCACTACTGCTGATGGCGATTTGCCTCACATTTGGATGGTTGCTGCTCGTCTTTCACCCGTACTTCGAATTCGGCGTGTGGCAAACCTGGACTGCGGCCATCGCCTTCTTGTTAGTCGTTACCGGCAGCATTCTTATTGCGTTCTTCAAGACTCGCCACGACAGGACAAAGCCTGCCGACAACACGGCCCCCAATCGCCATCTGGTTAGACTCACGCGAGTCGTGTGGCTCGCCACGGTTGCCATCGCGGGCGTTGGTGTGATGTTTCATGGTGCCGGGCCGATGATGAGACTCTGGATTCGCCCCATGCCTCGTGGCAATTCCGCGTACCGAACGTGGTCGCGAGGGCATCTGAAACAGATCAGCCTGGGAATGCACCAGTACGCCGAGCACCATCGAGAAAAGCTTCCGCCTGGTGGCACTTATTCAAGCGGCGGAATCGCATTGCACGGCTGGCCGGCGCGACTCTTACCCTACATCGATGAACAACCAGTCGTGGATCGGATTGACTGAAACCTTCCCTGGGATCACCCTGAGAACCGCGATGTGATGCGGACCCATATCGAGTCCTACTCCAATCCGCAACTCGGGATGTTTAATGAGGACAGTCGTGGCTACGCTGTTATCCAATACGCCGCCAACAGCCATTTGCTCGGCGTAAATTCCGCACTGCGGTTCAGTCAGCTTACTGATGGGACGTCGAACACGTTGCTGGGTGGCGAAGTCACATCACGTTTCACGGCGTGAGGGCAAGCGCCGAACGTGCGCGATCCGG
>CAYSJO010000061.1:0-2658 GCA_964431285.1 uncultured Planctomycetaceae bacterium
GAGCCTGAGACGCCAGGGACGTCTCCGTCGGTCGCCCAAACCGATGAGAATGGCGAGTACGAGCTCATGTATTCCGTCGGAAAGCCCGGTGCGGTTACCGGAAAGCATCGTGTCCGCATCACGACCTGGCGTCAGGAACACGTGCCCGGGGGATCGCCCAAAGAAATTCCGGAGCGAGTGCCAGCGAAGTACAATTCGAAAAGCGAGCTCGTCCGCGAAGTTCATTCCGGTTCGAATTCCCTGGACTTTGCGCTGGAGTCGTGACTTCAGACCGCCGATTCGAGACCGTTGATCGTGCCGGTACTCGAAGCGAACGAATCGACTTCCAGACCGAGTCGCTGCAGCATCGACACATACACATTACACAGCGGCGGATGATTCTTCGGATCGAATGCCAGATGTTGACCATGCCGGACACCTCCGCCGGCCAGGATGGTCGGCATGTTCCGCGTATCATGGTTGCTGGCACTACCCAGGTTACTCCCCAGCAACACCGTCGTGCGATCCAGCAGCGACTGGCCCTGTTCCTGTGTGTTGTTCAGCTTTGTGAGGAACTCCGCGAACAACCCTATCTTGCTGAGTTCGATGATCTTCAGCTGTTCCAGCTTGTCTGGATCACGACCGTGGTGCGACAGGTTGTGCCAGTCGGCGGTGACGCCGCTGATGGGCGGCACCAGATTAGTTCCGCTGAGAGCGAACGTGATCAGTCGCGTCGAATCTGTTTCCAGAGCGAGGTGCGTGAGGTCGTACATCAGTTTCTGTCGCCCGACCAGATCGGCCTTGTCGGTGACATCCTGTGGCGGCGCATAGTCGACTTTCGGTTTCGGTCGGTTGGTCCACTCCTCGGCCTGACGTAATCGATTCTCCAGGTCGCGGACTGACGTGAAGTATTCGTCGAGCTTGTCGCGGTCGTGTCCACCCAGTTTGCGACCCAGTTTCTGCGCCTGACCGCAGACCAGATCCATGATGCTCTGACCTTCCTTCAAACGCCGAACCTGCTGCTTCACTTCATCGGGCGTCCCCTCAAGGAATAATCGGGCAAACAAACGCGATGGCTGGTTCTCGGCTGGAATCCGCACTCATCCGCGCGTCCATGACATGCTGCCTCCGCCGGAGTTCAATGCCAGAAAGCTGAAGCGTGTGTTGCTGTTCAGTCGCTCAGCGGCAAACTGATCGAGCGAAATTGAGTTGCGAAAACTACTGCCCCCCGGATGCGGCGCAGCAGTCAGGAATGACGCTTCCGACGAATGCCCTCCGTCGACATCGGGGTGCGAGAGTCCGGACATGACCGTGAACTTGTCCCGCAGCTCCGTGAGCGGTTCCAGGTACGGTGTAAGCGTGTAATCGCGGCCGGATTCCTTCGGATACAGATACGGCGTGTGAAATCCGGTTGCGTTTGATCTCTTCTGCATTGACCACTTCGATCGGCAGGTCACCGAAGACTCGACGCTGACTGCGCGGCGGCCACTGCTCGATCAGCGGGCCTTCGATTTCCACCCACTGCACGGCGAGACCCGGACCTTTCTCACTGGCAGCCTGGTTCCACTTGCTGACACGTGTCCCGTACGGCACAACGCGAATTGTCTTGCGAAATCCCCGGCTGACAGTGAACTCGGCGATCGTCGGATCAAGGTTCGCGTCGAAGTAGCCGGCCAGGAACGCCCCGTTCTGATCGGCGCCGTACACCCTGTAGGTCACAGGTCGATCGCTCTGATGGGCGTATGCAGAAACGCGGACGCGATACCGACCTGCCGCGGGAGCACGAAACTGATTGATCTCAGTCGGCGAATAACCGGCACTGAAGAAAACGAGCGCGTCATCCAGACGCTTGTAGCTCTTGTGGTCCTTAACCCGTCGCTCGTCGAGGTACGAATACCGGTTCTTTTTTGTCTCCGGGCGAGGCGCCGTCACGATCGCGGAATCCAGTGCCACGTCGGCGGCTTCCAGGTCACGCTCCAGGAGCACTGACGAAACGTTTAAGGCCTCGCCGATATTGTCGAATCCGTGAGCTGTCCTGTCTTCCGGCAGCAGGTCTTTCAGGTCGACATCGATCGCAAACAAATCACGAATCGTATTCTCGTACTCGAAGCGGTTGAGTCGTCGCAGCACGACGCGTCCGTCGCGCTCCTGTCTCTTGCGGTCGGCCACGATGAGCTGCTGTTCGATCCACTCTGTGACACGTGTTAGGCCTGCTTTAAGTGGGCGCGGTTCGTCCTTTGGCGGCATCTCACCCGCTTCAAGTTTTCGAAACACTTTCAACCAGCGATTAAACGACTCGCGCTGATCGAACGATCCGGCCAGCCGGTCGATTCGAAAGGCGGCACCGGTCTCAGTCGCGTCGGGGCCATGACAATCGTGACAGTGCCTTCGCAGAAACGGGCGGACGGTCGCGACAAACTCGTCTGTGGGCACAGATTCATCCGCACCGGCCAGCTCAACGTGCGCTGAGCAGCAGACGATTGCGAGCATCACCAGACTGGCGTTGCGAGTGCCCGTAAGCATGGATTGCACCTGGAGACCGGGAAGTGAAGAACAGTCTGTTCTCGCCCAGAACGGCTTTCAGGCCAACTCAGTGGATCACCTCAGTGTTCTTTCCGCGTCGCGCCAGCACAGTGGCCATCGCCAGATGTGCCGTTCGACTGCTGGTCAGCTCTGCCG
>CAYSJO010000062.1:0-4191 GCA_964431285.1 uncultured Planctomycetaceae bacterium
AATGGTCTTCGCAATTCGGAGTTCAGCCAGCAACTCCTGTGCATACCGCGACAGCCGACAGACCTGATAGCTGCCCGGCGTTACTTGGATATGACGTGCCCCAACGTGTAGACAACCGGTTCGCACGACGTTGCCCGCCATTCCCAGCGCAACGTTCGTTGTCCCCCCGCCAATATCGAGATTAACGATCGGTACTTTCGGATGATCACGTGACAGTCCGGCGCAGCTACCCATGAATGCCAGCCAGCTTTCCAGGCCTGGATCATCGGCAGTTGCGATCAACGCATTCTGAAGTCGCTGCCGAATCGTGCGGATTACAGCCGGTGCATTGGTCTGCTGAGCCGCCATCCCGGTCAACAGGGCACCGCCGCCGAAGACTTCATCCCGGTCAATCAGGCCAGCTCCCAGCCAGTTGTCCAGGTACGCGGCCAGGGCGTTCTCATTGAGCCTGTCATCGCGAAACGGCGTGAACACTAGATTCGAACGGTATGTTTCCCGAATGTCGGCCAGTTCAGACCGGCCAGTCACCGAATTTCGCGTCAGGTGTGCAGACGCGATGACCGCACTGCTGGTCGTCGTGCCGAAATCGAGTCCCACAAGCTTCACGTCAACAGTCATGCGTTGCTCTCACGATCGGCAACAGATTGGCGTGACTGACGCCGTCGACTCATCTGGTGGACCCAGATCGTTGCTCGTCACCGACGGAAACAGCGTCAGCGGATACGACTACGTCGCGTCCCAGTAAATGCCGTTGCAGGAATGCATCGACGCGCGAATCGATTTCGGCACTGCGGAACCCGTGTCCGCCATTTGTGACGGTCACGAATACCGATCCCACTTTTGCTTTCGTGAGTGCTGCGTGGAAACTGGCCGACTGAGCATAGGGAACCAGCTCGTCGTGCGTTCCATGTATGATCAGGATCGGCGCGTCGTCTGTTGAAACGTACGACAAGGGGGCCGCGTGCCTGGCACGATCCTTGTTTTCCTGAATAGCACTGCCGATGAGCTGGCTCTCAGGGGAATCCGCAGCATCGTGGTCGATCCGACTGGGATGATCGTTCATCGTCAGGAAGTTCGTCGGTCCGAAAAAATCGACAACCGCGGCGACGCGTCCGTCCTGATCCGAGTGGTCACCAAGCGCCCCGTCCAGATCCGCGACACCACCCGAGACGCCCAGCATGGCCACAAGGTGTCCACCGGCGGACGTTCCGAATACGGCAACACGCTGTGGGTCAAGATTGTGTTGTCGTGCATTTGCTTTCAACCACCGGATGGCAGCTTTGCAGTCGTGATTCTGAGCCGGCCATTTCGCTTCGTGGCTCAGTCGATAGCCGATTGATACTGCGGCGTACTCACCCGTCTGCACAAAGCGTGACACGCGGCCGATTCCACTGGTCTTGCTGCCGTTCCGCCAGCCTCCTCCATGGACAAAGGCCACGACCGGCAGCGGCGAATCTGACTTGCGCTGTTTCGGCAGGAGCAGATCCAGCGTCTGACGCGGATTGTCGGTGCCGGCGTAAGGGACGTCTCGTCGCAGCGTGACGTTGTCGGGAATCCGAGGTCCAGGGTTACGAGCCCGACTTGGACCAGTCCGCCGTCCCACAACGGCAAGATGTTCGATTAACGAAATGAACCCGTCGCCGTCTGTATCAACGCGGTCGAAGTTGCCGCGAATTCTCTCCGGCAACTCGTTTGGGATCAGGCGGCCATCGGCGTTGCGGTCCCAGAGGCTGAAGTCCCGATCAGGTCGCGGTCGTTTACCGAGTAACGTCAGCATGGACCGGCCCAGAGCATCGCCGATCAGGAAGTAGCTCTCGGCATTGCCAAACCAGTGATGTCCATGCCCCACGTTGGGCGACTCCTGAGCCGGCCGCGCGAACGCCGCCGTCGGAACAAATGCCACCGTGCCCTTGAATTCAGGCCGATTTGCCGCAGCTTTCTGGGCCTTCCGAATGGCAAGCATGCTGCCGCTTGCCTTCGGTCCGCCGTTGCCCAGTTCACCGATGACGGCCGGCAACTTCGGTGCTTTGAACTCCTCACGCATGTCGTTAATCAGATGGACGAGGTTTTGTTCATATTCTGCGCGGGCCTGCTCATTGAACATGTCGTTCCAGCCCTGCATCCAGACGAAGCCACTGATGAGCCGCTCGCGTCCGACCAGCCCTGGGAAGTCGTCGTCAGCACTGGCCAGAGCCTCGCGGACTTCGGCGACCATCTGACGATAGTACGGTCCGGTTTCTCCGTCGGCGCTCGGTGGACGGAAGTCCTTGAACAGGCTCTTGCCACCCCACGCTGTCTTAATCAGCAGCACTGGTTCGTCGAAGGCCTCGCCCACCACATGGCCGAACTGGAATTCCGGACCAATGTGGTGCTTACCCGGGTATCCAGCGAACCCGATACTCAGGCCGCCCTTCTTGATTTCGTTCTTCGTCCGAAATGAAATCAGGACGTCATCCCGCACAACCCATTGGCCATCTGCGTGCTTCACATGTGCGAACCGAGCTTTGTTGGCTGGATCGGACATGACTCGCAGCAGCGTGCCCTTACCGCCGTTGTAGTACTGCGGGTGATCCAGATCGACAACGCCCTGTCCCTGCATGTTGGACTGACCAGCCAGTATGAAGACGCGAACGGGAGCTTCGTCCGCCGTCTGGGCGAGACTCGATGCAAAGTACAGAAAGCACACAGCCAGCGCGAACCTGAACCCAGACAGCATGATCCCAACTCCCTGCGGATGTCCCGGCCACCATCGACCTGACGGTGGTTGATCAGTCAGCCGCAGAGCGTAGCCTGAATTCGTGTCCGTAAGGAACGGATACGCCGCTATTCGGCTTCCCCGTCGCTGGGCTTCTCATCCGTCGTGCCTGCTCCGGACTCACCGAACAGTTCTCGGACTCGGCTTTCGAATTCCGCAGTTGGTGCTTCCGGCACGGCATTGCGAGCGGGCTTAATCTCTGCCTGTACCGTTTGCGCCAGGCGGTTTTCCGAAACGTTTGCTTCAACGTTTGGACCCGCATGGTCATCGCGTTTGAGCGGTGCGTCGCTACTCCCTTCGTCTGCCGCACTCTCATCAGCGGCATTGTCGTCGTGGTCGGACACCTTGCCCGCGCGACGATCGCGCGCCACCTTTGCGACCCCGCTCCAGTTGCGAGCGACTGTGATGAGGAGATCAAGAGTGAATACGAATCCAATCCCCAGCACAGCGATTCCGAAAAATCAAGGAAAGGTCCATCAACATGCTCACTGTTCCCACAACCAGAGCCGACACCGATGCCAGGGCTTTGACCATCACAGCTGTGCGTAACTGCTTACGCTTCGCCGTATCAACAGCCGATCGGGCTGACTGATTCGCCAGCTCGCGAAACGCCTGAGTGTCGGCCAGCACCTGGCTGCGATCCTGTTTGTGCCGCGGCCCTTCCTCCAACCACGACCGGTCATCGTCGTCATCACTGTCCGCAGCAGACTCGACACTGTCCTCGCGCTCGGGTACCAGCACGAGCACCACCGCATCAAACCGGGCGTTCGGATTGGATGACCGTTGCCCCGATGAGTCCCAGGAAATGCGGCTCCTTGAATGAACAAGCCGCAAACCGCGTCGACGGAGCTATCCCGACACACCACGGTCATTCGATGCAAACGCCCAGTTTGCAGAGCGCCCAGCGGGAGTCGAACCCGCACTTCCGCCATGGCAAGGCAGTAGGCTACCACTACATCATGGGCGCTTGATAAGAATCCAGTTGTCAAAGAACTCACCGCAGTTGACCGACGACAAATGTCGTGCCAGGCCAGAGCAAAACACTCTCCGCGGTTGGCCAAACACGAAGTGAGGTGCTTCGTATTTTTCGGACAGTCGAGATTCTTAACTTGGACGGAGGAAGGAGAGTCATCCGATGTCCAAGAGGCGAAACGAAGAGTCCGGAAAGGCGCGTCGGCAGTACCTGTCTCTCCTGATGGACTTGTATTCGCGGCGTGTTGTGGGCTGGGAGTATCAGGACTCGATGACTGATGCGCTGGTGTTGAGTTCTCTGAAGAAAGCGATTCGAGAGCGACAGCCAGCAACGGGCCTGATCCATCTGTGCTGGTTCAGCGGGAACTGGAATTTGAGCAGGCTGGCGTTAGCGAGTTGAGTTTGAGTTCATTGTGGGATCGAGTTGAGTGTCAGGCAACTGCCCTTGGGTCCTGACGTCGCTG
>CAYSJO010000063.1:0-11024 GCA_964431285.1 uncultured Planctomycetaceae bacterium
CCGAATGCGAGCTGAGCGTGTTGACTCGCCAGTCGATGTCCGACCGCCTGGAAAGCGAGTCGAAAGTCCAGTCCCGCGCCATGCCCTGGGCCGAAGAACGCAACAAAGCCCAGACCGGAGTGGACTGGCAGTTCACGACTGTCAAAGCCAGAACAAAACTCAAACGCCTCTACCCGAAAATTGAGACCTGACGGTCCACTAGTGTTACTGCAGCCCCTGAACGCGGCGGGCGCTGTCGAGTCCGAACGAGTTCAGCGACGGGTTGAAACGGATCGTCCGCGTCACGACGGCTGATCGCTCGCCTCCGGCCTGCGGTTCCCGCCACAGCATCGACTCGCGGTCACCAAAGGATTTCAGCATGTACAGACCTTTGGATTCGTCGTACGAAATCTCGTCGGCCAGTGCGTGGAATGTCTGGCCCTCGAGTCTCGCGTTGCCGGTCGCCAGAAGCATGATCGACTCTGACTCGGTGTCGTCGGTCGTGTCATCAGGCTGAGAGAACTCCAGCTGATGACACGACATCACGCCGCCGTCTTTGGGTAACTTCTCGATGTCGATCTTCTCCAGCGATTCGCTGACGGGACCGTAAATCACGTTGACCTGGCCACGGAACAGCGCCGATCGGGACTGCACCTGACCGATCATGTCCTGGACGAATGCGATCCGAGTGTATTCCCAGCCGGTGGATTCGGTCGTGCTTCCCAAATTGGCTCGAGCCGATCCGAGTGGTGCGAGTCCCGCACGCTTCCCACGTCCGCGTGTCCATGTGGCAACGACTCCAGGACCGGTCGCCTGGACGCGACCTGATTCGTTGTTGAGCGCGAACGCGTTGAAACGTGCCCGACTCACGCTCTTGAGTGAACCGTTTTCGGTCTGATGGCTGCTGATTTCTACTTCGTTCCAGCACCCGATCGTCGCGACCTCAGGTTGTGGCGACTCAACGGATCTGTCGCCCATCGATTGAAACAGCATCGGCTCGACCAGCGTGACTTCCATTCGCTGGCAACTCAGCACGTTGTCCAGTTGGCGGGCGTGAACGCGATCGTGGAACTTCGCCGACAATCCGTCGAAAGCCATCTGCTTCAGCCAGGAGATGGTCATCTCGGTCGGTTCGTCGAGCGGCTGGCCTTCGAAGTCTTTCTCGACCGGAACAGTCATCGTACCGCGACCATCGACCCACAACAGATTCTGGTTGCGGTCGAGAAAGATCTCCCTCCCGGACAGATTCAACTGTGGATCACTGATCGATGCCGGTTGCCCGAACATATGGACGATCTGGTCGTATTCGCCACGATTGACCAGATGCAGCCGATCGCCCTGCAGCACGGCAGTCCGACCCCGTTCGTCGCGCTGCGTGATGTGAACATTCCCCTCGGTCCAAACCTCGGCGACCTCCGGGTTGTCATCCGGTCCGCGTCGCAGTATGCGTATACGGGCCAGTCTGGTGGAAACCAGAACGGGATCGCGCGGCTTCTTCACATCATCCGGCAATCGTGCTGGTGCCGTCCGTACGGGTTCGTCAGCTTTCGTTGCGGGCAACTGCAGCGCATCCGGCACATGGGGAACGACGGCATCGACAACCTGGAATATCCCCTGGTCCTGCACCGGCGGCACAATTTCCTGATGTCTGTTGCTGGCATCTGCCGGAATTCTCAGCGAAGTCGTATGTAGAACGCGTCGGTCGTTGACGGACTCCGACAGCGGCGGTGCGTCTTCGAACCAGATCTGCAGTTCAGCCATACGGCCCTGCATTTCCGGGCTGACGAGTGTGACATTATCGAGTGCCAGAATTCGGTGAGGTTGAGGCGAACCGGATGGCTTCCCGCTGCCCGACCCCGGTTGCTGCAGCGGATCGGTCCACACCTTGATGTAATCCGCGGAAATCCCCGCCCGATCCTGAGGCATGCGGACGACGGCGTCGCCACTCATATCAATCACGTCGTGCCCGGTTGTGTGGTCTTTGTATTGCCGTAGCTGTTTTCGCCACGCGGCCGTCAGTACAGGAACCGGGATTGCGCGCGGCCCCGTCTGTTGACGGACTTCGTCGGCATCCAGTGGCTTCCACGAAATCAGCTTGCCGTCACCCCGGCAGACGATCTCACGAAGTTCGTTCTGGTCGTCGTGGTGCAGATCGACCTGCAGACAGTCGATGCGAACGTCCGGTTGAGTAATCAGAACTCGGGGCAGGTTCTCCCGCCGAGTCGATTGTATGACTGCTGGATTGAATTTATTGAGAACCGCACGCTTCTGGTCAAACTGATAGTCGATACTCGTGGCAATCGGTGGCGCGCCCTCGCGAACGCCGATGCGCGCCACCAGACGGTCACTCGCAGATTCGAGCAGGATCAGTTCGCCGCTGGCCACCATCCGTCGCAATTGCAGGTCCTGTTTGCCGGCTCCGAATATGGAACCAACGCTGCCCTCGCGATTCTCGCTGGCGGCTGCGGCTGTGATTGTGGGACTGGACGTTGCCTCGGCCTTCTCCAGATACAGATCCAGCGTCTCACAGGTCAGGCGGTCGGTGACACCCGGCTTGATGGTGCGGACAACGACGACGTCATCTTCAAAAGACCCGATGGTCTCGGCGGAAGGATCCTGCGGACCACCCAGCAACTGGCATCGGAACCGCCCGGCACAACTGACATCCAGTGGGGTCTGTGTGCCGTCCTTCTGCTCGAGCTGCAGGTTCATCTCCACGTTACGGATGAGGTGAATCTCCCGCACCTGGGACACAGCCAGAGGTTGATTCCCGGCAGCGGACTCTTCCACGTCAAGGTCGACCTGAACTCGATCGGCTCGGCCGGAATTCTCCAGCCATTTGAACTGGGCCGGATGATCTGACCACAGACGGGCGGACGATTCGGAGAAAGTAAAATGCTGGCCGCGAATCTCCAGATTATCCGGCCCCTGAATCAGCACTTCATCCTTAAGAGTGCCTCCAATGATACGAGCGACCTTTGACTCGCCGAGTTCTACGGCGGATGCGAACATCAGGACGGCCGAGTCAGCCACGATGATCAGCGGTTCGTCCGAATCTTCGCTGAATGAAACAAGCGCCAGAGGTTCGAACTCCACCGACTTCTTGTCATCGGACTGCGTCCACGATTCGGTGTAGTAATACAACCGATTGGGATCACGCAGTTGCATGTTGGCATCGGCCGCCCACGAAAAGTCGGCCAGATGCTCGCGCGCGACACGACTGCTTTCGTCGGGCGGACGCACTGGGGGAATCGTTACTGAACTGGTTGGAGGTGGAGGAACAATTGCTGGTGAACCAACGAGCGCACGCACGGCGTATGCGTACGGCAGGTACACGCCGCACAGCGTCAGCAGAACGATCAGAGTGCGTGGGAATCGTCCGGGCACGGTTGAAGTGAAGCCTTCCGTAAGTGGAATGTCTCGCGTGCCCCCGCATCGTCATCCGTCTGTGCGCTCTACGACGCGGCGGGCAACAGCCCGATGACGTCGGTGATGTCGATCATCCCGACCGGCTGACCGGATTCGCCAATCACGGGCAGTTCGCTGATCTTCTTCTGAGTGAGCAGCGTGACGGCGTCTTCCAGAAGTGTTTCGGACGTGATCGTTGTCGGCTGGCTGGTCATTACTTCCGACAAGGGGCGGTCGAGCTGCTCGTCACGGTGCTGTTCGAGCAGGCGCGTCAGGTCACTGTCTGTAAACAGACCCACCAGCAGTCCCTCGTCGTTTGTCACAAGTACAGCGCCGGTGCGCCGACCGGATGAACGCTGTCGCTGCAGTGTGTGACGAATCGTCTCGTCGTCTCTGGCAATTCGCAGTTCGTCTTTTTGCCGCATGACCTCGTGAACCGGAGTCAGGCGTCGTCCCAGGCTGCCTCCCGGGTGGAAGAACCCAAACTGATTTGCAGTAAATCCTTTGCGGCGGCTGGCGACGAGAGCGAGTGCATCGCCCATCGCCAGCATGGCTGTCGTTGTCGTGGACGGAGCAAGCCCCAGACTGTCCGCCTCGGGAAGGCGTCCGATTTCCAGGACGGTTGACGATCCTCGAGCCAGCGTGTTCTCCGCATTCCGTGTGATCGCGATGACGGAGGCACCGATCCTCTGAAACAGCGGGACAAGTCGCGAGATTTCTTCGGTCTCGCCACTGTTCGAAAACGCCAGCACAACATCGTTGGCCGTCACCCCGCCAAGGTCGCCGTGTACAGCCTCAGCCGGATGTAGAAACTGGGCAGGAGTGCCGGTTGAACTGAGCGTTGCTGTGATCTTCTGCCCGATCAGCCCGGCTTTACCCATTCCGGTAACGACAACCCGCCCGGCACAGTTGTAGATAAGGTCAACCGCGTCGCAGAAGCGCGTGTCGAGCTTCGTGGACATCTCGGTCAGCGCCGCCGCTTCCTGGCGAATGATCTCGCGCGCTTCACGAAGCGGTTCAAATTGATCGAAGGGGATTGACTGTTTGAGCGCAGCAGAGCTCATCGCGACGTCCCTGTCTGGTGTCCCGGTACAGCTGGCCCGGTCCCTGGGCCATGTGAATTGCGGCGGACTATACGCGCGGATTTCGAAACTGGTCAATGCTAGGTGAAGTGGCCTCAGCACACGGGAAAGGCTACCGTAGAGCTGCTCAATCGCCCTCTCAAATCCTCAACACTCAACATCGAATGGCGTCCGCAACGGCGTTTCCTGGCGAGGCCGAACATGACCGAAAACACGACAACATACGCACTGGCTGACCTGTGCGTGAAACACGAACTCTCGCTTGAAAAACTCGTCGAGTGCTGCGGTCTGGATGAATCTCGCGTCGCATCAATTCTCCTGGGCCGCTGGACTCCCAGTCCGCAGGACCGGAAAGCGATTGCCGACGTCTTCGGACTGGGCATCCACGAGATCAAGTGGGGCCACGCCACACCCATCCAGCACATCTACGGTCACGGACCGGGTTGACGCGGCAACGAGTCACGCCAGTTCGAAGGACACGAACCACCCGGCGGCGGACCAGTGACGGAACCAGCCCGCGAGCTGGCCGGCAAAATCGTCGATGCTGGCCTCGGTCGCCTCGACTGCTGATTCGATCGCCAGACCAAGCGGCTCTCCATCGATCAACGACTTCAGCAGCAGAAACTCCGGATAACTGACAGCTCCACGGCGCACGATGAAATCCCGTCGTGTCATGACGAGATGCGTCACTTCCGGTTCTGGCTGCTCGGGTTGGAGATCGCGGCGGACGGCTGTGACGTATTCATGCACGGGAAATCTGAGTTCGAGCAACCCCAGACACGGAGCCGGGTGCAGCACGACGCGCGGGATATCCTTCGGAGGGACGGCAGCCAGCTCGGCGCCGTCAAGCAGAGACTGCCTCTCGACACCAGGTCCATCGAAAATCTCGGCACAGCTTCGCTCGTAAGTTGCCAGATCAATCAGGAAATCCGGCCAGCTAGGCGACGGCACATCAGCCGGACGTGTTTCACGCAGGTAGTCGGGAAAACTTCGGCTAAGGTCGGCGAGTGTGTAGCTTTGTGACGGGTACTGCTGCAGGTAGCCATAAGCAAATCCTGCGAAGGACTCTTCCCCCAGCGCATGTTTCAGAGCCAGGAATTCATCACCCAGACACTCGACCAGCCGCGCGAAATAGGCGTTACCGTAAACGGCCAGTCGTTCGACACTGCCAAGCGATTTCGACCGCCCGATCACATCCTCGATTGTTGCCTGCGACGTAGTGATCTCGCTTTGCGCCAACCCCGATGCAATGCCCGCCGCGATTCCTTCCGGATGCGTGATCACTTCCTGCATCCAGCGCTGCAGCCGATCCAGCGACCGTTGCCCGGAAGCCTGCGACTGGTCCCGATTTGAATCCATGGGGGTTCACTTACTCGTAAATCGCAGCCAGTTGTTCTTCATATCGAGAGATGATATGCCGACGCCGGACTTTCAGTGTGGCCGTCAGTTCGTCGTCTTCTACCTGAAACGGACGCGCCAGATACAGGCACCGCTTGACTCGTTCCGGGTGACTGACCTGCTCCATCACAGTCGAAACCCGCGAGTCGAGAAACTCAAGCAAAGCGGGTGTGGTGAGGAAGTCACCATCTGATTCGATTGACAAGCCACGTTCGCTCGCGAGTTCATCCAGCAGTTCCAGGTTGGGCGATACAAGCGCGACGACGAACTGTCGACCATCACCATACACTACGGCCTGATCAATGTATTCGTCGCGACCCAGCAGACGTTCGAGTTCGGCCGGCGCAATGTTCTTGCCGGCGGATGTGACGAACAGGTCCTTCTTGCGATCAGTGATGTACAGGAACCCGTCTTCATCCAGACGACCGACGTCGCCGGTGCAAAGCCAGCCATCGACGATCGTCTTTGCTGTCGCCTGCGGGTTCTTCCAGTAGCCCTGCATGACATGCGGTCCGCGTGTCATGATTTCGCCATCCTCGGCAATGCGAACTTCAACGTCACCGAGTGGTTGACCGACTGAGCCCAGCCGATAATTCTCAATGCTGTTGAAGGCGATCACCGGCGAAGTTTCCGTCAGACCGTAGCCTTCCAGCAACGGATACCCGGATTCGATGAAACCCTCGGCAATGAACTTTGGCAATGGCGCCCCGCCAGACGACAGCTGTTTGAGCTCGCCAAAGATCGAATGCAGGGCGGAGTCCCGATCACTTGGCGCAAGCGCCGCCAGACTGTTCCAGACCTTTTCGTAGACGCGTGGAACAGACGTCAGCCAGGTTGGTTGGACCTGCTTGAGGTTGTCGAGGAGTGTCTCAACAGACTCGGCCAGCGCGACAGTGACACCGGCGGTTGACGTCAGATAATGATCAACCGTGCGCGCGTAAATATGACTGTATGGCAGCCAGCTCAAGAGTTGATCATTCATCGTGACAAAAGCGATCTGGCCGGTGGACAATGCATTACTCAGCAGGTTGCCGTGCGACAGCATCACACCTTTGGGATTCCCCGTTGTTCCGCTGGTATAGATGATCGTCGCGAGAGTGGATGCATTCAGGTCGGCCTCACGCTTAGCAACGGCGGAAAGATTCTCAGCAGTCGCCTGGTGAATCAGCCTCTGCCATGTCAGCGTGGTCAGTCGATCAGACCGATGCACGATCGGGTCGAACGAGATCAGGAATTCGAGTGCTGGCAGTTCGTCGAGCACGTCGTAAACTTTGTCCGCTTGAGCCTGTCCACTGACGATGATGCCACGTGCTTCGCTGTGCCCGACCTGAAAAGCGACCTGCTTCGGCGCCAGCGGCGCATGCATGGGAACATCGGCCGCTCCCGTGCTGAGCACGGCATGATCGGCGATCAGCCATTCGAAGCGGTTCTCTGACAGCATGGCGATGCGATCGCCCGGTTGGATGTCGAGCCCGATCAATCCGGCCGCAGCACGATCAGCGCTCCAGCGGTACGAGTCCCACGAAACATCGTGATACAAACCATCAGCCGGATATCGCAGCGCAACACGCGATCCGAACCGTCGACACTGTGAGCGGTGCATTGCACAAAGACTGACCCATTCCGCCATGCAGTTCCCTCCTGCGTCCGCAACCTTGCAACTCAGACCTGATCGGGCCGAAGTCTATCCCCGAAGGCGCACGCCCGTGAAGCGCGGGGACCACGCCACATCGACCCGGGCCATCGACTTGCTCTCAACAATCTTGAAACACACACTTCCTGATCAGCGTTCGTCTGCTCAAGTCGATCGCTCTACCAAGGCGCCGACACTGCCACACGAACTCCGGAGTCCGGCTGGCAGCACAACGTTTCAACCGCAAAAAACGGTGGATCAAAGGAGCTCAACGCGAAAACGGCTATCCGTATCCGTCCCGCACCACGGAGCTGCACTCGCCCGAGTGCGGACGAAGATCGAGAGAATCCGCGTTCTGGCGAACGCAGCTAAGACGAAGACTGGTATGAAATGCGCTCTAACATTGCAGCTATCGTTTTGCTGCTCGGAACCAGTGTCACGTTCGCAGAAGCTCCACCTTTTTCAGACTACTGTCAGCGGTTGCAGCAGGAGATTCAGGGAAAGAAACACGGGTTCCTCGCTGGAAACGTGACGTACTATGTCGGCGGGTTTCATGCGAGTTGGGAGCTGAAGGAAAACGAAACGCTCGGCCTGACTCATCCGTTCTATCACGATCTTCGCAGTCGAGGCGTCGGGCTGGTGCAAAGTCGCGGCAAGGATCACGACAATACCGGCCTGGGCAACGACTTCTCGGGCTGGGAGTTCTACAAGGACACGCGAGTTCTCTACGGTAGCGTTGTCATTGACCAGAAGACTCATCGTCATCCCGTTCCACAGAGGATGTACTGGCGGCCGGACCGGATGATCTGCGAGTACGAAGTGGATGGCGTCCAGCTACGGGAAGAGAAGTTTATTGCAGACAACGATGCAGCGTGCTCGATCATCACTGCGTCGCGTCCCGTCACGTTGCGATTCAACGGGCAGAGTTTCTTTGGGCGTCATAGTCTGACGAGCACTGCCACGATCGAATACGACGTGGACCATAATGCCATTCACATCGTCGAAGGCGGCACGACGCAGTGCCGACCTGAAGTAGATCGCTCCGAGCGAGTCGGCCGGATCATGTATCAAGGCATGAGCACGATTCTCGCCGCCTCTCGCAACTTCGCCCGAAGCCATCTGTTCAAACAGGGCGATCACGGCGAGATGCAGTATGAGTTCGAAGTTCCCTGTGACGGCGATGGAGTCGTGCTCGTCTGGGCAATGAATGACAAATTACACCAGGCGATCAGAAATGGGATGGCAGTGCTCCGCGAGCCGCGTGAAACGATGCTCGCAAAGACGAGAGAGATGAATCGCCAACTCAACGAAGAGATTCTGTGGTTTCGCTGCTCGGATCGGAAGTTTGAGGATATCTACTACTACCTGTGGTCGCTCTACCTGATGTATTACATCGACGTGCAGAATGGATGGGAGATGGAGCCTCACACCCAGACGGCCGTCAACAACTTCCTCGGTATGCACCGCTACGACGCGACGTTCCAGATCAAGGTGGGAGCATGGACTGGCAACAAGCCCCATTACGCATATGGAAATGTCCTGACGTGGAAACATCTCGTCACGAATGGTCACTATCGAAAAGTGCCGAACGGCGCGATTGCGCTGTCCGACAACAAGGGAACGACGTGGCACTCCGGCGCGTACGGCAATGAACTTTCAGAACATGTCCTCGGCGCATGGCAGATCTACCAGCACAGCGGCGATGTTCGATTTCTGCATGACTGTTTCGAGGGATACTTCCGAGAAGTGTTTCGCGAGCGAATTGGCTCGTTCTTCTCCAATCACTTTGAAGTGGCAGAAGCCTTGATTGCGATGGCCCGCCTCACCGGCCATGTTCAGGATGTCGAACACTGGCAACAGATGGTGCGGCTTGGTCCGGACCAAATCCGAACGTGGTTTGATCAACGCTGGCAGGCGAACGGTCACGAACATTTTTTCGGCGGACCAAAGGATGGGATGTTGATGACGACGGGCTTCTGGCACATGCGTTCCAGGTATTTTCCTCGCGATTACGCTTCGAAGATGACCCAGTCATGGGCACTGGATAAAGACAAGGGTTTCCAGGGCGACGGCGATTTCTTTCCCCTCGCCATGTCCCGTCAGGCCATGAAAACATTTGCTACGAAGGTAGACGATTCATTTGGTTACACGCCGGATACCGCGTACTTCACGCTCGACGGCATGTTCCGTCAACGACTTGGCAATCCAGCGTGGAAGCTGACGCTGAATCATCTGGAGAACTACAACTTCAATTCCCACTGGAACATTCCGGTCGCTCCGGAAGCCTACAGGCGCAGCGGCAAGCTGTTCGGCGACCAGTACTCGAACTTCAACGCGGGTAAACTGCTGCTCTACCTGGAAGGGCTCGCCGGACTGGAGTATTCCATCCCGGATCGCAGGCTCGTCATACACGACACGATGCCCACCAATTGGAAGTGGATGGAAGTTCGCCTCCCGATCCAGATGCCGGACGAGAAGAAGACTCGCTGGCCAGTGATTCGGTATGATCGTGTTGTGAGAAAACAAGGGAGGGAGAGCGAGATAACAAAGTCGATCCGCGTCACTGACTGCCCGCTGCGAATCACCATTGAACCGTGGACTGAAGAAAAACGTGTGGTCCATTCCGACAGTCAACCCGCCAACGGCCCCGGACCAACAGCATCGGTCTACCCGCACTACAGCAGGTACGCCTTCAATGCCGGACGCTCGACCGCTTCCGTAAAGCTCCGTCTGAACGCCGACTCGGCCAGCAAATGAGACAATGGTCATCTAAGGGTGAGTGGCGCTGTTGCCGAGGATTCGAGCGTGTGCTGTCCGCCCGGAAGATCGTCGATTGAAGTGCAAAGCAATTTGTGCCGTGCCCATTCGTCCGCGTCTTTGCCGGAACCTACAATCGGTGGTCAGAGACCAGGGGCAGTGCTCCAGCATGAGAGCCACCGTTCGCCGCAGCCTTCGTCAATCGTGTGTGGGGCGAACTCATGGGCCAGTCGTTCTATCACAACGTGGACGATATGGGACTCATGAAGAAAGTCATCTTTGGCGAAGTGCTGACCAGGCTGACCGGTGCCTTCCGAGGAACGGACTACGACACCAAAGCGATGTTTCGTGCGATCACGAACAGCGACGTCTACCAGCGTCAGTATCGCCAGGGCGAAAAGCCTGGTGAGGGCCTTCACAACGCCGATGTGAATAAACGCATTAGCGTTGTCGGAAAGAACCTGCTGAGTCGTGTCCTCAAGGAGTTTCCCGATGATCGGGAAGCCATCACCGGCATTTACCTGCGGGTACTCGCTCGTCGGCCGACCGATCGCGAACTGTCGAAATGCCACGCCTACATCGTCAAAGTGGAGAGCCGCGCCGAGGCCTGCCTCGCGCTTGAAATCAATGGGCATTCGGACGCTCAGTTCGACTTTCTCACTTGTCGAGCTGCGGGCGTCGTCGTCTCGGTTTTCAGGTGTTGAGTTGACGGCGAGCTTACGGCCCGTAGACTCCCTCGCGACACAGGTGCCAGACTGGTTTGTTGC
>CAYSJO010000064.1:0-22631 GCA_964431285.1 uncultured Planctomycetaceae bacterium
CGCGTCGTTTTCAAACAGAGCCTAGTATTGTCATAACCGACATCCACCATCGGCTGAAGCCAGCAGCAGTCCGGCTGACGCCGATTAATCATTCGTGCCCCGTGGAAGGGCATCAGTCTCCGAACGACTGATCGCTGCAAACGCCTGTTGATTTCAGCAACCAATAACCAATGGCGTGCCATCGTGAATTGATGTGGGGATCAAGCCGTATTCGTTCCGCCACACGTCACTGCCGAAACGGGCCGCTTCTGCTGACCGCCTTAAGCTCTTGAGTCGTCCTTTGACACCCTGGTGCAGCCGCCTACAATCGCCCGTTTTTCCCAGATCTGAGGCGATTCTTCCGTGGACGAAGCGATCCGCAAGGCTCGAGTTCTGATCGAGGCTCTCGGCTGGATCCGCCAGTTTCGGGACCGGCACGTCGTCATCAAACTCGGCGGCAGTGCGCTGGATGACCCGCAGTCCGTTCGCTCATTCCTGACGGACGTACTGTTTTTTGAGACGGTCGGCATGAAGCCCGTCATTATTCACGGCGGGGGCAAAGAAATCAGCCGGGCGATGGCTGAAGCCGGCATCGAACCTCGCTGGGTACAGGGACGACGTTTCACGGATCAGGGCACACTGGATATCGCCACGAATGTACTGGCCGGCGACATCTGCAACCGGCTGGTTGACGAAATTCACGATCTGGGCGGAGAGGCCGTCGGGATGAGCTACCTCAGCGGGAAGAACCTGCTGATCGGGCAACGGCTGTCGCTGAGCGGAGATGCAGGCGAAGAACTCGACCTGGGATTCGTCGGCGAGGTGGTTGATATCAACCGCGAGTTTCTTGACGCAGCCGCATCGGCCGGGCAGATACCAGTGATCCCCTGCGTCGCAGTGGATCGCACGGGGCAGCGGTTGAACGTTAACGGAGATACGGCCGCCGCCGCGGTGGCGCGGTTACTCAAGGCTGAAAAACTCGTTTTCGTCAGCGATGTTCCCGGTATCCTGCGCGATCGGGATGATGCCGATTCGCTGATTTCCCATGTCACCGTTCCGCGTTGTCGCGAACTGATTGCTGACGACACGATCGCCGCGGGGATGGTGCCCAAAGTCGAAGCTGCTCTGGAAGCGCTTGAGGCTGGCGTCGGCAAACTTCACATCGTGGACGGCCGCATGCCGCACTCGGTGTTACTTGAGATTTACTCGGACAAGGGTGTCGGAACAGAAATTGTTGCCTGAGGTAATGTGTCGTTGAGCAGCGGTCTCGCTTTATGGGATGGCTCTTTTGTGACGAACCAATCACGCAAGCTGCCTGTCTCTGGTGGTTTCCGTTTCCGCACTGCAAACCGAACAGATTTAAGAGGAACACAAGTGGACGCAGCCGCATCATTGTCCAGTCAGGACAGAATCGCCCAGTTCGAAAAGCACGTCATCCCGAATTACGGTCGCTATCCGATCAGTCTGGTGCGTGGCGAGGGATCGCATGTCTGGGACGCTGAGGGAAACCGCTATCTCGATCTGTTCCCTGGCTGGGGCTGCAATATTCTGGGGCACTGTCCGCCGCGGGTGGTTGAGGCGATTCAGCAACAGGCGGCCCGGCTGATCCACATCCCAAACACCTGGTACATGGAACCGCAGGGCGAATTCGCCGAGCTTCTGTGCACCCGCAGTTTCGGTAAGGCGTTTTTCTGCAACAGTGGTGCGGAAGCCAATGAGGGCGCGATCAAGCTGGCACGTCTGCACGGGATGAAGGAGGGCCAGTATAAGATCATCACTTTCGAACGCGGCTTTCATGGCCGGACGCTGGCCACGACGACGGCTACGGCCCAGCCGAAGTATCAGGAAGGACTGGGCCCACTCGTCGCCGGCTTCCTGTATGCCCCATATGGGGACCTCGATGCGGTAGCGGAACTCGTCGACCACGAAACCTGTGGGATCATGATCGAGCCGGTCCAGGGCGAAGGTGGCGTCCGCATTCCGCCGGACGGTTTCCTGCAGGGACTGCGTCGGATCGCTGATAAAAACGGCTGTCTGTTGATCTTCGACGAAGTTCAGACGGGCATGGCCCGGACAGGAAGCTGGCTCGCATATCAGCAGTTCGACGTCAAACCGGACGTCATGACGATGGCGAAGGGCATCGCCGCCGGCGTTGCCTGCGGGGCCCTCATTACGACAGCTGAGCTGGCGCCCGATCTGCGACCGGGCATGCATGCCTCGACATTCGGTGGCAACCCTCTCGCCATGGCTGCAGGGGTCGCGACAATTCAGACCATCGAAGAAGACGGTCTGCTCGACAATGTGGCGCAGCGGGCTGCCGAGTTTCGTCATCACTTCGAACAGCTCAAGACGGAACTGCCGATCATCAGCGAGGTCCGGGTGATGGGCATGATGGTCGGTGTTGACCTGACAATTCCGTCCGGCCCGGCCGTCGGCAAGTGCATGCAACGAGGACTTCTCATCAATGCAACTCAGGAAACCGTTGTGCGGCTGCTTCCGCCACTGAATGTCACCGCTGAACAGGTTGAGGAAGGCTGCTCGATCATCTCCGATGTCCTGAAAGAAATGGCCGCAGAGGCCGAATAAATCATCCGACTCCCTGAAAGCCCGGTTTCCACTCGGAAGTCGGGCTTCTTCAATTCTCCCAGCGAGTTCCTGTCATGCGACATCTCACCTCTCTGTTCAATCTGACCCCCGATGACGTAATGGACATCATCGAGACAGCTCAGGACCTCAAAGACAAACTGGCCGTCGGCGAACGCCCCTCGCCGCTGGCAAACCACGTACTCACCCAAATCTACGACAAGCCATCGCTGCGAACACGACTGAGTTTCGACACGGCAATGGTCCATCTGGGCGGTGAGAGCGAGTTTTTTACAGGCAAAAACGCCGGCATGTACGGCCGCGAATCCCTGCCGGACGTGGCCCGGGTCGTCAGTGGCATCTCCGACGCCGTCGTGCTGCGCACATTCTCACACGCGACGATCGAAGAATTCACCCGCTGGTCTCAGTGCCCGGTCATCAACGGTCTCTCCGACGACTTCCATCCCTGTCAGGCTCTCACGGATTTGTTCACCGTTCGAGAAGTCTTCGGTGCCCTGACCAGCGAACGCATCGTGTTCGTGGGTGACGGCAACAATGTTTCGGCGTCACTGGCCATCATCACGGCCATGTTGAACCTGCCATTCACTTTATGTTGTCCGCCGGGCTACGAATTGCCCGATGAGTTTCATGCGAGAATCCGAGACAAGTACCCCAATGCGGACTTCACCCTTTCGCACAATCCCGTTGAAGCCGTGGCGAACGCGGACGTCATTTACACGGACGTCTGGGCCAGCATGGGCCAGGAATCTGAAGCCGACACACGAGGCAAGGACTTCGCCAGCTTCCAGGTCAACTCCGAACTGCTTTCGAAAGCTCCGAAAGAGTGCCGCTTCATGCACGACCTCCCGGCCCGACGCGGCCTGGAAGTGACCGACGAAGTCATGGATGGACCCAACAGCATCGTCTTCCGCCAAGCTGAAAACCGCATGCACCTGGCCAAAGGTTTACTCGCCTGGTTACTGCACTCCTGAGGATTTCTGCACGCAAAACCTGATGTTGCAACGATAGGCGCGACTGGTATTATCCCGTCGCTTTGCGACGCAACTTTTTGGCGTGATTCGGATTCTGACTCACAAACTAACTGTTTTTCGTGGACCGGGTCCATCGGATGCCAGTGTAGCTCAATTGGCAGAGCCCCGGTTTTGTAAACCGGAGGTTGTGGGTTCGAGTCCCACCGCAGGCTTTCATGGGCCGGATCCGGCTGGCTGAAGCGGATAAGAGTCAGCCTGCCCCGCCGTCTCCTTTCAGATAAATCAAAAGTCGCGTATCAATTCCTTTCCATTGACTGAAGAAGTCGCTAAATTCCCGCCGCTTTGAGGGCCGCGATGCCGGTACGTCCTCTGTTGGAGGGATTCCGGAGGCCAGAACCGCTTCCGAATGGGTCAGTTTTGTGGTCCGCTCGGTCACTCTGTTGGGGGTATTTGCAGACGCCGTCAGGCACTGCTCCTCCTCAGTTGCGGGGGTGTTCCAGAGTGGCCAAATGGGCCAGACTGTAAATCTGGCGGCGTACGCCTTCGCAGGTTCGAATCCTGCCGCCCCCAATCTTGTTTTGTTTTTTGATGTCTCGTTGAGTTTGGTAGTTGCGGGTGTAGCTCAACGGTAGAGCCCCAGCCTTCCAAGCTGGTTGTGTGGGTTCGATTCCCATCACCCGCTTTTGACAAGGGACATGGAGCCAGGAGACCTGGATTGGGTTCTCAAGTCGGGATTCCTGGTTGACCTGCTGCTGTAGCTCAGTCGGTAGAGCGCGTCCTTGGTAAGGACGAGGTCATGGGTTCAAGTCCCATCAGCAGCTCTGGATTGAGTTTACTGGCAGGAGTTCTGTGACTCGCAGTTAGTTTCTGACGGGCGATTCTGTTCGACTGTTCGACAATTTTCTGGCCCGCACACTCTCTCGTACCTGATTTGTAAGGACAGGAATCAACCCCAATGGCCAAAGAAAACTTTGTACGGACCAAACCACACGTAAACGTAGGAACGATTGGCCACATCGACCACGGCAAGACAACATTGACCGCGGCCATTCTTGCTGTGCAGGGGGCCAAAGGCCTTGGCCAGGTGAAAAGCTATGCGGACATCGCCAAGGGCGGAACGGTTCGTGATGAAAACAAGACGGTGACCATCGCGGTTTCGCACGTCGAGTACGAGTCTGAAGGACGACATTACGCCCACATCGACTGCCCCGGCCACGCCGACTACATCAAGAACATGATTACCGGTGCTGCCCAGATGGATGGGGCGATTTTGGTGGTCGCCGCGGACGCGTGGCCGATGCCGCAGACTCGTGAGCACATTCTTCTGGCCCGGCAGGTGAGCGTTCCTGAACTTGTCGTCTTCCTCAACAAGATTGACCTTGTTGATGACGAAGAGCTGCTTGAGTTGATTGAAATGGAAGTGCGGGAGCTGCTCGACAAGTACGGCTTCGACGGCGACTCGATACCGATCGTCAAGGGTTCGTCACGGCCGGCACTGGAGAATCCGGGCGACGAAGCCTGCAACAAATGTATTAGTGAGCTGATGGATGCCTTAGACAGCCACATTCCGGAACCCGAGCGGCTTACAGACCGCGATTTTCTTATGGCTGTTGAAGACGTGTTTTCAATCGAAGGGCGCGGCACGGTCGCGACCGGTCGAATTGAGCAAGGGACGATCAATATCGGCGAAAAGGTCGAGATCGTCGGCCTGAAGGACACTGCTGAGACGACCTGCACCGGTGTCGAAATGTTCAACAAAACGCTTGACACAGGGCAGGCTGGCGACAATGTCGGCCTGCTGCTGCGTGGCATCAAAAAAGATGAGATTGATCGTGGACAGGTGTTGGCCAAGCCGGGCAGTATTAAGCCGCACACAAAGTTTGAGTGTGAGGTCTACGTCTTGAGCAAGGAAGAAGGTGGCCGTCACACGCCGTTCTTCAGTGGTTACCGCCCCCAGTTCTATTTCCGTACAACAGACGTTACTGGTGCCGCCAATCTGCTTGGTGGTGCTGAGATGTGCATGCCTGGCGACAATGTTGCGTTGGAAGTTGAGCTGGGCAAGCCTGTCGCCATGGTGGATGGCAGCCGTTTTGCGATCCGGGAAGGCGGCCGGACAGTTGGATCGGGAATTATCTCGAAGGTCGTTGAGTAGGCACCGGCCGTCGAATCGCGTTAACGTTGCGGATTTCGATCCTGGCGGCTTCTGAAAGCGAGATTTGAGATGCGAGAGTACGTATGGCTTGAATGTACCGAGTCCGGCATGCGGAATTACCGCGTGCAGAAAGAGACTCGGGGCACTGAGCGACTGGAGCTGAAGAAGTACTGTCCGAAGCTTCGGCGTCATACGATTCATAAGGAATCGCGTAAGAAATAGATGGGCTGGCATTGTTTTCAACTGAATTCAATGTCGACCTCAGAGTTATGCGGCCCGAGGGAACTGGAGTCCGCTGGCTGCACACCCGGTTGCTGAATCGACTGGGTACGGGTGTAGCTCAATTGGCAGAGCACTGGATTCCAAATCCAGCGGTTGGGGGTTCAAGTCCCTCCGCCCGTGTTTCGGAGACAACTCACTCTCCGGTACTCGTCGGAGATTTGAGCTGCCAACTAAGTTGACAATCCTTGACCGCCGGCGTTTTCGACGTCGGCGGTTTTCAATCATCGGATACCGATCGTGTCGCAGAATTCTGCCAACACGTTTCTGGCGGAGCTGAAAAGTTTCAGCTTCTACAAACGGAATCAGGGTCGGCTCGCGCGTCGGCTGACATGGGCCGCAATTGCGGCGATCGCCATTCTCGGTGCCTGGGCATTGCGAAATGCGTTTCTGATTCAATTGAATAATGACGCGATCGAATACGGGATACCGGGGGCGATCAGTCTGATTGGGTGCTGGCTGGGTTTTCGCGTCATTCATTATCCGAAGTTTGCAGAGTTTCTGATTGCCACAGAGTCAGAGGTTGAAAAGGTCCACTGGCCGGATCGACCGCACGTTCATCGAGCAACAATCGTGGTAATGGTCACCATGTTGCTCATGGGGGCGTTGCTATTTGTGTTCGACATGATTTGGCGAGAAGTCTTTTCGTTCATTGGGTTCCTTGAATTCGTTTAACTGACTCGGCACCCGAAGCCACCTGACTTTATCCGAGAACGTCATGGCGACTGCTTCAATCAATGGGGAGGGCTCATTCGTGGATGAAGAAGTTCAAAGCGAAGCTCTCAATCCCGAATTGAAGTGGTATGTCCTGAAGGTTCAGACGAACCGGGAAAACTCGATTCGCAATTCTCTGGAGCGAAGAATCAAGCGGGAGGGTCTGGAAGAGTTTTTCGGGCAGATCATCATTCCGACGGAAAAGGTGGCTGAGACGCGTGGCGGCAAGAAACGGATCCGGGAACAGAAGCTGTATCCGGGCTACATCATGATTCAGTTAATCCTGAATGACGATACGTGGTATCTCGTTCGGGATACGACGGGTGTCGGAGACTTCACCGGTTCAGCCGGTGAACCGCACCCAATGGAGACTCATGAAGTCGAGCGGATGCTCGGTCTGGAAGAGCAGAAGGAAACCGAGGGCGATGCTCCGACTCGCGTCCGAATCGACTTCAAGGTTGGCGAGGTCGTCAAGATTAAGACGGGAGCATTTGAATCGTTTGAAGGCGCAATCGACGCCATCGATGAGACGACGGGGAAGATCTCGGTCCTGATTGAAATCTTTGGGCGGCCGACCCCCGTGGAGCTTGAATATCACGAGGTGGAAAGGTCATAGTTCCCGGCTTGTTGTTACACGTAGTTTTTCACAGAGCCGCGGTCGTTGTTTTCACCGAGAATCGGGAGTTTGAGATGGCCAAAAAGGTCACCCAGGAGGTGAAGGTTCAGATCACGGGCGGGCATGCAACACCAGCCCCGCCTGTTGGCACAGCTCTTGGTCCGCACGGTGTGAATATTGGTCAGTTCGTTCAGCAGTTCAATGAGCGAACAAAGGACATGGCCGGTACGACTGTGCCGGTGATTATCACCATCTATAACGATCGGTCGTTTGACTTCGTTGTCAAAAGCCCGCCGGCGGCAGTTCTGCTGAAGCAGGCTGCACAAATCGCCAAGGGCGCAGGCAATCCGCGAACGGAAAAGGTTGGCTCGGTCAGCCATGATCAGGTTCTTGAGATTGCCCGAACCAAGATGGCCGATTTGAATACGAAGGATGAAGGCCAGGCCTGTCGGATTATCGAGGGAACTGCCCGCAATATGGGTATTGAAGTTGTTTCGTAAGACTTGAGTGCAGTGGTTGCAGTCGTCTGACCGTCGTCGTCGCAACCCGTTTGATGAATTCACTGATCACGACGGCAGACTCGCAACTCGCAGTCGATAAGGAATTGAAATGGCAAAACCATCGCGGCGCATCACATTCCTGCGGAATTATGCGAGAGAACTCGGCACTGTCGACCTGCAGACCGCTGTGCAAGAGCTGAAGACGATGGAGACACGGCTGCCCGCCGGTGTCCGTCCGTGCAAGTTCGATCAGAGTGCGGAACTTTCCGTGCGTCTTGGTGTCGACCCCAAACAGGCAGACCAGATTGTTCGCGGGACGATCGTGTTGCCGAATGGCATCGGCAAGGCTCAGCGAGTCCTGGTGTTCGCTCAAGGTGAAAATGTCGCCACTGCTGAAGAGGCGGGGGCAGATCACGTCGGCGGGAAAGAACTGGCAGATAAGGTCAAGGACGGTTGGCTGGATTTTGATGTCGCGATTGCCACACCGGACATGATGAAAGTCGTTGGCCCTCTGGGAAGAGTGCTTGGTCCTCGCGGATTGATGCCGACGCCTAAAGCGGGCACGGTGACGCAGGATGTGGCCACTGCCGTGAAAGAGTACAAGGCCGGTAAGGTCGAGTTCCGGGTGGACGCAGGGGCAAACCTGCACTGCATCGTGGGCAAGATGTCGTTTTCAGCAGAGAGCCTGCACGAAAACATTGACTCGCTGTTGAACTATATCCTGTCCCTTAAGCCAACCGCGGCCAAGGGGACTTACATTCGGCATGTGGTGATTTCGGCAACGATGCTGCCTGGAGTTTCGGTTTCGATCTGAAATCGGCGTTTGGTGCATTTGTGCGGCCGGGAACCAACAAGGTTAGTTCCGCAAGCGGTCTGAACCCTGGGCGTCTGAGGGAATCGGTTCAATGAGCAAAATTGTCAAGAATCACATCATCGCTGAACTTGAACAGACTCTGCAGGGTCACGGTGAGGTGCTGGTGGTCGACGTATCTGCGATGAGTGGTGTTGACGCCAATGTCCTGCGTATTGATCTCCAGGCAAAGGGGATCGGCATGCTGACCGTCAAGAACTCACTGGCCAGACGGGCGTGCGAGAATGTCGGCCTGGAAGCACTGGCGCCGGTTCTTGACGGCCCTTCCACGCTGGTTTGGGGTGGTGAGGATATCGTCGCCCTCTCACGGGAGATTACTAAGTGGGCCAAGGATGCGAAGACTCTGCAGATCAAAGGCGGAGCGGTCGAGGGAAGTACCCTGGACGCTGGCGGCGTTGATCGGTTGAGTAAGAGTCCAGGTCGCCCCGAACTGCTGTCAATGATTGCGGGAGCGATTCTCGGGCCCGGCGGAACGATTGCCGGTGCATTGCTTGGGCCAGGTGGAACTGTCGTCGGTGCGATCAAGAGTATTGCGGATGGTGACGACGATGAATCCTAAGGCTGTTTGCGAGCCTTTGGCTTACGTGTGTCTCAATGAAGTTAGAGCGGGCGGGATCGGGAGTTTTGCGTTTGGTTTTGACAACCGACAGGTTGCCAGATGAAGGCTTCTAAAGCGTACAGGTCTGGCCTCAGGTCGGGAACGACTCACAGGTTTTCGTTATGTTTGGAGTTGAGCAATGAGCGACGAAGCTGCAGTTGCCGAATACAGTGATGCGACTAAGGAACTTGGCGACAAGATCGCCGGACTGACTCTGCTTGAGGCCCGATCGCTCGCCGATTACCTCGAGGATACCCACGGTATCAAGCCAGCCGGCGGTGGTGTTGTGATGGCTCCGTCTGCCGGTGACGATGGCGGTGCGGCCGAAGAGGAAAAGACGGACTTCGATGTCGTCCTCACCGGCTACGGCGACAACAAGATCGCCGTCATCAAAGTCGTGCGTGCTGTGACCGGACTTGGCCTGAAAGAGGCCAAGGAAGTTGTCGAAAGCGCACCGAAGGCCCTCAAAGAAGCCATTCCGAAAGAAGAAGCCGAGAAGCTTAAGGAACAGGTCGAAGGTGCCGGCGGAACAGTCGAGATCAAATAGGCTGGTTCGACTGACGTAGAGATCGGGCATCACGCAGGTGACGGGCACGATGCGAACCGGATGGTCCGCATCGTGGTTACCTCATTTCGGTGTCCAATTCTCTATTCGAGCCCTGTCTGATCAGACAAACCTGTGCACTTGCGGAGTGTTCGTAAGTCGTGTGTGGCGGTTGTGTAAGGCCAAAGTTCAGCATTGTTTCCCGATTGGGGTGCATATTCTGTTCCGATTGCGCATAATCCCCGCCTGCCTCGTCTTCGCTCGTTCCGTGTCGGAGTTTTGACGACCTGACCCGTCCCGATCAATCTTCGTCCATCGAATGGATTCTCGCCGTGGTTTGCGCCCAGGCTGGCTTATCGCAACTCGGCCCGGTGAACCGTGATGACCGTGTTCACCCCAGCGTCGATAGACGGTTGCGTCAGCGCGCCATTTTTTACCCGTGTGCGTCAATGTCTGCCCTGTCTGATCGGATTCATCGGCCGGTCGAATCAATGCTAAGCAGTCCAACTCGTTTCGTGGCATTTCAAGACTGCGCCGGGTCGCCGGAACTGCTGTAACGCCGATGGCCGTTTGCGATATTTTCCCTTCTAAATACGGATAGCTGACGTATGCCGATCCCCTCGAAGCGAACTGTCGTTAAGGGTGAAGTCAGGAATATGGGTTCCCTGGAGACTTCCGACCCGATTGACACTCTGACTCAGCTTCAAAACGACTCGTACTTGCGATTTCTGCAGGCAGATCTTCCGTCACGTGAACGGAACAGCCAGGGACTGGAATCGATTCTGCGCGAAGTATTTCCCATTGAAAGTTATGACGGGCAATACTCGCTGGATTACGTCCGATATGAGCTCGGCAAACCTCGCTACACGCCGCTGGAATGCCGCCAGCTTCGCCTGACATTCGGGCGCCCGTTCCGTGTTCTTCTGAGGCTGAACAAAGAGGAGCCGATGGAAGAAGAGGTGTATCTCGGCGACATGCCCATCATGCTGGGCGGTGGCGAGTTCATCATCAACGGTGCCGAGCGTGTTGTCGTCAGCCAGTTGCACCGTTCTCCAGGTGTCGACTTCGTTCTGGCGTCTGAACCGGGCGAAAAGAAAAACTACTCGTGCCGAGTCATTCCGGAACGTGGAAGCTGGATCGAGCTCAACGTCACCAAGAAAGACGGATTGGCTGTTCGCATCGACCAGAGCGGAAAGTTTGCGGCAACGACTCTGCTGCGTGCGATGAGCCCCGATTTCTCGACCAACGCGCAGATCGCAGAACTGTTCTTCCCGGTCAAGCAGGAAACCGTCGGCGACAAAATCGACAAAAAAGTTGTCGCTGACGACGTCATCTATCCTCCCGGCCACGAACAGTGCGGCGAGATCATCATTGAGTTTGGTGAGATGATCACTGCCGCTCACATCGAGAAGATCAAGGATTGCAAGTTCAAAAAAATCCCGATCATGGAGGAAGTCAAAGACTCTCTCCTCCTCAATACGATCCGGGATGACGTCACCGCGAGTCACGAAGAAGCACTGCTTCGAATTTATCAGAGACTGCGTCCGGGGAATCCGCCGGCCCTCGACAAAGCGATTGAGCTGTTTCGGGATCGCTTCTTTGACCTGAATCGTTATCGCCTGGGTGTTGTTGGACGCTTCCGTATCAACCGGAAGTTTCAGCAGGAGGATGTCGTTCCCCAGGACGAGATGACGCTTAACTCGCACGACTTTGTCAATGCGATCCGCTATCTGATTCGCCTTCGAACGAGTGACCCAACGGCATACATTGATGACATCGATAACCTCGGAAATCGTCGTCTACGGACCATCGATGAGCTTGCTGCTGATGAAATCCGTAAAGGGTTTCTCAAGCTTCGCCGTACTGTGCAGGAGCGCATGAGTCTCAAGGATGTCGAGGAGATGACGCCGCGAACGCTCGTTAATCCCAAAGCGGTCTCGGCTGCAATCGACTACTTCTTTGGTCGCAGTGAACTCTCGCAGGTTGTCGATCAGACGAATCCGTTGTCGATGCTGACGCACGAGCGTCGTCTGAGTGCTCTGGGTCCCGGCGGTTTGAATCGTAAGCGTGCCGGTTTCGAAGTCCGCGATGTGCACATCTCGCACTATGGCCGAATCTGCCCGATTGAGACACCTGAAGGTACCAACATTGGGCTGATCTCCAGTCTGGGTATTTTCGCGCAGGTCGATGACTACGGATTTCTGATTACAGCCTACCGCCGAGTGCGGAAGGGCAAGCTTACGGACGAAATCGAATATCTGCGGGCCGATGAAGAGTCGGAACAGATTGTCGTTCCCGCAGATACGCCGGTTGAAAAAGGCAAAATCATCGGCGACCGCGTTCTGGCCCGAAACCGCAATGACGTGCGGCTCGTCAGTGTCGATGATGTTGAATTCATCGACATATCACCGGCTCAAATGGTCGGTGTCTCGGCCGCATTGATTCCGTTTCTTGAGCACGATGACGCGAACCGGGCCTTGATGGGCTCGAACATGCAGCGTCAGGCAGTACCACTGCTGATCGCAGAGAAGCCGATCGTCGGCACGGGAATGGAAAGACTCGTGGCTGGCCATTCCGGCATGACGATCCGGTCCGAGAAAGCCGGGAAAGTGACGTATGTCGACGGTCTTGTCGTCGAGGTCGACGGCAAACGGTATCCGCTCCGAAAGTTTACCGGCCTCAACGAACGCACGTGCCTCAATCAGAAGCCGTTGGTTTCGATGGGGGACAAGGTAAAAAAAGGGCAGGTGCTGGTTGATACGGCCGCAACACAGGACGGTGAGCTGGCTCTGGGACGCAATGTTCTCGTCGGTTTCATGTCATGGCAGGGCTACAACTTTGAAGATGCGATCATTCTTTCCGAACGCCTGGTCAAAGAGGACGTCTACACGTCGATTCACATCGATGAGTTTGAAGTGGAGATTCGTGAGACCAAGCTTGGTCGCGAAGAATTCACTCGCGACATTCCGAATGTCAGCGAGAAGGCCCTCCGCCACCTTGACGACAGCGGAGTCGTCCAGATCGGAACGCGAGTTCAGCCAGGCGACATCCTTGTCGGAAAGGTTTCGCCCAAGGCGAAGTCCGAACTGACTCCGGAAGAAAAGCTGCTGCACGCAATTTTCGGCCGGGCAGGTGAAGATGTGAAAAACGAGTCACTCGAAGTGCCGTCCGGCGTCGAGGGCATCGTGATGCATACCGAAAGATTCTCTCGCAAGATGAGTCTTTCGGAGTCTGAGAAGAAACAGCTGGACAAGCAGATCAAAGACACGGAGCAGGAAGGTAATGAGGCCATTGCGAAAGCATTCCGAGCGTTTCTGAATGAGTTTGAGCCGGCGCTCGGTGAGGCAGTGAAAGACGAGGAAAGTCATGCGGTCGCCAAATCGACTGACGACACAATCGTGGCAACGTTCGCAACCGACTTTCTGAGCTGGTTTGACAAGCTGGAACTCCGCAGCCCGCAGAAACTGTCTGCGTGCCGCAAGGTGATTAAAGATGGCTGGGGCGTCGTCGGCGACGAACTCGATCGTCGTGATCATGCCATCAACAGCCTGAAGCGCGGTGATGAACTGCAGAACGGCGTTCTGCAGATGATCAAAGTGTACGTTGCGTCCAAGCGACAGATTTCCGTGGGTGACAAGATGGCCGGCCGGCACGGCAATAAAGGTGTCATCTCGAAAATCCTGCCCGTGGAGGATATGCCCTATCTGGAAGATGGCACGTCGGTCGACATCCTGCTGAATCCTCTCGGCGTACCGAGTCGAATGAACGTTGGTCAGATTCTGGAGACTCACCTGGGCTGGGCGGCCGAAAAACTCGGCTTCCGTTGTTACTGCCCTGTGTTCGATGGGCCAACCGAAGAGACAGTCAACGGTTTTCTCAGAGAGGCCGGGTTGCCCGAGGACGGTAAGGCTGTCCTGCATGATGGGCGAACGGGTGAGGCACTCGATCAGAAGGTGACGGTGGGCTACATCTACATGCTCAAACTGCACCACCTGGTCGACGACAAGATTCACGCTCGGGCAACGGGTCCATATTCACTGATCACTCAGCAGCCACTGGGTGGTAAGGCTCGGTTCGGAGGCCAGCGATTCGGTGAGATGGAAGTGTGGGCTCTGGAGGCTTACGGAGCTGCGTACATTCTGCAGGAACTACTGACGGTCAAGAGCGACGACGTTGAAGGCCGAACGAAGATTTACGAATCGATGGTCAAGGGAGAAAACACGCTTGAAGCGGGCACGCCGGCCAGCTTCGACGTGCTGACAAACGAGATCCGGGGACTGGCGTTGAACCTGCAACTTGAAAAGTCGGTGATGTAAGGATGCCACATTGCCTGGCAGGTGACGCCTGCCTCGTGGAGTGCAGGTAGTTTTTTGATGGCCAACGGCAGCTCCGCAATCGCGCGGAATCGGATCACAATTTCCTCGTAGGGGGTCTGGGATGAGCACTGGCGAAACCACCGGATACGAACGGGTCAACGACTACGGCGCTGTGCGAATTTCTCTCGCCAGCCCGCACGACATTCGTAGCTGGTCGTTCGGAGAAGTGAAGAAGCCTGAGACCATTAATTACCGGACGTACCGCCCGGAACGCGACGGGCTGTTCTGCGAACGGATTTTCGGTCCGGAAAAGGACTGGGAATGCGCCTGCGGCAAGTACCGCGGTATGAAATACAAAGGCATGATCTGCGACCGTTGTGGCGTCAAAGTGACGCACAGTCGTGTTCGCCGAAAGCGCATGGGGCACATCGAACTGGCTGCACCAGTCGTTCACATCTGGTTCTTCAAAGCGATGCCGAGCCGTCTCGGTGCTTTGCTCAACATGAAGACGACCAGTCTGGAAAAGGTCATTTATTTTCAGGATTACGTCGTCGTCGATCCCGGCGACACGCCGCTGCGGATCGGTCAGCTTCTGACTGAAGACGAAGCGCGCGAAAAGCGAAAGAAGTATGGCGACGGCACGTTTGAAATTGAGATGGGCGCCGACGCTGTCAAGAAACTTCTTGGACAGTTGGATCTGCCACCGCTGTCGGTCCAGCTTCGACAGGAACTGGCAGAGACTGGCAGCCAGCAGAAGAAGAAGGAACTGATCAAACGGCTGCGGATTATCGAGCAGCTCAGGGATTCGACGAATCGCCCTGACTGGATGGTGCTTGACGTGATTCCGGTCATCCCGCCGGACCTTCGTCCTCTTGTTCTGCTGGATTCGGGCAACTTTGCGACGAGCGACCTGAACGACCTGTATCGTCGAATTATCAACCGCAACAACCGATTGAAGAAGCTGGTCGACCTGAACGCTCCAGAAGTCATCGTGCGGAATGAAAAACGCATGCTGCAGCAATCGGTCGATGCGTTGTTCGACAACAACCGCTGCAAGCGTCCGGTACTCGGATCTTCAAACCGGCCGCTGAAGTCGCTGACTGACATGATCAAGGGTAAGCAGGGGCGCTTCCGTGAAAACCTGCTGGGCAAGCGAGTCGACTATTCCGCCCGTTCTGTGATTGTCGTTGGTCCGGAACTGCAACTGCATCAATGCGGTCTGCCTAAGAAAATCGCGCTGGAACTGTTCCAGCCGTTCATCATTCGCAGGCTGAAAGAACTCGGCCACGCTGACACGATCAAGTCTGCGAAGCGCATGCTGGAGCGTAAGGACGAGGAAGTCTGGGACATCCTGGACGAAGTCATTACGAACCATCCAGTGATGCTGAACCGTGCACCGACCCTTCACCGCATGGGTATTCAGGCATTCGAGCCGACGCTCGTCGAGGGCAACGCGATCCGGCTGCATCCACTGGTTTGCAGAGGTTTCAATGCAGACTTCGACGGCGACCAGATGGCTGTCCATCTGCCGCTCTCGATTGAAGCGCAAGTCGAAGCCCACACGCTGATGATGGCGACGCATAACATCTTCAGTCCCGCGAACGGTGCTCCGATTATCAGCCCGTCGCAGGACATCGTGATGGGTTGCGGTTACCTGACTTTGAAGCGACCGGGTCGTCCGGGCGAAGGTATGGTCTTCTCGTCCGTTAACGAAGTCCATACCGCACTCGGGCATGACAAAGTCTCGATTCATGCAGCGATCAAAGTCCGGATGCCGGCCGACAAACGCGTCCTGGGTGAAGGCGCGGACGAGTATGTGGCTGGTGGTCTCATCGAAACGAGTCCCGGACGCGTAATGTTCAACGACATTCTTCATCCGAAGATGGCGTTCTATAACATCAACATGCGCAGCCGAGATTTGTCCAAAGTTATCTCGGACTGTTATCTCGAGCTGGGACGACGAGAGACGATCGGTCTGCTCGATCGCATGAAGGCGATCGGCTTCCGGGAATCAACCAAGTCTGGCCTGTCCTTTGCAACGAGCGACCTGGTGACGTCGCCTGAAAAAGACCGCATCATTAATGATGCGGAAACCAAAGTGCTGCGACAGTTGAAGCTCTACGACCGGGGCATCATCACCAACCAGGAGCGATACAACCAAGTGCTTGATATCTGGACACACGCCCGTGAAGAGATCACGGGGTCCATGATGTCTGAGCTGGAAAACGACATTCGCGACGATGGTTCGTACGTGAATCCAATTTTCCTGATGGCTGACTCGGGTGCTCGTGGTGGTAAGGAACAGATTCGACAGCTGGCCGGTATGCGAGGCCTGATGGCCAAGCCGAGCGGTGAGATCATCGAGACTCCGATCAAGTCGAATTTCCGTGAAGGGCTGACCGTACTGGAGTACTTCAGCTCGACTCACGGTGCTCGTAAGGGTCTGGCTGATACAGCCCTGAAGACCGCTGACTCGGGTTATCTGACACGTAAGCTCGCGGACATCTGCCAGAACATGGTCATCACGTGCCACGACTGTGGTACGACACAGGGGATCACTCGCGGAATCGTCTACCGTGGTGAGAAAGTCGAAGTCAGTCTGGCTGACTCAGTTCGCGGGCGTGTGAGCCGTTCCAATATCGTCAATCCGATTACGGATGAAGTGATTGTGCGAGAAGGCGAACTGGTCACGCATGCGATCGCCACGCGCATCGAAGAACTGGGTCTGGAGAAGATTCAAGTCCGCAGCCCGATGACGTGCGAGGCTCCGCTGGGACTGTGTCGTCAGTGCTACGGGATGGACCTGTCAACGGGACGCATAGTGGAAGAAGGGCTCGCAACCGGAATCATCGCTGCGCAGAGCATCGGTGAACCTGGTACTCAGCTCACGATGAGAACATTCCACATTGGCGGCGTGGCCTCAACAGACGTTGAGCAGTCGGACCTGAAAGCACGACGAGGCGGCACGGTCCGTTTCGGTCGTATGAAGAACGTGACGAACACAGAAGGCAACGTGATCGTTCTAACTCGTAATGCTGAAATCCATCTGATGGACCAGAAGGGTCGAGAACTCGACAAGTACCCGATTCCGAATGGTGCCACGCTGTCGGTAAAAGAAGGAGATCAGGTCGAACTGGGCCAGACGTTGTGCCAGTGGGATCCGCATGCCGTACCGATTATTGCCGATGTTGGCGGAAAGGTTCGCTTCGAGGACTGCATTGAGGGCAGGACGATCCGCACCGAGCAGGAAGCGGGAATGACGCGAACGACCGTCATCGAGCACAAGGGTGAATTGCAGCCGCAGATTGTGCTTGAAGACACGACAGGCAAAATTCTCGGCTTCTTCTATCTGTCAGAACGAGCCAGTCTTGAGGTCAAGGAAGGCGAAGCGGTTACTGCGGGTACCGTGCTTGCGAAGACGCCACGTGAATCGGCCGGTACGCAGGACATCACCGGCGGTTTGCCACGTGTCACGGAATTGTTCGAAGCCCGTAAGCCGAAAGACCCGTCGATCATTGCCGAGATTGACGGTGAGATCGAACTGCCTCAGGAGCGGAAACGCGGCAAGCGTATTGTCATCGTCCGTGGTGAAGACGGCTCGGAAGTTGAACACATCATTCCACCGGGACAGCCGCTACTGGTCCATGCTGGAGATATCGTCGTGGCGGGTGACGCGATTGTTCGCGGTCCACTCGTTCCGCACGACATCCTGCGAGTCAGTGGCGTCGAGGCCGTTCAGCAGTATCTGCTGCATGAAATTCAGACGGTCTATCGATCGCAGCACGTCGAGATCGACGACAAACACATTGAGATCGTCATCTCGCAGATGCTGCGTAAGGTGAAGGTCTCTGATCCTGGTGACACGACACTTCTGCCAGGGTCAACAATCGACAAATACGAGTTTCGTCAGGCCAATCAGCAGGTTCGAAAATCAGTCCGTGTTGATGAACCGGGCAGTTCTGAATATCGTCGGGGTGATGTGGTGATGCTTGAGGAAATCGAAGCAGTCAACGCAGAGATCGAAGCTGAGGGTGGTGCACCGGCAACACACCTGAAGGCACGACCCGCGAACGCTGTGACCCAGCTTCTGGGGATCACCAAGGCGGCGGTCCAGAGCGAGAGCTTTATCTCAGCGGCCTCATTCCAGGAGACGACCAAGGTCCTGACCGAGGCGGCTCTGGGCGGTCGCATGGATGAGTTGGTCGGCCTGAAGGAAAACGTTATTCTGGGCCACCTCATTCCAGCGGGTACTGGGTTTCACTCGCATCAGGACTCGGATGTCCGAATTCGTCCGGAGGCTCTTCAGGAGCTGCAGGCCGAGAAAGAACGGATTCTGGCAGCCCGTATGAACCTGCTCAACGAGAGCAACGATCAGTCGCTGCTGTTTGGCTCTTACGTCGCTCCCGAGCAACCGGAAAGTCAGCAGCCGCAGCAGCCATAATGGATACAGTTCCGGCGCAAGTCGGTGGGTCTTGCTGAAAAGCGAGTCTCCAAACAATCGTTTCAGGAAAACTTTCACCAATGCCCACGATCAATCAGCTCGTCCGTAAGTCTCGCAAACAAAAGAAGTCCAGCAGCAAGACCCCTTTGCTTGAGGGCTGTCCGCAGAAGCGAGGCGTTTGCCTGCTGGTCAAGACGGTCACGCCCAAAAAGCCAAACTCGGCCCTGCGTAAAGTCGCGCGTGTGCGTCTGTCGAATGGCAAGGAAGTCACCGCTTACATTCCCGGTGAAGGTCACAATTTGCAGGAGCACTCGATTGTACTCGTGCGTGGTGGCCGCGTCCGCGACCTTCCCGGTGTGCGATATAAGGTCATTCGAGGTGTACTGGATACGCTGGGTGTTGACGGCCGTCGTCAGGCTCGCAGCCGGTACGGTGCCAAGCGGCCCAAATAGGCAGCCAGTCATTTCTTTCATCTTTATTCACCTGGGAAGAGTCTCCGCGAAAGGAGCAGTACCATGGCCGAACGTGAGCCACTTGAAGCACAGTACGTGTCGACGCACCGCAATATCGAAGCCGACCCACGTTACTATTCGAAACTGTTGACCAAATTAATCAATTGCCTGATGAACGATGGCAAGAAAAGCATCGCGACTCGGGTCGTATACGACGCGCTCGACATCATTGGAAAACGTCTGAAGGACGAAGAGCCTTATCACGTGTTCGCGGTGGCGATCGAAAACTGTAAGCCAATGATCGAAGTACGTTCCAAGCGAGTGGGCGGTGCGACGTATCAGGTTCCGACAGCTGTGAACCCTAAGCGCAAGCAGGCTTTGGGCATCCGATGGCTGCTTGAAGCCGTCCGCAGTAAGAAAGGCCGAACTACCGCTGCCAGTCTGGCGGAAGAGTTGATCGCGGCGTACAAGCGTGAGGGAACGACGATTACGAAGCGCGAAAACGTCCATCGCATGGCTGAGGCCAACAAGGCGTTTGCGCACTTCGCGTGACCAGAGGCTGGCTCAGAAACTCACAATAAGCCGACGCGGCCCCGTGCGCCGTGTCGGCTTTTCTCGTATGTCAATCTGCGTTGAATTGCGGTCAGCCGAGCTGACGTGCGTGCAACACCTGAGTTGTCAAAGGGCAATACGATGACCGCCGGAATGGAACGACTGCGGAATATCGGAATCATCGCTCACATCGACGCCGGTAAGACGACGACGACTGAGCGGATTCTGTACTTTGCCGGGACGACCCATCGAATGGGTCAGGTCGATGATGGCACGACGACAACGGACTTCGATCCTGAGGAGGCCCAGCGCGGCATCACGATTTACTCGGCATGTGTGACGACGACCTGGAAAGACGCGGTCATC
Source organism: uncultured Planctomycetaceae bacterium (assembly GCA_964431285.1). Classification (GTDB taxonomy): domain Bacteria; phylum Planctomycetota; class Planctomycetia; order Planctomycetales; family Planctomycetaceae; genus CAUZFZ01. The sequence goes on from CAYSJO010000064.1 coordinate 19,956, forward strand.
AACATCATCGACACACCCGGCCACGTGGACTTCACTGCGGAAGTCGAACGATCGCTTCGCGTACTGGATGGGGCTGTCGTCATCTTCAGTGCAGTCGAGGGTGTCGAGGCTCAGAGTGAAACCGTGTGGCGGCAGGCCGACCGCTACAACGTGCCGCGCATTTGCTTCATCAACAAACTGGATCGAATGGGAGCCGACTTCGAGCGGACATTCGACGAGATCAACACGCGACTGTGCCGCAGTGCGGGTCGCGAAAAGCACATTGCGGCGGTCACAGTTCCTCTGCATGTCACGGGCACAGTTGATGGATTTGATCCCGATCGCACGGTGGTCGATCTAATCAAACGCAAGCTGTTGGTCTTTGCCGACGAGTCCAAACAATGGGCGATGAGCGAGCACGATCCACCCGAACCACTGACCGACGGTATCGAGGAATGGCGAACAAAGCTGATCGACACGGTTTGCCTGTTCGACGACGAAGCGATGGAGCTGTATTTCGAGGAAGGGGACCTGCCGGAAGATCGACTGAAGAGAACGATCCGAGCCGCGACTCTTCAGGGGCAGTTAACGCCGGTGTTTACGGGCACGTCGCTCAAGTGTGTTGGAGTCCAGCCGGTACTGGACGGAGTCGTTGACTATCTGCCCAGCCCGCTCGATCGACCGGCGGTCACAGGCTTCGATCCTTCAGCGAAATCTGACGACAAACCGCCAGTCAGCCGCGAACCGGATCCAGGTGCTCCATTCTGTGGACTCGTCTTCAAGATCGTTTCCGACAAGCACAACGACCTGTACTTCGTCCGCGTGTATTCCGGGACTGTGAAAAACGGTGCCCGGATGCTGAATCCACGGTCCGGCCGGAAGGAGATGATCACGCAGATCTGGCACATCCAGGCAGACTCGCGGGAACGCATCGATCGGGATCAAGCCACAGCCGGTGACATTGTTGGCATCATCGGTCTTAAGGAGTCCGTGACCGGCGACACGCTGTGCGATCAAAAGAACCTGGTTGTGCTTGAGGACATTACGTTTCCCGAGACTGTTATCTCGATGGCCGTCGAACCGGACACCAGTGCCGAGAAGGACAAACTGGAGCAGACTCTGTCGCGGCTGGCTCTGCAGGATCCGACCTTCACGGCAGCCGTCGATCAGGACACCGGTCAGACGATTATCTCTGGCATGGGCGAACTGCACCTGGAGGTACTGAAGAATCGCATGGAGCGAGACTTCAATCTGAAGATTCGGGTGCACAAACCGCGAGTGACCTACAAGGAGACGATTTCGAATGAAGTGCAGGTCGAAGGCCTGTTCGATCGAGAGACGTCATCGGGACCGACCTATGCCTGGGTGCAGCTGCGGCTGGTTCCGAAATCTGATGTCATTGGTGTCGGCGTCGAGATGGACCTCGACCAGAAGGCGATTGCAGCAGTGCATCGCGAAGCATTGCGGAATGCCGCTCGGGACGAAGCGTCCACCGGCATTCAGGGCTTCGCGATGACGCAATTGGAAGTTCACGTCACGGGCTTCAAGGACCAGGCTGGCATCACGAACGAAACGGCAATTTACGCGGCCGTGGCGGAGGCGTTCCAGGCGGCCCTTCAGCAGGCGGAATCTGTTGTGCTGGAACCGCTGATGAAGCTGGAGGTAGCGTGCCCGGACGAATTTGCCGGCGCCGTCCAATCGGACCTCAACTCGCGACGGGCGATGGTGACGGGCTCGGAAAAACGAGGCGACTTCTACACCATCGAGGCCGAAGTGCCGCTCGCAAAAATGTTCGGATACTCGTCAGGAGTCCGCAGTCAGACCCAGGGGCGAGCGTCGTATTCGATGGAGCCTCTGAGATATGCGCCGGCAACGGAATTGCCAGACTATATGTAACTGCCGGCGGCAGGCAGGAACTTATCAATGTGAGCCTCTGACTCGCCGCAATGAGTTCAGTAGGATGGAACGACGCGGCATTGAGACATTGGTGAAGCCTGTTTTCGTGCGGCTTTTTGTTGAGACGATGGGGCTGATGGGAGCGATCTTCGGATTGATCGCCGGGCTGTACCTGGATGTTGTTGGCGATGAGTCCATTCGCACCGGAAGACTGGTTGAGTTCGCTAGAGGTCGGCCGCGATGATCGACCTCTCCACGAGCGACGAAGTCTCGACGACGACCACGGAGTCGTCGTCAGCAGCGACCATCCGGTCCTGTGGTACTTTGTGCTGAGTCCCGTCCTCCTGCTGGGCGGTGGTGCCTTCACCGGGCTGGTGTCGCACGTGGCTTCGGTTTCACTTACTCGCGATGGCTGGGCGTTGATTTCGGCGAGCGGCGACGGTGAAATCAGGTTCTGGACGGCGGGACCTCGTCAGGCCCAATACGGGATCATGATCAGAGATCATCACGTCGATCCCGCAAGGGCAAAGATGAGTATGGGTCGCGTTGTGCTGTTGGATACCATTGTTCGCCTAACCTGAAGCACCCCAGCCCCTCGTCGAGGCGCAGATGTGGCTCCATAGAGGGTTACACTGAAGACCGATTCTGAAAACGGCTGTAACTAGGCTCTGTTTGAAAACTGAGCTGGCCCTGATTTGCCATGTCAGCGAAACTTCGTCTTCCTCAGCCCGCGAGCCAAGGAAGGCCAACGATGCGACATGAACTAACCGACGAACAGTGGGAAGCGATCGAAGATATCTT
>CAYSJO010000065.1:0-3566 GCA_964431285.1 uncultured Planctomycetaceae bacterium
TTGGCTTGCTCTCCGCGATCTGCCAGTCAGTCGAAACCAACAATTCGGAACCAATCTTCGGCATGCCGCACTCTGGACAACTGGAATGGCTGGGGCAAATTCATCGAGATAATGGAACCATGTCAGTCAACGCGAAGTCCAGGTCGGCGTCACCGGTCAGGCCGCCAATATCCGACAGCGAGGAATCCACACCGCCACCGAATGTGGACCGATCGCCCAGACTGCGATCCGACGAATCGGCAGGCTGTGCACCGCCCTCGTACGTCTGCTGCTCGCCAAGGCTCTCGTCGTCGTCTCGTGGCATGGCGGGAGGCTCTAGGGAGTGACTGCACCGGGATTCAGAGCGGCAACCCCTCAACAGTGCTGACGGATCAGTGGCTCGCAATAAGAAACGCCCGCAAGCCTACATCCCCTGCATGTCACCCCGAAACCATGCCGACTGCAGCGGCAACTGCTGCGACGCCGTTCTGAGCGGTCACTTCAACAGCCCGCTGGCACAGTTCGGGCTGACGCCGAAGTCCAGACGCGGGCTGGCTGCGAGTAATCCGGGTGAGGCGGTGGAAGCACACCAAGCCGCTCGCTGCGTTGTGACAGATTGGCGAAGGATCAACCGGCTGAGATTACGATGTTTCAGATTTCGGAAGTGGAAGAAGCTCCTGCATTTAACGGTCGGCGGAGTTTTTTGACCCTACGGTGTCGTAAATCTACGATTGCACCCGGGTACGTGTTGCCTCATCATGGTCTACTGGTGAATGTTTTGACGACGAGCCGGCGTGGCCGGGGTCGAGCGTAGCGAGCCCGCAGCGGTTCTGCCGGGGTTCTCGCACCCTCGATCCCCGTCCCCCGGGAACTGCGCCTGTTTAATGCCTGCACGACCATGCCCGATTCACGCCATGCGGTTCGTGAGAATGCGTCCGGCCGCATGATTTTCGTTGTTCTGCTGTTCCTGATGGCCGCTTCTGTGGTTGCTGTGCTGGTGAAGAATAATATCACGTCAGACACTTCGTCGACGCATGACGAACCCGCAGAAGGGCCGAAAGTGCAGAACGAGCTGTTGGGTTTGACGGCCGGGAACCTGAAACTTTACTGGAAGGTCGCACCTGATGACGTCCCGGGATTTCAGCCGTCGACAAAGGCCAGTAACATCTCCCGCGGGGACTATGTCGGTCCGGACACCTGTCGCGAATGTCATAAGAAGCAGTACCACGACTGGTCGACTCACTCGCATCGCTGGATGAACACAGTCGCGTCCGCAGACACGGTCAAAGGGGATTTCACCGGCTGCAGTTCCATTGATTATCAAGGAGCACACGGTGAGTTTGTGCGCGACGGCCGCCAGTATCTGATGCGCGTCACTCAGGGCGACCGGACCACGGTGCTCGAAATCCGTCAGACAATTGGTTCGCGTTTTTTTCAATACTACGTTGGAGTCCATGCGGAGGGCGACCCGTCGGGGGCGTACATTCCGAACGGAGTAGAGTACTTTCTGCCGTTCGGTTACTGGCTGGACCGACAGATGTGGGGACCGAGCGTGCACATCGAAGAGGAGTATCCGGATGAGGGAGAGCGGTGGAATCCGCTCGTTTCGCGGGATTCCGGGAGTGGCAACCAGCTCGACCTGAACTATGCCGAGATGTGCAGTCACTGCCACACGTCACAACCGCTGGCCGACGTGATCATGCGGAATCCACGTCTGGTTGGTCGTTACGCACCGATCTCTTTGATGCTGTCAGCCAGTGATTTTCTGTCGGAGCAGTACCCGGACCTCATGGAGCGCGTGGTCTCGACCCGGACGGCACCGATGGAGCAGACGAGGGTCGTCAGGCAGCATCAGATATATCAACCGGTATCGGAGCGGGTGGTGACTCCGGGTATCAGTTGCGAGGCCTGTCACCTTGGGTGTCGGGCTCATGTGGAGAAGGAATTGCCGAAGCCGTCATTCCTGCCCGGTGGAGAGCATCTCTATGTGGCCGAACACGATGTCTCTGCCGACTCCGGTCGCACGACGTCCAACATAAACTGGGTCTGCTCCCGTTGCCATCAGGGAGACAGGTCCTACTTTGCGGCCGGGATGGCCACATGGAACTCGACCGAGTTTTCAGATGCGGCACGGGGATCCTGCTATTCCCAGCTCACGTGCGTGGACTGTCACAATCCGCATCAGGGAATCGGGCCAACCTGGACCCGCCCGCTTGCTCAGGTCGACGCCGTCTGCCTGAAGTGCCACGAGCAGTTTGCTCAGTCGGGGGAGCGACTCGCGCACACGCATCACGCAGCCGGGTCCGAGGGAGACAGTTGCATCAACTGTCACATGCCAAAGTTAAACGAAGGCATGCAGGACGTCGTCCGCACACACATGATCTATTCACCCACACAGCCTGAAATGATCGAGGCCGGACATCTCAATGCCTGCAATCTGTGTCATCTTGACGAGACTATCGATTGGACGCTGCAGTCGTTAAGTGAATGGTACGGCGGGAAATTCGCGGAATCGAAGATCGCGAAGAGTTATCCGAAACGGGATGTTTCGGTTGGCTCACACTGGCTGACTCATGAACACGAAGCCGTACGGCTGGTCGCTACAGATGCTGCAAGTCGCCGAAACGCCGACTGGGCTCTGCCTCAAGTCCTCGATCAACTGGACGATCCGTATCTGCTGAATCGTCAGTTCGCCCTGATGGCGATTGAGAGGATGCTGGATCTCAAATTGAGCGACTTCCAATATCAGTTCTACATGACAGAGGCCGAACGCAAGGAGCCGCTGCGCAGGATTCGGGAACGACTGATCGATGCGGCGGACATTCCTGAAGCCGAGTAGGTCGGTGGCTCTTTCGTCGCAGCCGGTCCTGGATGGCGTCGGTCACGTGCAGGGGAACGAGCATTCCTCTCCAGCTAAGAGAGTGGGAGACAATGACTTCTCGGATTCCCACTTTCTGAGTGGCTACGGCACGAGTACCTTCTCCCGCAGGAATGACCCGCCCCCGTGAATGGTACCACTCGTTAAGTGGTGATTTGCTTGTGTTGAGGCGTCGTCAGGACAGACTCTGGAGCTGGTGGCGTAGGGTCAAAATACTCCGCCGACCGTTAAATGCAGGCGATTCTTGCAACGGACCCACCGCCTCACTCGCAGCCAGCCCGCGTTTTAACTTCGGCGTCAGCCCGAACTGTGCCAGCAGGCGGAAATCGCTGATTTTCAATTTTCCGTGTCGCAGAATCCCGCGGATGGTGATCAGTGTCGTGGCGGTGGCAACGCGACGTGTCAGTGTGTAGCGTTTCGTATGACGAACCACTGATCCGTCAGCACTGTTGAGCGGATGCCGTTTTGAATCACTGGGAAACATAAAGTGGCACATGAGTAGCATCACAAACTATCTCGACACCGTAGGGTCAAGAAACTCCGCCGACTGTTAAATGCATGAGATTCCAGTACTTCCGAAATCTGAAACTTCGTAATCTCAGCCGGTTGATTCATAGGCAATTTGTCACAACGCATCCAAGTTAGATTGGACAAACTTCACTAACGAAAACAGCCTCCCCACCAGAATGTGTTGGTGAAGTTCGGCTCG
>CAYSJO010000066.1:0-4953 GCA_964431285.1 uncultured Planctomycetaceae bacterium
ATCCAATCAATGCCGTTGCCGCCTTATACAGCCCATATCGGCGATATCACAGCTACCTGAAACACTACGCTGAGCTTCCTCACAACGATCGGGGTGCCTATCTGAAACTTTCACGGGGGATTCAACGCTTTGACGTTCGCCCCGATCCGAAGGACGTCCCGCCGGGCACCTACAAGCTCAGGATCCGGGTCGGTGCGGTGAAAGGCTCCGATCCTTCCCGCCATTTCATCGAGATCGGTCATCCCCAAAAACTCAACGGAACGTCATCCGGCTTCGCCAAACTGATCAGCACACAACCGATATCCGGCACCATTGAGAACCCGGAGATCATTGAGGTCAATGTCGAAATCGGTGCAAGCACTCCGCGCGAAGTCGGCATCCAGGAACGCCAGCCCAAGTCGGGTAAACTTCTCAGAAAGGAGTTCGACCGCCACAAGCAGAAGAACGGGTACGGCACGCCGCCCGCCATCTGGGTCGACTGGATGGAACTGGAAGGACCTCTTCCAGACGGAGAAGTCGCTGAATCCAAAGTCGTCCGAGTTGAACCTGAGAAGACGATCAATCCGGACAATGAAAAAGAAATCGCGCACATCGAAGATGCGTACAAGCGGTTTACACAGTGGCAGGTCGGCGTGGACAAGGCCGCAGCAACGCCGGAGAACAAAGCAAAGATCGCGGAGCTGAGTAAGAAGGAATCCGCAATCACACATCCCATTCACTTCTACAGATATGCCCACTTGCTGAATGGGGCTCCTGACCCGGGAGACTTCGGTTTCAGAGACTCAGGCAAAGCTGCAGCCGCCAATCCGAATTGGGATCGTGCGCAGCTGGCTTATCACAAGCACTACGCCGGACTGCCGCATCGTGATCACGGAGCTTATTTGAAGCTCGCCCATGGAACCGGCCGTGTCACCGTCTCACCAAAGAAACTTCCTCCCGGAAACTACGTCATGCGAGTCCGTGTGGGTGCGGTAAATGGCACACCGGCCTCGCGACGTTTCATCCAGGTGGGGCACCCTCAGCGCCAAATCGAGAGCAGAAACTGGGGACTCGAAGGCCGGGCCATCAGCACTCATCAAGTCACCGGAACCATCGAGAACCCGGAAACAATCGAAATCCCACTGGAGGTCACCTCCGATACGATTCGTGAGTTCGCGGTGCAGGAGAAACAGCCCAACAACGGAAACCTCAAAGCGCTTTGGGATGCGCACAACAAATGGAAGAAAGAAAACGGCTACGGCCACCCGCCCGCCATCTGGATCGACTGGGTCGAACTGGAAGGGCCACATTCGGCATCCAAGGCGAATACGCGATCTCCACTGCAACTGGCTCTCGACCGGAATCAAACGGGTAGCGGAAGTCGTCAAGACTTTCGGCCCGTGCCTGTGCCCAGACAATCCGCGAATACCGAAACTCTTGACGAGTTCCGCTACGAGAACTCCAAACGCGCTCGCGCGATTCTCACCGACTTCGCCAACGCTGCATTTCGACGAGTGAAACCGGAAGCAGAATTCATCGATCAACTCGTTGCGATCCACGAAACACGTCGCAACGCGGGTGACTCTTTTGATGAGGCAATTCGCACGCCGCTCAGTGTCGTTCTGGCTTCGCCTGGATTTCTCTATCTCTACGAGCCTAGTGATGAGGCCACCCGGCGCAAGCTCAATGATCGCGAACTCGCCGTGCGGCTTTCCTACTTCCTCTGGAGTGGACCGCCGGATGCTGAACTGCTCCAGCTCGCGGAACAGAACAAGCTGCATCTTCCAGAAGTCCTTCGGCAGCAGGTTGACCGGCTGATTGCTGATCCGCGTTCGGATGACTTCGTGGCCGGCTTCGTCCATCAGTGGCTGGATATGGAGCGACTCGATTTCTTCCAGTTCGAGGTCAACCTGCACCGGGATTTTGATGAAAGCACCCGGGCCGCCGCGCGCGAAGAGGTCTATCAATCCTTCGCCCACCTGCTTCGCGCCAACGGTAACCCGAAGCGTGAGCGAGGGACCGAGCCGAGCGAAATCCCTCGCTCACGCGTCGGTTTACCAAGTCATGCTCGTCACGACGACGGTCGTCTGAGAAAACTCCTGAAGAGCGACTACGTATTCGTCAACGGCCTGCTCGCCACCTACTACGGCATCGAAGGCGTCACGGGTGACGAGTTCCGCAAAATCAAACTGCCCGCCGATTCGCCCCGTGGCGGATTACTCGGTATGGCTGCCATCCATGCGATGGGCAGCGACGGCGTTGTCAGCAGCCCGGTCGAACGCGGAGCCTGGGTTCTGCGCCACCTGCTGAACGACCCGCCACCGCCAGAACCACCCAACGTCCCGCAGATCTTACGTCTGGAAGGTCAGATCCTCACCACGCGCGAGCGAATTCTGGCTCACCAGGAGGAAGCCCAGTGCGCAAGCTGCCACCGCAAGATCGACCCCATCGGCTTTGGACTGGAAAACTTCAACGCCGCCGGAAAATGGCGGACTGAAGACAGTTACCAGCCGAGAGACGGGAGAGGCAGAGGCGTTGGCAAACGAAAGACCTGGGCGATCGACGCCTCAGGAGCATTCCACAAAGGCCCTGGCTTTAACGATTACCACGAACTACGCGACCTCATTGCCGAACGAGAAGAAGACTTCGCCCGCGGCTTCACCGAGCATCTGATCGAATACGCCTTAGGCCGCCCCTTCGGATTCACCGACGACGACCTGGCGAACGAAATCGTCAGTTCAGCCAGAAGCAAAGAGTTCGCCATCAGCGAGTTCATTCACTCGCTCGTTCAAAGCAAAGCGTTCCGGACGAAGTAACCGATTTCTCCGGAGACTCATCTGTCCGTCGTCGTGATGTGCATTATGAAGACAAGAACCACAGTTGCTGCGCTTCTGTTGTGTTTTTCGTTCCTGTCTGGCGCCAAGACTGAAGATCTGCCGAGACGTCGTGTAACGATTCCAGCAACGAGGTTCGACGAGTGGGAACGGGACATCTCGGCTCGGCGCGGCAAGTATCTCGACTGGATCATTGACGAATTCGGGAAGCTTGAACCGGAGATGAAGCCGCTGGATGGGCGGGCGTGGTCGTTGAATCAGGCGCGTCTGTTTCTGAATCGTGACACGGACAAGGCCAGCCGTTACTTCGAGACGGTCAAGCTGACATTCGATGCGGACTTCATGGGGATTCGGCTGCTGAAGACATGGCTGGACTTTCGCGAGACTGATCGGCTTTCCCAACAAGCTCAAGAGCATTTGCGGGCGATCATCCGCGACTGGCCCATGGACCGTAAAGGCGGCATCAGCCGCGCGGCCCGCTGGCCACCGGGGTTCACCGAGAATCACGATCTGATGCACTTGACGATTGGACTGTTCTCCGAGCAGTTACGTGGCCAGCCGATTGAACCACAGCTCAACGAGTTGAAGAAGTTTCTGTCCTGGCGATTCGAACGCGGGTTTTACGAATGGGGCTCGCATCGATACCAGCTGCATTACTCCAATCCGCTGATCGTGCTGGCGATTCATGCGCCTGATCCCGACATTCGTCGCGGGGCTGCAGACCAGTTGAGCATGATCCTGGCCGAACGGGCGTTGATGAGCGTCGGCGGATATCTCGGCGGGCCGGGCATGCGTTCCTATGACCGCAACCGTGGATGCGATTACCTGGATAACAATCGGTACGACTCGTTTCTACCAACCGTCTGGCTGGCGCTCGGCGTGGGTGAGCCGCGATTCGACTACAGGCAGTCGGAGGGACTTGAACCGGCGGGAGACGGATACGGCAACGGCCGCGATCCTCGATTGAATCAGGATGAAGGCATGTTCCTGGCGACGACCCGGCTGACTCCGCATCCGATTGTGAAGGAGCTGCTGGACGAAGTCGCGACCCGACAGGAGCTGGTCTACACGGGGCGTCGGGCGTCGGCCGGTCATCCGTTCCAGAATGCCCATCCTCGCAATCCACGTTCGCATCAGGCGGTGGTTTATTACAACACACCGCATGTCTCGCTGGGCTCACTGCAGTACCTTCCCGAGGCCGGAAAGATGAGCGTCTCGTACAATTCCCGGCCGCGGTTCTTCAGCATCATGTTTGCGGAGAAGCCGGAAAAGGTGCTGCGAACGCGGCTGAGCGATGCGGATCTCAAAGCCGGGGCCAGGAGTTATGACTACACCGCCGATCGGGTGGTCCAGCATCGCGACTGGCTGATTGCCGCTGGCGAGTTGTCGGCCAGCCATGGACTCACGTCGCGCAGGCAGGGGGCGTGGGATCTGTATCGCGTGGGCCGTGGTCTGTGTGCGCACAGGGAACTGCCGGGCGACTGGCATGTCTTTCAGGTGTCCGACCTCGACCGGTTCCGCGATGAACAGGCCTTTGTTTCGGCCTTGCGGGAACCAGAGATCCGCGATGGCCACGCGCATGGCGCGTCGCTCAATGGCGACCGGATTCGAGTCAACCTGGAGACGATGGCGATTCAAATCAATGGCGTCGAACGACCGTCGCTCACGAAGATGCTGCACGATTCGCCGCTGATGTCCTCAGAGTTCGGAAGCGGGCGAATCACGATCCGCACAAGCCAGCGTGAAGTGACGTTCGACAACTCGGCTCTGCAGTACGAGGCGGTCGCGCTGCCGGAACTCCTCACCGGCCACGCTCGCTGGGGGAATTCCCGTTCCGACGGAGAAACGACCAGGCTCGCTCACGTTCGAGCGATGGGCGGACTGTCGCCTCGCGATCGAGACTGCCTGCTCAAATCCGTTTCCATCCTGATTCCGCAGAACAGGGACGCCTCGGCGCGGCTGGCCGTTTACGCCGGCGGCAGTCTGGAGAAAGGTCCGCACGCGGATTCACCCGCGAGGATGCTCTTCGACTTTGGACTCACACAGAACGGCAAAGCCGGTTCTCTGACGCTCAACCAACCGCCCGGCGAGCGCATTCACGCAGGAACACCAGACTGGATTACCTGGAAGGGAGACTCGG
>CAYSJO010000067.1:0-7106 GCA_964431285.1 uncultured Planctomycetaceae bacterium
CCATGTCCGCCGTCTCCCCCGAGTCCGCCAGTTCGTCAACGCCAAGCTGATCCTCAACGGATTCCGTATCCTCAAAAACAAAAACCAGTTACAGCTCCAAGCCCCATGAATAAAGTTCCCACGGGGGAGAGGGGACCTTCAAAAAACGCTACGAACTCTCGTCTGTCCGGTCATGAGGGCCTGTCGCATTCCAAAGCAATCCTGCTGCGACGGCTGCACCAAGTGCCCACGCGGCCCAGAGAAAAATTGCTCTCTCCCAACCGGAAGCATCGAGCGTCTGACCCGTAAAGAAATCACCGGACGCGGCTCCAATGTAACCCATGCAGTTCACAAACCCCGCCGCCGCTGCCGATGTCCCTTTCCGAGCAAGATCAGCCGGTGCTGTTCCGACAAGCAGGACCTGTGGACCGTAAATGCAGAAGCCGATTGCGACTAGCAGCACCATTGTCAGGGGCACGCTGGTGCGAGCCACTGTGTCGTAAGCGAGACTCAGCAATGCCAGAGCTACCAGAAGAATGCACGTCACTGGTGCGCGTCGGCTGCCAAAGAAACGATCAGTGGCCCACCCGGCCAGGAATGATCCGGCAACTGCTCCGAGAGGCAGAACTGCGTATTTCACTGCTGCCTTCCCGACTCCCGTTTCCTGGACTTCCTTGAGGTGCGTCAGACCCCAGTCCAGGAAGCCATAACGGCAGGCATTCAACAGACCCAGCGAGATACCCAGCAGCCACAACGACGGATTCGAGATTGTCAGCAGGAAGTTTTGCACGACGGAGTTCCGAGGATCGTTTCGTACTCGAGTCAGAACAGGCTCTGCAGAACTCCCGTCTTCACTCTCTTGATCGTTCGATTTCGGAGGTTGCTCTTCGAGGAACACCAGCATGACTACGGCGGAAAGCACCATGATCGCGGCGGGCACCCACAATGCTCCGCGCCAGCCGAATGCCTCGGCCGAAAATCCAGCGACCAGATAAGTCGCCACGGCGGTGGCTTGATATCCGGTTCCGACGATGCCGATCACCATGCCGCGACGCCAGACCGGAATCCAATTGGCAATGACTCGAACACAGGGAGTCCAGCCGAGCGACTGCGCGTATCCGTTGCATGCCCAGATGAAAATCAGAAAGTAGAGCGCCGTCCCGAAGCCGAAGAGGACGTTCAGGAGCGCAGTGCCGAGCATCCCGACCACCAGCATTTTGCGCGGAGCCAACTGTTCCGAAAGCTGGCCGTTCAGCAGTTGCCCGGTCGCGTACGCGATCTTCGTTCCAGCGAGGATGTATCCGATCTCAATGGCAGAAAGTCCGAGACCTCCGGTTTCGACCGACTCCTTCAAACCGGGAACGACAGCGGACATATTTGTTCTGCAAAAGTAGAATGCTCCGTATGTGAACCACACCGTCCACAGCAGAGTGTTCTCGCCAGGGATGGCGTGCGACTCTTGCGAATCGGATGACGCCGAAGTTGGGCTATCCACCAGAGAATCGTCCTGTGGGGAAGTGAGCGGTCCCCGCGAGAATGATCGATCCGCCTGGCTGAAACAACTCGGCGCGACACCGTTTCCAGGTGTCTGCTACTTGCTGGCGGAACGCAGGACACGCTCGTACTGGTCGCGGGCGTCGTCGGCACTGAAAGACCGGCTGAAAATGGCAACGCGAGTCAACTGCCCGTCCCAGTCGCGTTCTCGTGAGTATTCGTCACCGAGAATCAAATGCTGGGGGATCCAGTTGCTGAAGTCGCCGCGAACTTTGTCCGTTCTAAGAACCTCTTTGCCATTCACGAAGCAGGCGAGGTCACCCGTCCGGTATGTGACCAGCAAATGAATCGGTCGGTCGGATCGGACCGGGCAAAGGACTGTTTCTGGAGGGGTACCGTTGATCCCGGTCATTGGAGTTCGCAGACGTAGAATCAGGTTGCCGCCTTCCTGTCCGAGTGTGAAGTTCCGGATGCCCGAATCCTGTGAGAACGAGATAATGCGGGCGGGGCCACCCTGTTTGTCGCGCTTCGTGTTCAGGACAGCTTCGATCGTCAGCTCGTTCGAACGGCGGCAGGCGTCGAGGAGTTTCTGGTCGTAACCGTCGACCAGAAAGGCACCGTCGGTCAGTTCCAGTGCGCCACGTTCGGTGATGTGTGCCTTGCCCCATGGTGTGAGTTTTGCCGGTGTTCCGTCGGTCCAGGCGAAGACGAGACCGTCGCTTGAGCCGGGCCAGGCGGTCGTCGCGGGTTGAGATCCGGCGACGCAGATGTCCCGCGTGCAGGAAAGCCGGTCGCGGACGGCATGGCATCCGGTGGCGGCAGTGGTGAGCGCGAGCAGGGCGCAGCACGTGCGCATTGACTGAAGTCGATTCATGGTGAGCGGTCCCGGTTGTCAATCAGAGAGGTCGATTCGTGGTGATTCGATAGATCGGCGTTTGGGAGCCCACAACTGACTGGCCAATCCCTGAATCGCACGAATTGAGAATCGTCACCGGGATTCTGCGGCACAGCACAATAGCAGCAGACGGGCCGCATGAGCGGGCAGTGCAGTTTTGGGGGGTTGAAATGATGGCCGCAGCCAGCTGTTGGAGCTGCGGGCCTGCTGCGAACCCGCGAATCCGGTAGTGGTCTCCCCACAGCCGAGTCCATTTGCCGCTCTGATGCCGAGGTTGAACCACCCTTGGAAGCCACTATACTGCTCCGCTTTCCGCGACCCACCCTGCCCGTTTTGAGGCAGTTCAGTTACAGGAAACCGAGTCATGTCAAGAGTTTGCGACGTCTGCGGCAAAGAGGCTGGCAACGGCAACAAGCTGTCCCAGCGTGGAAAACCAAAGTACTTGGGCGGCAACGGTCGCAAGACCACCGGTATTACGAAGCGCAAGTTCTACCCGAACCTGCAGCGTATCCGCGTTCAGACTCCAGACGGCGTGAAGCAACAGCGAGTCTGCACTCAGTGCATCCGATCGGACCGCATCCAGAAGGCAGTTGTCAGGGCGCCATTTACGATTCCCGGGCAGAACTGAATCTGGTTGCCAGACTCGGTTGAACGTTCAGAAAAGAAGGGCGAAGCTCCTGCGGGCTTCGCCCTTTGTTCGTTTGCGGGGCTGACTTAGTCGAATCCGCGTGTTCATGGAATACCACATGCTTGCCCCAGAAGATGTCCGGAAAGTCGCGTCGCTGGCGCGACTCAAACTGTCCGACGACGAGATCGCCGAATTCTCTGAGCAACTTGGGAATGTGCTGGACTACGTCGAGGTCCTGAACGAGCTGGATGTCACGGACGTCGAACCCATGGCTCACGCGGCTGAAGTCACCAATGTCTTGCGGGACGATGTCATCGCAGAGAGCCTGCCTCGCGACGCGGCACTTGCGAACGCCCCCAAGACCGACGGACGGTTCTTTCTCGTGCCCCAGATACTTGAGAACAGTTCGTAGTAACCGCATTTATGCGGTTTCTGCGCCGGCGGCAGAACCCGATAAACTCTACAAACAGATATCAAAATGGACATCAGCGGCGCCACAGCAAGTCAACTTCTTGACGCGATGAACGGCGGATCCATCTCTGCGACGGAGGTCGTGAACGCGCACCTCGACGCCATCAGTGCTCGCGATGAACAGGTTGGCTCGCTGATTTCGGTCAACACTGACAGCGCACGCGAAGCGGCAGCACAGATCGATCGAAAACGACAATCGGGCGAGCCACTCGGTCGACTGGCCGGGCTGCCGGTCGCCGTCAAAGACAATATGTGCACGCAGGGCACGGCCACGACGTGCGCCAGTCGCATGCTGGAGAACTTTGTCCCGCCCTATGACGCCCATGTCGTTGAGCGACTCAAGGCAGCCGACGCGATCATCATCGGCAAGGCCAACCTTGATGAATTCGCGATGGGCTCCACGTGCGAGAATTCGGCTCTGAAGGCGACTCGAAATCCCTGGAACACAGATCACACGCCAGGCGGTTCCAGTGGCGGTTCTGCCGCAGCGGTCGCGGCGCGGCTCGTGCCGCTTGGGGTCGGCAGCGACACGGGCGGCTCGATTCGTCAGCCGGCATCGTTCTGTGGTGTGGTCGGACTGAAGCCAACTTATGGACGCGTGTCGCGATATGGTCTCGTTGCCTTCGGCAGTTCGCTCGACCAGATTGGTCCAATCGCCACTGACGTGTCTGGAGCGGCGGTCCTGCTTGAAACTCTCGTCGGACACGATCCGCGTGATTCGACCAGCGTCGACTGCCCGGTCCCGGAATACACGGCATCGCTTGAACAGCCGCTGGAAGGCCTACGGATCGGGATCGTTCCCGAGTTCTTCGGTGACGGCCTCGACCCGGAAGTTGAGTCTGCCGTGCGACAAGCTGTCGATGTTTACCGATCACTCGGCGCCGAAGTGGTTGAAGTTTCGCTGCCGCACACGAAATACGCGGTCGCGACTTATTACATGGTCGCATGCTCGGAAGCGTCCAGCAATCTGGCACGATACGACGGCGTGCACTACGGACATCGGGCGGATCAGTTCGAGAACATGATCGACATGTACGCTGCCAGTCGGGCCGAAGGATTTGGCACTGAAGTGAAGCGGCGGATCATGCTGGGTGTGTTTGCTCTCTCCGAGGGTTACAGCGACCAGTACTACCTGAAAGCCTTGAAGGTGAGGCGGCTGATCCGCAACGACTTCGACGCGGCATTCGCGCAGGTCGATCTGATTGCCGGTCCTGTGTCACCAACTCCGGCCGTTCGCATCGGCGAGATGGTTAATGACCCGCTGAAGATGTACCTCTCGGACATCTACACGATCAGTGCCAACCTCGCGGGTATCCCGGGAATATCGATTCCAGCGGGATTCAGTTCGTCAGGGCTCCCGATCGGCCTGCAATTACTGGGTGGGACGTTCGAAGAAGACAAGCTGCTGCGGGCAGCTCGGATGTTTGAACGCGAGACGGACTGGCACACTCGTTCTCCGGTGTGAGTCGAAGGGCTGAAAGGATGTCACCAGATGACTTCGTAGAGGGATCCGGCGTTGCAGCGGTCACGGCCGAGATGGTCAGTGAAGCGCAGAACGGGCTCGAACATTTACTTGAGCTGGATCAGCCGCTGATCCTTCCCGCCGACTATATCGCTCACCTTCAAGTGTGCCATGGTGGAATCCCTCGCCGTCGTTGCTTCAGAACGGAGAGTGGAGACATTCGTGTTGTCTGCCGGTTCGTAAACCTGTTGCACAGCTCCGATCTCGACAGCCCCATCCGCCCTTCATGGCGATACGGCGACGAATGGGACATCCGTCTCGATTATGCCCTGAGTACCTTTTAGTGCCGATCGCAGCGATCGATTACTGTCAGCATGACGCCCGGGCCATACAGGAGTTCAATCTTCTTTGTCTGGACTATTCCGCATCGCTGTCCGAACCTTGGGTGATCGCCTGGAGTTTCGAAGGTGAGCCGGACGAGCACGTTGCGGCGTCATTCACGGGCTTCTTTGAATCACTTTTCGACCTGCCGGATCACCCCGTTTTTGACAGAGTTCGAAGAACGAGACTCAAACGGTCGTGAGTGCTTTTGAGGCAGCGGCCCATAACTAACTAAACGAAATAAGCCCCTGCCAACGGCAGGGGCTTATTCACTTCGGTACGACGTCGAGCATCACTTAGAGTCTTTCATCGAGTCATGCGCGCCGGTTGCGCGCATGACTGTCAGACCGCCTGAATGTACTTGGCGTAATGGTATCTGAGGATGGTTGCCATTGTTCTGGTTCCGGCTGTGGTGACGCGCCAGCGGCGGGTGCGGGGTATCCTGGCGACCAACTTGTGCGCGTGAAGTAGCGACAGGAGTCGGCCCACCTTCTGGCTCTGGCGGCGACGCTCAACCGGATCTTCGGTCGCTTCGAACAGTTGTCCCCTCACGTCGGCGTTGTGGAATCCCTGAATCGAGTGTTCGCCGCGCATGACGGCAGCCAGCAGTTCCACATCGTCCTGACGCGCCGGGTTCAGGCCCCGGTGGCTGCGGCCTTTCGTGCGGACCCGGCGAGCCAGTTGACGCAGCCGCTGCTGCGAGTCCCCGGGATCACCGGCCGCCGACAGCGCATCCAGATAACGGCGGTTGGCGGCGAGAGTCACCTCGCGATAACGCGGCATGTTCGCCACGCCTTTGGCCATCGGGAACCAGTCCAGAACCACTTCCCCTTTGCGCTTCCCGTGACGGCGGATTTTGAACTCACGCGGATTGTTGATCACTGTTTCTACTCGCAGTACGCACCCGAACTTGTCCTACATCTTGGTGTTTCACCCGCGCTCCGGGGAATCGCTTTTTCTTCATGTCCGTCAGCACTTCGCCCTGAAAACTCCCGTGCATCTTTCGACCGAGGAAGGTCAACACATCCTCGGCCCCGAAGCACAGCGTGGCGTGCTTCAGGAGTTCTTCATACGGAGCTTTCAGACTCTCAGCATCATGGAACATGACATCCGTGGCGTACTCGGCCTGATCCATGACCCAGTAGTAATCGAGCCCCTCCAGGACATCAGACAGCAGTGGATTGACGCGTCTGGCCAGTGCACTGAGCACCCGCGGCCAGTTTTTCTTCTCGAAGCGGTCTGCGAATTTCTGGGCCCGCGGCCAATCACTGATCCACAAGAACGCGTTGTCCTGCTTGCGGTACTCGATGCCATGCTGGTCCATCTTGCGGGCCAGCCATTCGTGACCATTTAGACACACCTGAATCACCAGCGGGAACCACGACTGAATGCGGACGTGCATCAGCCCGAACTCTCGATCAATAAAGTAGAAGTAGAAACACAGACACTTGCGTGTGGCATTGACCAGTCGCGGCCGGCCTTCACCGGGGACCATCTTGAAACTCTGGCAGGGTTCGAGCACGCGCATGCCGCAGACGAGTCCCTGCGTGATCCCGTCGTCTTCAGCGATCTTCGGGGCGAGGTCGTCTTTCCGCAGTCGCCCGCTGACATAATGAAACGGCCGGTTCTTCCGAGCGGCGACAGCTTCAGCATGTTCTTTGATCCGCTCGGAGTGCTTCATCACGAACAGCTTGAAGTCCTTGATCCGCAGTCCCTGCAACGCGAGCAGGCGTTCCATGGCGTCGCCCCATCTGAGCGGCAGATAGCCCTTGAACAGCATCCGGTCAAAGCAGGAG
>CAYSJO010000068.1:0-7365 GCA_964431285.1 uncultured Planctomycetaceae bacterium
GGGCGGTCGGTGGAACTGGCGTCGTGTAGACCGCGTACTCGGCCTCATCCATGATCGCGAGCGGTAATCCGCCGGCCTCAACACCTGCCGCGAGTTCGACCACACCCGCATCGAAGTTCTGCACGATCGGGATGACCGGCCGACGTCCACTGCAGTTCGCCCTTCCCGACGTCCAGAATGGCGTACAGCATTGTGATGAAGCCGCCCTCTATCGCTGACAATCGACTGCTCGCACAGTTGTTTGTTGATTTCTTCGACAAAGTGAGCCGTATCCCGGTACTCATGCGTACGAATCATGCGGACCAGCGTGTGCATCGTCATGATGGACATGGCCGCTTTCATGCCATGTTCCGACGCATCGCCCACCAACAGCACGACGTTGTCATCCGGCAGTCGAAATACGTCGTAATAGTCGCCTCCGGCCATGGTGACCGGCTGGCCGCCGAGCACTCGAATCTGCGACGGCTCGTAGCGGCCGATAATCTCGTACCCTTCCGGAGCATCGACGCGTTTCGGGATCACGGACTGCTGCAGTTTCCGAACAGATTCGACTTCCTCACGCAGCTTCTGAGCCAGTTCCTCGTTGTGTGCTGCTCGCACGGCTTCGATTGTGCTGTCGAGGATTGCCTGCAGCATGAACATATAATCGCCGCTGGCGTCTCGGATCACGTAGGCCTTCATCCCATTGGCCATGAACTTGACGATTCGTATGACTTCTTCTGTTCGACAGGCGCCGACTACAGGGATCTCGGGCCTTTGCTTCCTGAACTGATCGAACAGAAAATAGCCACCATCGACGTCAGGCATGTCAATCGACATCAGCACAACATCGAAGACCGTGCCGGTCGCTACCTGTTCGGCAAAGGCGCCTGCACCGATTGCCGGCGTGACTTCGTTGTCGTCGACACCCAGATACATCGAGATCAGGTCGACTTCGGCTTCGCTGTCCCACGCGACCAGTATCTTCATTCAAACTCGTTTCGAGATGCGTAACGTCAAGATGCCGGCCGGTTGTCGAGGATGGGCCCGGAAGCGAAAAGAACTGTTTGTCCTCGAAGGTATTGTTGCCACGTCGAGAACACCCTCGCCGCGATAGCGGACCGACCCCACCATTGCGACAATCGACGACAGACGCCACATCCAACCAGTTCCCGACGAATCCATGCTGACCGACGTCCTAAAAAAATACTGGGGCTACGACAGTTTCCTGCCGTTGCAGGAGCAGGCGATTTCGTGCGTGATGGAAGGCCGCGATTCGTTGGTCGTGCTGCCCACCGGTGGGGGAAAGTCGCTGTGCTACCAGGCTCCGGCGTTGTGCCGAGACGGTCTGGCTGTCGTCGTCTCACCTCTAATCGCCCTGATGAAGGATCAGGTGGACGCACTGCATCAGTGCGGCATCGAGGCCGCGTTTATCAACAGCACGCAGACGCTCGCGGAAAAGCAGGCAGTTGCGTTCGCCGTCAGGCACAGAGCGATCAGCCTGCTGTACATCGCTCCTGAACGATTGGTCCAGGAACAGACAATTGACTTCCTGAAATCGACGGACATCTCGTTCATCGCCATCGACGAGGCCCACTGCATCAGCGAGTGGGGACATGACTTCCGTCCCAGTTATCGCGGCTTACGAGCGTTGCGGGATCACTTTCCTCACGTCGGCATTCATGCCTTCACCGCGACCGCCACCGAGCACGTCCGCAGAGACGTTGTTGAACAGCTCGGCCTGCGTAACCCTGAAGTGCTCGTCGGTTCGTTTGACCGTCCGAATCTTGTTTACCGCTGTGAGCGGGTCGATGGTCGCGTCACGCAAATCCGAGAAGTCCTGCAGCGCCACCCTCGTGAATCCGGCATCATCTACACGACAACCCGAGCAGGTACCGAAGAGCTGTCCGATCAACTCAACGCGATGGGACACCGCACGCTGCCGTACCACGCCGGTATGCCCGACGAGGAACGTCGACGAAACCAGGAGGCATTCAAAGCGGAGTCCATCGACACAATCATCGCGACAGTCGCGTTTGGAATGGGCATCGACAAATCGAACGTGCGGTATGTGATCCATGCCGGCATGCCTAGCTCACTGGAGAATTATCAGCAGGAAAGCGGCCGCGCCGGGCGCGACAGTCTGGAAGCCGAATGCGTCCTGTTCTATTCGATGGGCGACTATGCGCGATGGAAACAGAACATCGAGAATTCGACTGGAAACATCGAAGCCATGCGAAATTCTCTGCGCGCCATGATCGACTACTCGACAGGAGTCGTCTGTCGACACCGCAGCCTGGTGCGGTACTTCGGGCAGACCTACGAAGCCGAATCGTGCAACGCCTGCGATGTTTGTCTGGGCGAGCTGGATCTCGTTGAGGACGCCCTGATCGTTGGCCAGAAAATCCTGTCGAGTGTGATACGGCAAGGGCAGAATTTCGGCAGTGAATACACGTCGCTGGTGCTGAAGGGGTCGAGCGACCAGAAGGTTCTTCGCAATGGCCATGATCGCCTGAGCACATGGGGACTGCTCAAAGACGAGTCGCAGCAGGCTGTCCGCGACTGGATCGAACAGCTCGTCTCGCAGGACTTCCTGGAGCGCGTCCAGAAAACGGGGATGCAGGGCAACACGTTCAGCATTCTGGAAGTGACGCAGCGAGGCCGGCAGCTTCTGAAGGGAGACATCACGCCGCGATTGATGCGCGCGGCCGAAACGAAGAAGCGCGAAAGTAAGCGAGCTGAACGACTGGCCGTCAGTTGGGAAGGGGTCGACCGTGACCTGTTCGATGAACTGCGAATCCTCAGGCACGACATCGCCGTGGAAGCCGGTGTGCCTGCGTACGTCGTCTTCACGGACGAGTCACTGCGTGGCCTGGCCCGAGTTCGCCCCTCGTCGCTCGAAGGCATGCGCGACATCCGCGGGATCGGAGAAAAGAAGCTGGCTGATTACGGAGAGACATTCCTCAGTAATATCCTGGAATTCGCGCAGGCATCGGAACTGTCCCTGGACAACTGGCCCGCATCGGCAGCACCCGATGAACGCACTGCCAAATCGAGTCGCCCGTCGACAGTCGCCCGTTCGGCCAAACCGAGATCATTCGAAATGTTCCGGGAAGGCGCGTCCATCGACGCAGTCGCCGGTGAAACCGGACGGGCGGAATCAACGACCAGAGGATACCTGGCCGAGTTCATCCACACGGAAGGCATCGTTGACACAACCGCCTGGGTCGATCCCGCTGACTTCGCCCGAATCAAGGCAGCGACTGTCGAGTTCGGAAACGAACGACTGAAACCTATCTACGAGTCGTTCGAAGGGCAGATCAGTTATGACACTATCCGCATCGCGGTGGAGTGTCTCCGTAACCAGTCGGCATCCAGCACGTAGGCTTTGTCCTTGTTAAACCCGTAGCCACGCTCGCCAGAGCATTTCACCTGCACTGGATCAAAACTTCGTCCGGTGAAATCATCGGGTTTTGCGTCCCGGTCGCGAGTACGACGAGATCGCCAGCAACAGTCTGGACGGCCTGTGCAAAGCCTCGATAGCCGTCTCCAACGGCCAGTTCTTCTTCGCTCAGCCGACCATCTGTATTGCATCGGGCAGACCGAAGCGACGGGCCGCCGCCAGGGCGTTTCTTTTGAAGTGTGGCCGGGGTCGAAGTGAGCCCCAGGAATCGCCACAGTCCGGAGACTACGATGCCGAGGCCGTCGCGTTCATCCACCTGACGAGAATTGCCATGTCGAACTTACCAGCTCCATTGTTGCTGCGGTCGCTTCTCTGCATTTTTATTGTCGGTGTGTCGGGGCGGCCGGTTTTGGCAGCCGAGCCCGTGCGGCCGAATATTGTTCTGATCATGGCCGACGATCTCGGCTTCTCGGACATCGGTTGCTACGGATCGGAAATCGAGACGCCGAATCTTGACGCGTTTGCGGAAGGCGGACTGCGGTTCACGCAGTTTTACAACACTGCCAAATGCCACTCCTCGCGCGTGTCACTGCTCACCGGGCTGTACTGCGATCAGGCCGGCAGCGCTAAGCTGAGTCGTGGAGCAACAATCGCTGAGGTCGTCGCACGTGCCGGTTACTTCACCGCTATGAGCGGCAAGTGGCATCTGAGCCGACAGCCGACCGATTTCGGCTTTGAGAGATACTGGGGCCATCTGTCCGGTGCCACGAATTTCTTTACGGGAGACAACTCGTTCCGGCTGAATGGTGAGCCCTACACTGTTCTCGAGACTCTGAACGGAAGACCGTTCTACACAACTCACGCCATGACCGACTTTGCGATTGATTTCCTTGACGAAGCCACCCGAAAGTCGGATCCGTTTCTGCTGTATGTGGCCTTCAATGCTCCTCACTATCCCCTGCAGGCCCCTGAAGACGCCGTTCGCTAATACGACGGCCGGTACGATCGGGGCTGGGACGTGTTGCGGTCGGAGAGGTACGCACGACAAACCGAGTCAGGGCTGCTCAGCGACGCGTGTGAATTGAGCCCGCGACCGAATCACATCCCGGCCTGGGACAGTCTGAGTCCTGAGGAACGACGCTGGGAAGCTGACCGCATGGAGGTGTTTGCGGCGATGGTTGATCTGCTTGATCAGAACGTCGGCCGCCTGATCGATTCCCTGAAGTCGAAGGGCGTCTATGAGAACACGCTGTTTCTATTCTGCTCGGACAACGGTGCCTGCCCGTTCGAGCGTACACGGGGCCGCGATCGGAAGCCCTGGGATCCGAAGTCCTACTGGACCTGTGACGCCAGTTGGGCTCACGTTGGTAATACCCCCTTTCGTCTCTACAAGCAGAACCAGCACGAAGGAGGGATCTCGTCGCCCCTGATCGCCCACTGGCCGGCCGGATTGAAAACGGAACCGGGGTCAGTAACAGAGCAGCCCGGACATCTGATCGACTTTATGGCAACGTTTCTCGATGTCTCCGGCGCCCGGTATCCGCAGCAGGTTGGCGCCCGCGTTATAGACCCTCTTCAGGGACGGTCGCTCTTACCGATCTTCCACGGAGAAACACGCGAGCCTCACGGGACGCTGTACTTTCACTTCGGCAAAGACCGGGCACTGAGACAAGGACCATGGAAGCTGGTCTCAGCAAAGTCCGGTCGCTGGGAACTGTATCGAATCGATCAGGACCGGAGCGAAACGCGAGACCAGGCCGCAGACTTTCCCGAGCGGGTCGCGGAAATGTCACGCGAGTGGTTCCGGATCGCGAAAAACGTCGACCGCCTGAAAGGCTCGAGCCTGCAGCCAGTCCGTGATGACATCACAAAGCTCAACTTCCGCAAGCCGAAATCGCCTGCGTCGCAGTAGTGACGACGTACTCGTTGACAATTCGGCGCCTGGATGGCCTCACCGGTCGCAGCCTGGTTCTCATCGGGCCGACCACTGATTCAGGCCCAGACGGTCTCTATCACCTCTTCCTGCATCTGAGTGACGGCCTGGAGAAATCTGGAACATGAAAAGATCGTGTGTCATCCCTCCAGGTGATCGCAATCAACGACGCCGGCCAGAATTCGCCCGAGTCGGAAAGCGACATACAGCAGGTCATCCAGTTCGAAAACTCACACTTCGAGGCAGCGTCCCTCGTGCTGCACGTTGGTCGTGAAGTGAAGGACTGACGACCCACGCGAGATTGGAGTCCGCGCAATCACTGCACGCTGTGATGGCCCCGGTTGCGAGCAACCAGTGCCACCCTGCCCCAAAGACTGGCACAGTTCTGACCCAGTGCCACCCTGCGGCTTCTTCCGCCTGCAGCAGAGTCGGCAGAGCCAGGCCGGCAAATCCGGCAGCGCCGATCGACAGAAAATCGCGGCGGGAAGCACCACCGCGTAACCGTGTGCGGAATCTGACCAGCTTAGCATGGCAGGATCTCTGTTGGAGGGGGTTGCGGTCCATCTTGGACCGGAAAAGTGGAAGCGAACCGGAGTACTGGTTTCGACCATCCGATCAATGGCGCTTGATGGATGCGGGCGACACAAACTCCG
This sequence comes from uncultured Planctomycetaceae bacterium, assembly GCA_964431285.1. GTDB lineage: Bacteria > Planctomycetota > Planctomycetia > Planctomycetales > Planctomycetaceae > CAUZFZ01. The sequence continues at coordinate 5,969 of CAYSJO010000068.1, forward strand.
GAGCTGTCGCAGTGAATCGCGACGTGTTCAACCTTTAGCGCACAAGCCACTCATCGAACAGCACGCCATTGACCCGCGGAGCCTGCTTTGTGACCAGAAAACTGTTAAACACGGTTTCGAGCTTTTTCTTTGCCGCCTGAACTCCTTCGGCTGTCCGGACTTCCTCGTAAGTCATTTCGGAAAGAGCCGACTGCAGCTTGTCTTTCACGTCATAGCGATGGCGTGTGAGTACGACGCCGATCGCGCGACACGACTCGGGATTCACTACGAGGACCGGTCTGACGATGAGACGTCGCAGGCGGTCCTGTCCTTCGATCTCGGCCACAATCATCGCGCTGGTTCCGTAAAACGGCAGATAACCTGTTGGTTCCTTTTCAGAAGACCGTCGCTGATCTATGCCCCGCGCAGCGCATCGAGCAGTCGCACCACTGATTCGTGTCCAAGCTGGTTCTGAGTCACCACCAGACAGCTCAGACTGGCAACCGGTACGACAGATTCATCCTTTGACCAGGTTGTGCCGGATGCGGACTTCACGGCTTCCGCCAGCTCATCCCACGCCTCGTCGTTGTCCGCCGGAATCAGATCGCAGACGGGATACGTTCGGGTCGTGGTCTGCAGGGCAACCTGATCGGCCGTGGTGACGATCAGCACATCGCGCTTGACCATGAAGTCGGCCTTCATGTTCCGCAGCATGAGTCGCATGGCTGACCGCAGAGAGACGTCGCTCAGGGTCAGGTTGACGGGCTCATCGGTCAGAACTCCGGCCTTTTCGAGCTCAGCGACATCGAGAAGCAGCGGGAAGTCGTGCTGCCTTGAGATGTACTCGGCCACGTCGATGAGTGGTGTGCCGACAAAGTTAAAAGTGGTGTCGTCCTCAAGTGCTTCGTGAATGCGATGCTCCTGGGCGGACCAGCCGGCAAAGAAAGCTGTAACAGAACCTGTCCGTCGGACCGCAGATTCCGGCAGCAGTTTTTCCGCATGGACGCTGGTTCCAACCGAGACGACGACAGCAGCGATCAGCAGACAGCGATGGGCCATGAGAATTTCCCAGGTTATTGAATGGAGAGGAGCGATGGGACTGGCGTCCTTAGAATTTGCGGCATCCTAGCGCAATCGCGTCGGCCGGAAGCCTGGAAGCCAACGACACTGAGTGCAGTGCCATACGACTGCACGCTTTCGAGTTTACACAAAACCGTCAGAACAGCCCCGTGCCATGATCGATCAGTACGGCTTCAGATTTCTGGTAGCGCTCATTCATCTGTTTCGTCTCGAAGAAGGACATAAAGAGCCGACTCACTGGAACTGGCTGCTGGTAGAGGACGCTGGTTGTACTCAAGTCCGGATGATCGAATTGGCTCAGTCGCGTAGGCCGGGACAAGCGCCGCGCAGGTACGGCA